>NZ_LIQQ01000400.1 GCF_001418565.1 Streptomyces graminilatus | reverse complement strand
GGTGGGAAACTCCGCTATGTGTTGGGGCGGCTGGCCGTGGGGTAGCCGCGGATGTGTTTCGCGGTCCCTCTGAGACACTGGGGGCGCCATGAGTGAGACAGCAGCCCCGCCGGCCGTCGCCCTGCGAGCCCGCGCCGAGATCGACCTGGCCGCCCTGCGGGCCAACGTACGGACCCTGCGTGCCCGCACGCGCGGTGCCGCCCTGATGGCCGTCGTCAAGGCCGACGGGTACGGGCATGGGGCGCTTCGCTGTGCTCGGGCCGCCGCCGAGGCGGGCGCCGAGTGGCTCGGTACCGCCACCCCCGAGGAGGCGCTCGCCCTGCGGCAGCCGGCCTCCGGGGTGCCCCGGCATGTCCGGGTCATGTGCTGGCTCTGGACACCCGGCGGGCCCTGGCAGGAGGCCATCGAGGCCGACATCGACGTGTCGGTGGGCGCCATGTGGGCCCTGCGGGAGGTTGCTGACGCTGCCAGGGCCGCTCGGCGGCCCGCTCGGGTGCAGCTCAAGGCCGATACCGGGCTCGGGCGCGGTGGCTGTCAGCCTGGGGACGACTGGTGCGCGCTCGTCGCCGCCGCGCTGCGTGCCGAGCGGGACGGGCTCATCAGGGTGACCGGGCTTTGGTCTCATCTCGCTTGCGCCGATGAGCCCGACCATTCCTCCGTCGACGGGCAGCTCACCCGGTTCCACGAGATGATCGCGTATGCCGAGCGGCACGGACTGCGGCCCGAGGTGCGGCACCTCGCCAACTCGCCCGCCGTGCTCAGCCGTCCGGACACGCACTTCGACCTCGTACGGACGGGGGTGGCCGTGTACGGGATCTCGCCGAGTCCCGAGATCGGGACCGCCGCCGATCTCGGGCTCCGTCCCGTGATGACGCTGGCCGCCTCGCTCGCGCTGGTCAAGCACGTACCCGGCGGGCACGGTGTCAGTTACGGGCACCACTACGTCACCCCCGGCGCCACCACCCTCGGCCTCGTCCCCGTCGGCTACGCGGACGGCATCCCGCGCCACGCCTCCGGCACCGGGCCCGTCCTGATCGGCGGGAAGTGGCGGACCGTGGCCGGGCGGGTCGCCATGGACCAGTTCGTCGTCGATCTGGGGGGCGACGAGCCCGAGGCCGGCGCGGAGGTCCTGCTCTTCGGGCCCGGCGACCGCGGCGAGCCCACCGCCGAGGACTGGGCACAGGCGGCCGGGACGATCGCGTACGAAATCGTCACGCGCGTCGGCACCCGGGTGCCTCGCGTCTATGTGAACGAGAACGAGAACGAGGAAGAGGGAGAGGGAGAAGAGCGGTAGACGGGTGCTGGGGTTCCGCCGCTCGGCGGCACGAGTAACCCGCCCGGCCGCTGCGGCATCTCCGGTGACTTCTACTTCAATAGGTACGTCAGCAAGTACTGAAGCAAGTACTGAAGCAAGTAGTGAAGCAAGTACTTCGGCAAGCCCGTAATTTCAGTGGTAAATCCAGCGAGGAGCGGTACGTGAGCGAGAGCAGTGCGGAGGTCGTCGCGAGCGCCGCCACGGCGGCCGTGGCCTCCGCCGCGGAAGCGGCCGGGGGGTGGCGCCGGGTGACCGGCATCGCGGGCGTCGCCATAGGTGTGGTCGCCGCCGGTGCCGCGGCGGGTGTCGCCGTCGAGCGGCTCACCGTGGGGCGCGGGATGCGCGAGAAGGCGCGGCTCGCGCTCGACTCGACAGGCCCGTACGGCGTGCTGCGCGGCACCCCGGGCAAGGCGTACGCCGACGACGGCACCGAGCTGTACTACGAGGTCGACGACGTCGACCCGGCCGCCGCGCCCGCGCTCACCCCGCGCCGGCGCCGGCTCTTCGGCCGTAAGGCCCCGGCCCCCGTCACCGTCGTGTTCAGTCACGGCTACTGCCTCAGCCAGGACTCCTGGCACTTCCAGCGGGCCGCCCTGCGCGGGGTTGTGCGGAGTGTGTACTGGGACCAGCGCAGCCATGGGCGATCCGGGCGCGGTGTCGCTCAGCACGGCGACGGCGTGCCCGTCTCCATCAACCAGCTCGGGCGGGACCTGAAGGCCGTCCTCGACGCCGCCGTGCCCGAGGGGCCGATCGTGCTCGTCGGGCACTCCATGGGCGGGATGACCGTCATGGCCCTCGCCGACCAGTACCCGGACCTCGTACGGGACCGGGTCGTCGCGGTCGCCTTCGTCGGTACGTCGGCCGGGCGGCTCGGCGAGGTCAACTACGGACTGCCGGTCGCGGGCGTGAACGCCGTACGGCGGGTGCTGCCCAGCGTGCTGAGGGCGCTGGGGCAGCAGGCCGAGTGGGTGGAGCGGGGGCGGCGGGTCACCGCCGATCTCTTCGCCGGGATCATCAAGCGGTACTCGTTCTCGTCACGGGACGTCGATCCCGCCGTCGTCCGGTTCGCCGAACGGATGATCGAGAGCACGCCCATCGACGTCGTCGCCGAGTTCTACCCGGCCTTCACCGAGCACGACAAGACCGAGGCCCTCGGCCACTTCAAGGACCTGCCGGTGCTGGTGCTGGCCGGGGTCGGCGACCTCGTCACGCCCAGCGGGCACAGCGAGGCCATCTCCGACCTGCTGCCGGACGCCGAACTGGTCCTCGTGCCGGACGCCGGGCACCTGGTGATGCTGGAGCACCCGGAGGCGGTCACCGACCGGCTCGCCGACCTGCTCACGCGCGCGGGTGCCGTGCCGGCAGGGGCTACCGTTTCCGGTTATGGAAGCACCAGCAGCAGCAGCGCGCGACGGCCGGGCTGAGTCGCCCTCCCTCCCGGTTCCCATGGCCGCCTCTCCCGCCGCGCCCGCCTCTCCCTCCTCTCCCTCCTCTCCCTCCTCGTCCTTCGAGGTGACCGTCCATTCGCCCGACGAGATGCGGGAGCTGGGTCGCCGGCTCGCCGGGCGGCTGCGGGCCGGGGACCTCGTGATGCTCACCGGTGAGCTGGGCGCGGGCAAGACGACGCTGACGCGCGGGCTCGGCGAGGGGCTCGGGGTCCGGGGCGCGGTCACCTCGCCCACCTTTGTGATCGCCCGCGTCCACCCCTCCCTCGGCGACGGCCCGCCGCTCGTCCACGTGGACGCGTACCGGCTGGGCGGCGGTCTCGACGACATGGAGGATCTCGACCTCGACGTCTCGCTGCCCGAGTCCGTCGTCGTCGTGGAGTGGGGCGAGGGCAAGGTCGAGGAGCTGACCGACGACCGGCTCCATCTCCTCATCCACCGGGCGGTCGGAGACACCACGGACGAGGTACGGCACGTCACCCTCATGGGTGTGGGTGAGCGGTGGGCGGCGGTTGACCTGGGCGCCGTATGAACGGGTCAGGGGCTGCGTGAACGGGTCAAGGGCTGCGTGAACGGTCGCGTGAATGTTCCGACAATCCGTCGGCAAGATGTTGCGTCGCGTGTCCCGCGCGTGGTCACATGGTATCCAATTCGTAGTTAGGTTTACCTAACTACGCCCGCCCCCGAGCTTCTGGAGGCGTCCATGTCGGCTACCGAGAGCACGCCCGAGCCGATGGCGAAGTCGGAGCCGTGCGTCGTTCCCGGGGTGTCCATGCGTGAACTGCTGGCGGCGGGCGCCGCCGCCCGCGCGGTCTCCACGCCTCCGCGCGCCCCCGACGCACCCAAAGCGCCCGTAAGGCACCCCAAGGCCGCGTAGCCCGTTCAGCGGATCACGACGTTCAGCGGATCACGACGACCTTCTCGCCGATCGTCGCGAACTCCCACATCGCGTCCCCGTCCGGCCGGGTCTCCCGGATGCCGCCGGTGAGGGCCTCCGGGTCCTGCGGCGGGGGCGAGCCGTTCACCGCCGCGCTGAAGCCGATGCCCACGCCGTCCACGCCGGTGAACCGCACGACGTGCTCGATCGGGGCGCCGTCGGTCCCCATGATCGAGTTCGAGCGGGACGTGACCTGGTAGCTGCCCGGTTCCGGGTCCACCGTGCCCGGCGCGACGGGGAACGAGCGGAGCGCGCGGCCGTTGTCGCCGACGATCCACACCCGGTCGTCGTCCAGGGAGTACACGACCCGCCTGCCCGTTCCCGAGCCGGTCGGCAGGGCGTCGGGGTGCCGGGTGTCCCGGGGGGCCTTCGCGGTGGTCACCGGCGCCGAGGGGGACACGTGTTCGGCGCCCGGGCGCTGCGGGGCGTTCGCCGAGGCCTGGTAGGCGAGGAAGCCGACCCCGGCGAGTGCCGTGGCGGTGAGCCCGGCCACGAATCCCGCGCTGCTCCTGGTCACCGGCGTCCACCTCTTCGTCTTGTACGTCCCGTTTTGCGGCGACGGTAGCAGCAGCCGGGACGACGAACGGGACGGCCGTACGGGGGGCGCGGGCGCCGTAGGCTGTTCGCGTGCTCTTGCTCGCTCTGGATACCGCCACCCCGGCCGTCACGGTCGCCCTGCACGACGGGACGGCCGTCGTCGCCGCGTCGGCCCAGGTCGACGCGCGCCGGCACGGGGAACTGCTGCTGCCCGCCGTCGACCGCGTCCTCGCCGAGGCGGGCACGGCCCTCGACGCCGTCACCGGCGTCGTCGTCGGCATCGGCCCCGGCCCCTACACCGGGCTGCGCGTCGGCCTGATGACCGCCGACACCTTCGGACTCGCGCTCGGCGTCCCCGTGTACGGCGTCTGCACCCTGGACGGCCTGGCGTACGCCGCCGAGGTCGAGGAGACCGCAGGGGGTGGCCCCTTTGTCGTGGCTACCGACGCCCGCCGCAAGGAGGTCTACTGGGCGCGCTACAGCGACTCCCGTACGAGGGTCACGGAGCCGTCCGTCGACCGGCCGGCGGACATCGCCGACCAGGTCGCGGGCCTGCCCGCCGTCGGCGCGGGCGCCCTGCTCTACCCGGACACCTTCCCGGACGCGCACGCACCCGAGCACGTCTCCGCCGCCGCCCTCGCCTCACTGGCCGCCGAACGGCTGGCGGCGGGCGTCGAACTCCCGGCCCCCCGGCCGCTCTACCTGCGCCGGCCCGACGCCCAGGTCCCCAAGAACTACAAGGTGGTCACGCCCAAGTGACGACTGCCGTGCTGCGCGAGATGCGCTGGTGGGACATCGAGCCCGTGCTGGAGCTGGAGAAGGCCCTCTTCCCCGAGGACGCCTGGTCCCGGGGCATGTTCTGGTCGGACCTGGCCCACGCGAGGGGTCCGGAGGCGACCCGGCGGTACTTCGTCGCCGAGCAGGAGGACGAGGAGGGCGCGGCGGGCGGAGGCCGGCGGATCATCGGGTACGCGGGGCTCGCCGCCGCCGGGGACGTGGCCGACGTACAGACGATCGCCGTCGCCCGCGAACACTGGGGCACCGGCCTCGGCGCCGTGCTGCTGACCGAGCTGCTGCGGTCGGCGACCGCGTTCGAGTGCGCCGAGGTGATGCTCGAATGCCGGGTCGACAACGTGCGCGCGCAGAAGCTGTACGAGAGGTTCGGCTTCGAGCCCATCGGGTTCCGACGCGGCTACTACCAGCCAGGGAACGTCGACGCCCTGGTGATGCGGCTGCGCGACCCGGCGGCATCGGTGCCGGCGAGGGATTCCGGCGCCCAGGACATCGACGTACAGCAAAACGACGTACAAGGAACCGAGAGCAATGGCTGACCGCAAGGACGAACCACTCGTCCTCGGCATCGAGACCTCCTGCGACGAGACCGGTGTCGGTGTCGTGCGGGGGACCACGCTCCTCGCGGACGCCATCGCGTCCAGCGTCGACGAGCACGCCCGGTTCGGGGGTGTCGTGCCCGAGGTGGCCTCGCGCGCGCACCTGGAGGCGATGGTGCCGACCATCGAGCGGGCGCTGAAGGAAGCCGGGGTGAGCCCGAAGGACCTCGACGGCATCGCCGTCACCGCCGGTCCCGGGCTCGCGGGCGCGCTGCTGGTCGGGGTCTCGGCGGCGAAGGCGTACGCGTACGCGCTGGGCAAGCCCCTGTACGGGGTGAACCACCTCGCCTCCCACATCTGCGTCGACCAACTGGAGCACGGGCCGCTTCCGGAGCCGACGATGGCCCTGCTGGTGTCCGGCGGGCACTCGTCGCTGTTGCTCTCCTCGGACATCACCTCGGACGTGCGGCCGATGGGCGCGACCATCGACGACGCGGCCGGTGAGGCCTTCGACAAGATCGCGCGGGTGCTGAACCTGGGCTTCCCCGGCGGTCCCGTCATCGACCGGTACGCGCGCGAGGGCGACCCGAAGGCCATCGCGTTCCCGCGCGGTCTGACCGGGCCGCGCGACCCGGCGTACGACTTCTCCTTCTCCGGGCTCAAGACGGCCGTGGCCCGCTGGATCGAGGCGAAGCGGGCGGCGGGCGAGGACGTGCCGGTGCGTGACGTGTCGGCCTCCTTCCAGGAGGCGGTGGTGGACGTACTCACCCGGAAGGCGGTGCGTGCCTGCAAGGACGAGGGCGTCGACCACCTGATGATCGGCGGGGGCGTCGCCGCCAACTCACGGCTGCGGGCGCTCGCCCAGGAGCGGTGCGAGGCGGCCGGTATCCGGCTCCGGGTGCCGAGGCCCAAGCTGTGCACGGACAACGGCGCCATGGTGGCCGCGCTGGGCGCCGAGATGGTCGCCCGCAACCGGGCCCCCTCCGACTGGGACCTGTCGGCGGACTCCTCGCTGCCGGTGACCGACCCGCATGTGCCGGGACAGTCGCACGGCAACTCGCACGATCACGCGCACGAGACGGGCGAGGGGAACCTGTACGCGTGACGGTCGCGTTGATGTGGGAGGCGCGGGCCGTCGAGGGACGCGGGGACGAACTCCTCGCCTGGGCACGGGCGCGGGCGCTGCCCGTACCGCCGGTGCGCCGCGAGACGTTCAGGGCTCCGGGGGACCGGGTCCTCGTCATCACGTGGTGGGACGCCGACTACGCCGCCGACCTGCCCGAACTCCCTGAGCCGGAGGCGGAGTTGGTTACTCGGGCGGTGCATCGGTGGCGGTTCGAGGTGGTGGGCGAGTGAGCTCTCCGAAGGGCCTGAACGAACCGTCCTGGTACGGCGTCCGGTGTGTTTTCCGGCATGGGGACCTGGAGGTCTACGAGGAGAGGGTGACCCTCTGGGTCGCCCGGTCCCTGGACGAGGCGATCGCGCGCGGTGAGGCGGAGGCCGCCGAGTACTGCGAGGGCCTGGACGGAGTCGAGTACACGGGCTTCGCCGAGGCTTACGCCATGTACGACTCCCCGGAGGAGGGCGCCGAGGTGTTCTCCCTGATGCGGGAGAGCCGGCTCCCGTCCGACGACTATGTGCGCCGGTTCTTCGCCACGGGGGACGAGCGGATCGGCGCCGTGGGGGAGGAACGGACCCGCTGAGCCGGTCCGTTCGTCGTGGTCGGGCGGGACGGGACCCGTCCGGGGCAGGGTGGTGGTTTCAGCCATCCCGGGTTGGTGAGGGCGTCACGCGTCTCAGACGTTCCTTAAGCCCCAAGATGCCGGGGGAGCCTCCACAGTTGGCCCACCAGGTTGACATGGGTCATTCACCCGGCGTCCATGTCTGACGCGTCCGGACGTCAGGATTCGGCCATTGACTCACTCCGCGCGGTGCGTTCGTACGGCGTGGGGAGAGTCGTGTTCGATTCTTGAGGGGCGTACGTGGTGTCCACGCAGGTGGGTTCCGGCATATCGGAGCCCGACAGACCCGTGCCTCGGCGGCTTTACACCGCCAGGGGGTTCGGTGACCGGGTCTTCCGGATCCAGTTGACGGCCACCGGGGTCGTGGTGCTGGCCATCATGGCGGCCGTCGGGCTGTTCCTGCTGCTGAGGGCGGGGCAGGCGCTGCACGCCCGGGGATTCGCGTTCCTCACAACTGCCGCTTGGCAGCCGGACGTTCACAACTTCGGCATCTCCGCCGTACTCACCGGCACCCTGCTGATCGCCCTCGTCGCGGTGGCCATCTCCGTACCGCTGGCCGTCGGGACCGCGCTGTTCATCTCCGACGTGGCGCCGCGCGGGCTGCGCCGCACGCTCGTCAGCATGGTCGACCTGATGGCCGCCGTACCGTCGGTGGTGTACGGGCTGTGGGGCCTGTTCTTCCTCCAGCAGCATGTGATCGGGCTGTCGCGCTGGCTGTCCGACTGGTTCGGCTGGATACCGCTGTTCGCGGTCGACGGCGTCAAGCCGGGCGATCCGCTCGCCTCCGACAGCGTGTACACCGCTTCCACGTTCGTCGCGGGCATCGTCGTCGCGCTCATGGTCGCGCCGATCCAGTGCTCGGTGATGCGCGAGGTCTTCTCGCAGGCCCCGGCCGGTGAGCGGGAGGGCGCCTACGCGCTCGGCGCCACCCGGTGGGGAATGATCCGCTCGGTCGTCCTGCCGTACGGCAAGGGCGGGATCATCGGCGGCACGATGCTGGGGCTCGGCCGGGCGCTCGGCGAGACCATCGCGGTCTACCTGATCATCTCGCCGGTCTTCACCATCCAGCCGCACATCCTTCAGACCGGCTCGAACTCGGTCTCCTCACTGATCGCCCTGCACTACGGAGACTCCTCCGAATTCGGGATGTCGGCGCTGATGGCGGCGGGCCTGGCGCTGTTCCTGCTCACCCTGGCGGTCAACTTCACCGCCTCCTCCGTCGCGGCCCGCTCCCGCTCCGGCGCCCAGAGCTGAGGCAAGAGATGACCGTCGTAGCCATGGAAAAAGCAGAGCCCACCTCCGTCGGGGGTGATGTTCCGGGTGACTCCGGTGGGTCCGGTGCGCCCGAGACCGTGCAGGTTCCCGAGACACCCCGCCGTATCGGTGGCGTCGGCCGCTCCGCCGTGCTGTCGCTGGCCGGTGCCGCCACCTCCGCCCTGTGCGTCACGATCCTGCTGTTCGGTGAACTCGCGCCGTTCTCCGGCATGCTGGGCTTCACCGTCACCGCCTATCTGGTCTTCCTCGCCGTCTACGCGGTGCTGACCGGGTTCGAGGAGAACGGGCAGGCCGTTCGGGACCGGGTGATGACCGTTGTGCTGTGGACGGCGGCCACGCTGCTGTTCGTCGCCCTCACCCTCGTCGTCGGGTTCACCGCCTGGCGCGGCAAGCAGGCCCTGCCGCACGGCAACTTCTTCACCCAGGACATGCAGGCGGCGGGCCCCCTCGACCCGCTGACCAACGGTGGCATCGCCCACGCGATGATCGGCACGCTGATCATGATCGCCATCGCGCTGTCGATCACCGTGCCGCTCGGCCTCGCCTGTGCCGTCTACCTCAACCAGATCCCGGGGCGCTTCTCCCGGTTCGTGCGCACCATCGTCGAGGCGATGACCGCGCTGCCCTCGATCGTGGCCGGCCTGATGGTGTACGCCGTCTGGATCCTCGGCCTCGGCATGCAGAAGTCGGGCCTGGCGGCCGGGTTCGCGATCAGCGTGATGATGCTGCCCATCGTTATCCGCGCCTCGGACGTGGTGCTGCGGCTCGTACCGGGCACCCTCACCGAGGCGGCGGAGGCGCTCGGCGCGCCGCGCTGGCGCACGGTGTGGCACGTCGTCCTGCCCACCGCCCGCTCCGGGCTCGCCACCGCCGTCATCCTCGGCACCGCGCGCGGTATCGGCGAGACCTCGCCCGTGCTGCTGACCGCCGGGTTCACGGCGGCGCTCAACGCCGACCCGACCGCCGGGCCGATGGTGTCCCTGCCCCTGGCCGTCTTCAACTTCGTCAAGTCGCCGCAGCCGGAGATGATCGCCCGTGGTTTCGGCGCGGCGGCCGTGCTCATGACCATGGTGCTGGTGCTGTTCGTGATCGCCCGCGTGATCGGCGGCCGTGGCCCCGGCCACCAGACGCGCCGCCAGGCCCGCCGTACCGCCCGCGCCTCCCGCCGCGACGTCACCCGCTTCGACGAACTGCACACGTCCGCGTCCGCGTCGGGGCTGTCCCTGTTCGAGGACGCCTCCACCCCGCAGCCGCACGGCACCGCCGCCGCGCCTGCCCCCGCTCCCGCCTCCGGAGAGAACGACTGATGCCCAGCCACCTCACCGTCCCTCTCCGGCGCCTGCGGGCACTGGGAACCCTGGGCGCGGTACTCACCGCGCTCGCCGCGCTGCTGGCCGGCCCGCTGGCCGGGCCCGCCGCCGCCGAGAGCTACACCCCGGTCGCCGGAGCCGGTTCGACCTGGGCCGAGAACGCCATCGAGCAGTGGCGCAAGGCCGTCAACCAGTACGGCATGCGCATCAGTTACGCGGGCAGTGGTTCCTCCGACGGCCGCCGTCAGTTCCTCAGCGGGACGGTGGACTTCGCGGTCTCGGACATCCCGTTCCAGACCAACCCCACCGACGGGTCGGCCGCCGAGCGTCCGTCCGCCGGCAGTTACGCCTACATGCCGATCGTGGCCGGCGGCACCTCCTTCATGTACCACCTGACGGTCAACGGCAAGAGGGTCACCAACCTCCGCCTCTCCGGAGACGTGGTCACCAAGATCTTCACCGGCGTCGTGAAGTACTGGGACGACCCGGTCGTCAAGGCCGACAACCCGGGGCTCCAGCTCCCGCACCGCGCCGTCGTTCCCGTGGTCCGCTCCGACGGCTCGGGCTCCACCGCCCAGTTCACGATGTGGATGGCCAACCAGCACGCCTCGCTGTGGCAGGCGTACTGCGCCAAGGTCGGCCGCTCGGGCGCCTGCGGGCAGACCTCGTACTACCCGACCGTCCCCGGCATGATCGCCCAGTCCGGTGACCCGGGCGTGGCGGGCTACGTCGCCCAGAACTACGGCGAGGGCGCGATCGGGTACGTCAACTACTCGTACGCCATCAACGAGGGCTATCCGGTCGCCAAGGTCCTCAACCACGCGGGCTACTACACCGAGCCGACCCCGAAGAACGTCGCCGTCTCGCTCCTCAAGGCGAAGATCAACACCAACAAGTCGTCCCCGGACTACCTCACCCAGAAGCTCGAAGGCGTCTACAACGACACCGACAAGCGCAACTACCCGCTGTCCAGCTACTCGTACATGATCCTGCCGCTGAAGGTGCAGGGCACGTTCACCGAGGACAAGGGCAAGACGCTCGGCGCGTTCTCCTACTACTTCATGTGCCAGGGCCAGCAGCAGGCGCCGCAGCTCGGCTACTCGCCGCTGCCGATCAACCTGGTGCAGGCGGGCTTCGAGCAGATCCGCCGGATCCCCGGTGTGAAGACGCAGAACATCAACATCAGGGGCTGCAACAACCCCACGTTCAGCTCCGACGGCCGCAACAGGCTCGCCGAGACGGCTCCTTACCCGGCCGCCTGTGACAAGAAGGGCGCCCCGGCCTGCAACACGGGCAGCGGCGGCGCCAAGCCGGGCGGCTCGGGTGGCGCGGGCGGTTCCGGCGGTGCCGGTGGCGGTTCGGCGTCCGGGGGCGCGAGCGGCGGCGGTACGACGGGCGGGGGCACCGCGTCCGGGGGTGCGACCGGAGGTACGGCGAGCGGCGGCGGAACCGGGGGCGCGGCAGGCGGTACGGCCGCGAGCGGCGGCGGTGACGGGAAGCCCGTCGTCGACCCCGACACCGGGCAGGTGATCTCCGCGTCCGCGGGCGGTGGCGGCGCCACCGGTTCGGGCGACGGCGGCGGTGGCGGCGGTGCCGTCGGCGGCACGATCGCGCTGGCCCAGCCGGTGGCCGTGGCCGGGAACAGCGGCTGGACCACCACCCAGACCCTGATGGTCCTCGCGGCGCTGCTCATCCTCGGGCTCGTCCTGCTGCCGTCCGTCGTCTCGCGGGCACTCGGCACCCGCGGCGCGGGCAACTCCCGTACCGGCGCGGACAACTTCACGGACGGGGGTTCGCGATGACGGAGAACGTGAAGTCGAGAAGCCGTATACGCGGGCTGCTCGTGCGTCTCGTCGCCGGTGCCGCCGTCGGCGCCCTCGTCGGGCTCGCCGTCGCGCAGAACGCCCCGGTGGCGACCGCCGCCGGGGGCAGCGGCTCCGCCGTGACCGTCTCCGGGCGCGGCGAGTTCAAGGACATGAAGTTCACGGTCAGCCAGACCGAGCACCTCACCAGCCAGGCGGTCACCGTCTCCTGGACCGGCGGCGCCCCGACGACCCTCGCGGGCACCCTGTTCAACACCGACTTCGTGCAGATCATGCAGTGCTGGGGCGACGACGACGGCACCCACCCGGAGAACCCCGGCCCGCCCCGCACCCAGTGCCAGTACGGCGCCTCCCCGACCACCGACCGGGGAAGCTGGCCCGGCAACGAGTACGACGACACCCGCAAGGTGTTCTACAGCGCCGACCCCACCAACTACGGCCAGGACGACCGCTACGGCGCCGGAAACGTGTCCGGGCTCGGTGAGGTCCCCTTCAAGGCCGTCGACGGCACGGTCATCACCTCGGGCACCCAGAACAACGCCTTCTTCAACCGCAACACCACCAACGAGGTCGACTTCGCCCGCACCGGCGCCGACGGCACCGGCCGCGAGTACGTCGAGATGCAGACCGCCAACGAGGCCCCGCACCTGGGCTGCGGCATCCCCGTACGGCAGAACGGGACCGTCAAGCCGCGCTCCTGCTGGCTGGTCATCGTCCCGCAGGGCCACCTCGACCTGGACGGCAAGCCCTACGCCGACACCAGCCAGGTCAACGCCGGTTCCCCGGTCTCCGCGACCAACTGGAAGAACCGCGTCGCGGTCAAGCTCGGCTTCAACACGGTCGGCGCCAACTGCGCGCTGGGCTCCGACGAGCGCGAGACCAGCGGCAGCGAACTCGCCGCCGACGCCATGGCGAGCTGGCAGACCGCGCTGTGCCCGAGCGGCAAGGTGTACGGCTTCACCGAACTCGGCGAGCCCGACACCCGCGCCCGTCTCATCAACGACGGCGGCTCGGGCCTGGCCTTCACCACCCGGGCCCTCGGCGCCGACCCGGGCACGACCGCCCCCGCCGACCCGACCGTTTACGCGCCGACCACGCTCTCGGGCACCGTCATCGGCTTCACCGTCGAACGCAGACCCAAGGCAGGCGCCTCCGAGGCGATCCGCAAACTCGCGGGCACCAAGGTCGAGTCCCTCGACCTGACCCCCCGCCTGGTCGCCAAGCTGCTCACCGAGTCCTACCGCAACTCGCCCTGGGGAGCGGTCATCGGCAACACCGCCGCCAAGAACTACGGGTGGGCGAAGACCAACCCGGCCGGACTGGCCAGCGACCCCGAGTTCATCTCGCTCAACCCGGAGTTCGCCGAACTGTCCGTGGCCGAGACCCCGGCCACCGACACCGACCTGCTGACCGCGCTGGGCCACAGCGACTCGGCGCGCGCGGTCTGGCAGTGGATCGTCTCCGACAAGGAGGCGCGCAAGTTCCTCGCCGGGGCCCCCGACGACTGGGGCATGACGGTCAACCCGTACTTCAGCACCAACACGGACGTGAACCCGACCGGCTTCGCCTTCACCCCGGCCGACATCGACACGTACCCCAAGAGCGACCCGTGGTGCACGATCCCGCCGGGCACCGGGGCCACGCAGAAGCAGTGCATGATCGACTTCCACCCGTATGTGTCGGACATGCACGCCGGCGCCCTGCACACCCGGCGCGCCGACAGCCTCTGGAAGGCGACCTGGGACCCGCTGGCGAGCCCGCCCGCGTACAAGGCGCCCGGTCCGCAGACGGTCGGCTCCCGGTTCGTGATCACGGTGACCGACGCGGCCTCCGCCGCCCGGTACGGCCTCCAGACCGCGCGCCTGCGCAACGCCGCCGGCAAGTTCACCGCGCCGACCCCGGCCGCCCTCACCGCCGCCGCGGCGAGCGCCTCCGGTGCCAAGGCCCCCGAGATCGTCCCGTCCAAGGCCACCGCGAAGGGCGCGTACCCGCTCGCCCAGCTCGTCTACGCGGCCGTGCGCCCGGCCAAGATCGGCGCCGCCGCCCGCGCGGACTACGCGACCCTGCTGACGTACGCGTCCGGCAAGGGCCAGATCAGCGGCGCCGACCCGGGCCGCCTCCCGGACGGCTACGCGCCGCTGCCGCAGACCCTGCGGGACAAGACGGCCAAGGCCGCCACCGCCCTCGCCCACTACACCGGCCCGTCCGCCAACCCGGGCGGCGGCTCCTCCTCCGGCGGTACGACGGCCGGGGGCGCGTCCGGCGGCGGCAGCGTCTCCGGTGGCGGCGTCTCCGGCACCTCCGGCGGTGTGAGCGGAGGTACGGACGGCGGTACAACGGCCGGGGGCGCGACCGACGGGGGCGCCGCCTCGGGCGGTGCCGCGTCCGGCGGCGCCGGTGGCGCGAGCGCCAAGCCCAACGCCAAGCCCTCGTACGACGGCGGCCAGGCCGTCCAGACCACCGCCGCGGGCACCACGCCCGCCGACCCGGCGAACGCCCTGCGCTACGCCGTCCCGGTGGGCGCCGCGCTCGGCGCCGCGGCCGGTATCGGAGCGCCCTTCGCGGGCGGCGGCCGACTGCGGCTGCCGCTGCCCGGCGGTCGCACCGTGACCGTCATCCCCGAACTCACCCTGCCGGAGCGGCTGCGCAAGCTGCTGCCGCCCGGCCGGAGCTGAGCCCCGGAGCCCACGGCCACCCGGCCACGGCTCCCCACAGACGGCCGCCCGCCCCGAAGGACAGTCGGGGCGGACGGCCCGTACCACCCTGCCAGATCCGCAACACCCGCAACATCCGCTCTCGTTCCACGACGCACTACAGGAGAACCTCGATGCGCAGAACGCGCCTCACGGCGGCCATGGTCGCCGCCGCCGTGGTGTCCGGCACGCTGGCTCTCGCGAGCCCGGCGTCCGCCGACCCCACCCCCGCCGGAACGTTCCGCCAGCTGGTGGGCGTGGGTTCCGACACCACGCAGGACGTCCTGAACGCCCTCGCCGGTGACACCGTCAACGACAAGAGCTACGCCGACACCGCCGTGAAGTCGGCGACCGGCGCGGGCCTCGCCTCGTACGACGCGATCGGCTCCGCCACCATCCAGACCCGCTCGGGCGGTACGACGTTCAACCGTCCCAACGGCTCCGGCGCCGGCCGCACCGCGCTCAGCATGTCGCTCACGGGTGACCTGTTCCCGAACGCGACCGGTGTCTCCGTCAAGGGCCAGATCGACTTCGCCCGCTCCTCCAGCGGCCCGAGCGTCTCCGGCAACGCGCTCACTTTCATCCCGTTCGCGCGTGACGCGGTCGGCATCGCGGTGCGCGGCACCGGCCTCGACAGCCTGACGGTGGACCAGCTCCACGACGTCTACGCGGCCGGCAGCGACCACAAGGTGAACGGCCAGACCGTGCACCCCGTCCTCCCGCAGAGCGGCTCGGGCACCCGCAAGTTCTTCCTCGGGGCGATCGGCCTCAACGAGAACACGGTCGACACGAGCATCGCGACCACGCAGGAGAACCAGGCCGACACCGCGCTCACCCAGGACGGCACCCTCGTCCCGTTCTCCGTGGGCAGCTGGATCGCGCAGAACAACGGCATCGCCCCCGACCACAGCAAGACCGCGGTCGCCGCCGGCGCGCACCTCGCCGCCGTCACGCTGCCCGGCGACACCGGCGCCACCAGCCCGGTCACCACGGTCAACGGCAAGCTCTCCCCGGTCACCGGCTACTACGAGAACGCCACCTTCGGCCGCGACGTCTACAACGTCGTCCCGACCCGGGCGATCGACCCGAGCAGCATCTTCTTCGACAAGGACGTCTACGACGTCTTCGTCACCAGCGGTACCCACGAGGCGGCCTTCGCCTCCGACGCCGCCGAAGGTGTCATCGCGAAGTTCGGCTTCGTGAACGAGCCGTACAACGGCTCGGTCAACCTGGCCAAGCACGCCAAGGTCGGCGGCCTGGACATCAGCGGCCTCGAAGCGAAGACGCCCGCCGCGCCCACGCTGAAGAGCACCCCCGGCGACGCGAGCCTCAAGCTCGACTGGACCCCGGCGACCCCCGCCCCGGCCCAGCCCGTCACCGACTACCGCGTGACGCTGCTCGACGCCGACGGCGGGCTCGTGGCCACCAAGGACGTCCCGGCCACCACCACGTCGTTCACCTTCACCGACCTGGCCAACGGCAAGTACACCGCCTCGGTGTCCGCCGCCAACCTGATCGGCACCGGCGACGCCGCCTCCTGGACCGGCGACGTCAAGTTCGCCAGCACCACCACGGCGACCGCCGCCCCGACCGCGTACGGTGTCGCCCCGAAGGTCGCCGTCACCGTGACCGGCAGCCACGGCGTCATCGCCGACGGCAAGGTCACCGTCAAGGAGGGCACCACCACCCTCGGCACCGGCACCCTGAACAGCGCCGGCAAGGTCACCGTCAGCCTGTCGAACCACCTCAAGGTGGCCACGCACACGCTGACCGTCTCCTACGCGGGCGGCGACAAGCTGAACTCCTCCTCGGCGACCGTCTCCCTGAAGGTCACCAAGGCGACCCCGTCCGTCGCCTCGACCGCCCCGGCCACGATCGCCCACACCGCCGCCGCCAAGGTCGCGGTGAAGGTCACGGCGACCGGCACCACCCCCGCCGGCAAGGTCACCATCCTTGAGGGCACCCGCGTCATCGGCACCGGCACGCTCAGCGCCGGCAAGGTGACCATCACCCTCCCGAAGCTGGCCAAGGGCAAGCACACGCTGCACGCCCACTACGCCGGCTCCACCACGGTGAACTCGAAGAACGGCGCGAACTTCGTCGTCAAGTCCATCTGATCACCGCTTCACACCGCTTCACACCGCTTCACACTGCTTCATCGCCTGACCGCTTCACCGCGTGATTGCTCCATCGAGGGCCGGGAGACCGCCGCCACGGTCTCCCGGCCCGCCGGGATCCCTCAGCGAAACCGACTGAGCCCGAAACCCCTTGAATCTCAGACTCCCTGAACCTCAAACCCCCCGAACCGCGAAGGAGGCGGGCCGCCGTGACGGTCGCCGTACAGACCACGCTCGCACCGGCAGCGTCCGCGTCCAGGACGCGTGTCGCGAGCGTCACCGTCGTGCGCCACCTCTCCAGGGGCGGCCTGCTCAGCCTCGCCGCCCTGCTGCTCGGCATCACCCTGCAACTGCTGCTGGTCAGCGGTATCCAGCAGCACAACGCCCAGCACGCCGCGTTCGACGAACTGCGCGACCAGCTCGCCCAGGGCACCGCCCCGGTGGCCCAGGTCGACCAGGAGGGCAGGCTGCTCGCACCAGGCACACCGGTCGCGCTGCTCGACGTACCCGCTCTGGGCATGTCCCAGGTCGTCCTGGAGGGCACCGACTCCGCCGTCATGACCGACGGCCCCGGGCACCGCCGCGACACCCCGATGCCCGGCCAGGCCGGCACCAGCGTGCTGATGGGCCGTGCCGCTGCCTACGGCGGCCCCTTCGGGAAGCTCGCCGACCTCACCGCGGGCGACACCTTCACCGTCGTCACCGGCCAGGGCAAGGCCAAGTACCAGGTCACCGGCGTACGACGAGCCGGTGATCCGGCGCCCGCACCGCTCGCCGCGGGCAAGGGGCGCCTGGTGCTGGTCACCGCGACCGGCCCGCACTTCATGCCCGGCGGTGTCCTGCGCGTCGACGCCGACCTGGTGTCACCGGCCGCGGAGACCCCGGCCGCCGTCATCCGCTCCGGCACGCTGCCGCAGGCCGAGGAGCCCCTCGCCCGGCCGTCCGGGGTGCCCTGGCCGCTGGTGATGTGGCTCCAGGCCCTGCTGCTCGCGGCGGTCGCCGCCGTGTGGACCTGGCACCGGTGGGGCCGGCACCAGACCTGGATCGTCTTCGCCCCGGCCGTCGCCGTCCTGGGCCTCCAGGTCGCCACCCGCGCCACCGAGCTGCTGCCGAACCTGCTGTGAGCCTCGCGGCAACGCGCCGCCCGCGCCCCGACTTCTCCGACACGAGGTACCCGACGTGACCGACACCCAGACCGACACGATCGTCCTGCCCGCCACGCCGCCCGCGGCCAAGGCCGGTACGGCCGGCGGGCCCGCCGCGCTCGAAGCCCGGTCCGTGGCGGCCTGGTTCGGCAGCCACCAGGTGCTCAGCCGGGTCTCCCTCACGATGCCCGCCGGACAGGTCACCGCGCTCATCGGCCCCTCGGGCTGCGGCAAGTCGACGTTCCTGCGCACCCTCAACCGGATGCACGAGATGATCCCGGCGGCGGCCCTGGCGGGCGAGGTGCTCCTGGACGGCGAGGACATCTACGACCCGTCGTGGCGGCTGACCGACGCGCGCCGAAAGATCGGCATGGTCTTCCAGAAGCCGAACCCGTTCCCCGCGATGTCGATCTACGACAACGTGGTGGCGGGCCTGAAGCTGACCGGCACGCGCGTCGGCCGCAGCGAGAAGGACGAGCTGGTCGAGGAGTCCCTGACCCGGGCGGGCCTGTGGAAGGAAGTACGCGACCGGCTCCGCCAGCCCGGCGGCGCGCTCTCCGGCGGCCAGCAGCAGCGCCTGTGCATCGCCCGCGCGCTCGCCGTACGCCCCCGGGTCCTCCTCATGGACGAACCCTGCTCGGCCCTCGACCCCACCTCCACCCGGCGCGTCGAGGAGACGATCCACGAGCTCGCCGGTGAGGTGACCGTCGTGATCGTCACCCACAACATGCAGCAGGCGGCCCGCGTCTCCAACCAGTGCGCGTTCTTCCTCGCCGAGCAGGGCACGCCCGGCGGCATCGTCGAACACGGCGCCACCGACGACGTGTTCGGCAACCCGCACGACCAGCGCACCGCGGACTACGTGGCGGGCCGCTTCGGCTGAGCCCACGAGCGGCCCGCACCGGGCCCGCGAGAAATTTTGCCCGGTCCCCTTCAACCTTTGCGCCCCGAACACGCTCATGAACAGGTGAGGCACCTACCTGTGAGGCGTGTGAGGGGCGTAATGCGTATGAGGGGTGTGATGCGTATCAGGCAGGTGAGTCACGGCCACCGCAATGGCCGTACCTACAGCCGTACGCGGGACGGGGAATGGCCCACGCCCGCCCTCAGCACGAGCGAGACAGGCGGTTCCCCCGATGAGTGAGCGACGACGACGTGCGGCGAGCGGGCCACGCCGCCTGGCCGCCTTACAGCGTCGGCGCAAGAGCCGGACCCGTCTCGCGGCGATCGGCGCGACGGTCTGTCTTGCCGCGCTCGGTACGGCGGTCGTGCCGTCGCTCCTGCCCCGGCTGCTGCCGGACACCGTGTCGCAGGCCCGCTCCCCGGAGCCGGTGCGGACCACGGCCGAGCCCGCCCCGGACCCGAGGGCGGACGGTACGAGTGAGTCTCCGGCCGAGTCCACCGGCGACGGGTCGCCCAGGGCGCCCAGGTCCCCCGAAGCCGCCGAGACACCCGAGGCACCCAGCTCCCCGGCCGCCACCGGCACCCCCGCGCCCGGAAAGGAACCCGCGCCCGGACCCGGGAAGAGCGCCGGGAGCGGCAAGGGAGCCCGCTCCGGAGCCGGGGCCACCCCGGGGGCGAGCGATCCCGGGACCGTCCCCACGTCCGGCCCCGGAACCTTCGTCACCGCCCCGCTCACCGGCACCGTGCCCGCCACCGGGACCCCCTTCCGGGTCCAGGTCGAGGACGGCACGGGCGTCGACCCGACGGACGCCGCCCGGCAGATCACCGCGATCCTGAACGACCGGCGCGGCTGGGGTCAGGAAGGCGCCAAGTTCCGCCAAGTCACCGGGGCGGAGGCCGAGTTGACGTTCCGTGTCGCCACCGCGGCCACCACCGACAAGCTGTGCAACGTGCGCCAGCCGGAACACATCGGCGAGGTCAACTGCCGTACCGGCAAGGACGTGGTGATCAACCTCAAGCGCTGGCAGCAGGGTTCGCCCGAGTTCGACGGACCGCCGGTCGAGTACCGCGCCCTGATCGTCAACCACGAGGTCGGCCACTGGCTGGGCCACGGACACGAGACCTGCCCGGGCCCGGGCCGCCCCGCGCCCGCGATGATGCAGCAGATCGACGGCCTCAAGGGCTGTGTGTCGAACGCCTGGCCGTACGACGCCCAGGGCGCCTACCTGTCCGGCCCCGCCGTCCCCTGAACCCGTCCCCTGAACCCGGCCCCGCCGCACCCTGAACAGGCGGGGCCGGGTTCAGGGCCGGGAGCTACGGGCCGACCTCCGTCTCGCACCGCAGCCGCCGGTCCGCCCCCAACTCCCGTACGCCGCCCACCAGTCGAAGGTGTGCGGCGTACCGTACGTCGGCGCTGGACGCCCCCAACCGCAGCTCCAGCGCCCCGGGTTCGACGACCCGGCGACCCGAGCGGTCCGTGAACGCCGACAGATCCGTGTGGAAGCGGAAGGTCACCCGGCCGGCCGCCCCCGGCGCCAACTCCAGCCGCTGGTAACCGATCAGCCGGACGTCGGGCCGGGTCACCGAGGCCACCGGATCGTGCAGATACAACTGCACGACCTCCGCCCCGGCCCGCTCACCCGTGTTGCGCACGGTCACCGACACCGCGTACGACCCATCCGTACCGATCTCCGCCGGATCCTGAACCGTAGAACCCTCGGCCGTAGAACCCTCCGCCGCCGAACCCTCGGAGACCGGACCCCCTCCGGGGCCCTCCTCGGCGAAGTCCTCCCAGGCGAAGGAGGTGTACGACAGGCCGTGCCCGAAGGGGTACAGCGGGGTCGGGTCCAGGCTGCTCACATCGCCCGCCAGCCCCAGCGGCGGCTGGAGGTACGTCCACGGCTGGCCCCCGCGCTCCCTGGGCACACTCACCGGCAGCCGGCCCGAGGGGGAGACGCGGCCCGACAGTACTCCCGCCACCGCCGGGCCGCCCTCCTCCCCGGGGAAGAACGCCTGCACGACCGCACCCAGCCGGCCGTGCCAGCGCCCCAGCGCGTACGGGCGCCCGCTGAGCAGCACGAGCACCACCGGCACCCCTGTCGACACCAGCGCGTCCAGCAACTCGGCCTGCACGCCCGGCAGTTGCAGCTCCGCCACATCGCAGCCCTCGCCGGAGGTACCCCCGCCGAACAGGCCCGCGCGGTCGCCCATCACCGCCACGCACACATCCGCCTCGGATGCCTTGGCCACCGCCTCCTCGAAGCCCGAGACGTCCGGCCCCGAGGTGTCGCAACCCTCGGCGAACGTCACCTTGGCGTCGGGCAGTTCGGTGCGCAGGGACTCCAGGAGTGTGGGGATGTCGATGCCGAGCGGGGTCTCGGGATGGTTGGGCAGGACATGCGACGGGAAGGAGTAGCAGCCCAGCATCGCCAGCGAGTCCGCAGCCCGTGGCCCGACGACCGCGATCCGGGTGTCCGGGGCCAGCGGGAGCAGCCCGTCCGGGTTGCCGAGCAGCACCACCGACTCCTCCGCCAACTGGCGGGCCAGCGCCCTGTTCCCGGCCGAGTCCAGGTCGATGGGCCCGTCCGGCTCGGGCCGCCAGTCCTCGTCCAGCAGACCCAGCTCGCACTTCTGCGCCAGCACGCGCCGCAGGGCCCGGTCCACCAGCGACTCCGGGACCTCTCCGGCCCGTACGGCCGTCACCAGCGCCTCGCCGTAACTCCCGAACGACGGCAGTTCGACATCGATGCCGGCCGCCAGCGCGGCGTGGCCCGCCTCGGCCGGGGTACCGGCGACCCGGTGCAGGGACTGGAGGAAGGCGATGCCGAAGTAGTCCGAGACCACCGTTCCGGTGAACCCCCATTCCTCGCGCAGGAGTTGGGTGAGGAGGTAGGGGTCGGCGGAGGCCGGGACGCCGTCCGTCTCCGTGTACGCCGCCATCACTGAACGCGCGCCGCCCTCGCGCAGCGCCATCTCGAACGGGAAGAGCGTCAGGTCCGCGAACTCCCGGGCGCCCGCCCGTACCGGCGCGAGATTGCGCGCCCCGACCGAGCCCGCGTACCCCGCGAAGTGCTTCAGCGTGGCGATGATCCCCGCCGACTCCAGGCCCCGCACATACGCCGACCCGATCGTCCCCACCAGGTACGGGTCCTCGCCGATCGTCTCCTCGACCCGGCCCCAGCGCAGATCCCGTACGACGTCCAGGACCGGGGCGAGGCCCTGGTGGACGCCGACCGAGGTGAGGTCCCGGCCGATGCGCCCGGCCATCTCCTCCACCAGCTCGGGGTGGAAGGTGGCGCCCCAGGCCAGCGGCACCGGGTACGCCGTCGCGTGCCAGGCCGTGAAGCCCGCCAGGCACTCCTCGTGGGCCAGCGCCGGGATGCCGAGGCGGCCGGCCTCGATGATCCGACGCTGGGCGCGGGCCAGTGCCTGCGCGCCCAGCGTCGGGTCCACGGGGGCCGTACCGAAGGGGCGTGTGAGCTGGCCGAGGCCATGGGTGATCAGCTCGTCGTAGTCGTACTCGGCGGTCAGGTCGTGCTGGTGCGGGGCGACCCCGTGACCGTCCGTCGACGCGCCCACCCACAGGCCGTACAACTGGGCTGACTTCTCCTCCAGGGTCATCCGGGAGAGCAGGTCGTCGACGCGGGCGTCGATGGGCAGGGCGGGGTCACGCCAAGGTGACGTGGTCATGAAACTCCTGTCAGGGAAGGTGAGTTCACCGGTCGTCGCGTCACTTGCCGCCCACCCCCATCAGGCCGCCGACCAGTGCGCGCCGGGCCACCAGATAGACGGTGAAGATGGGGATGCCGGAGAGGACGACCGAGGCCAGCAGGGCGGGGATGTTCACACCGAACTGGCTCACGAAGTTGAAGAGGCCGAGCGTCAGGACACGGGGTCCGTCGGACTGGGTGAAGATCAGCGGGAAGAGGAAGCCGTTCCAGGCCTGGAGCGCGGAGAAGATGACGACCGTGCTGATACCGCCCTTGGCCAGCGGGATGGCGAGCTGGAACAGCATCCGCAGCGGGGACGCGCCGTCCAGGGCCATCGCCTCGTACAGGTCCTCGGAGACGTCCCGCAGGGTGCCCACGAGGACGAGGACCGCGACCGGCATGGCGAAGGCCGCCGTCGGCAGGATCACCGCCAACAGCGTGTCGTACAGGTCGAGTTTGGCGATGAGCAGATAGAGCGGTACGACCACGGCCTGGGCGGGGATCGCCACGCCCAGCAGGAACAGCCGGAAGGCCAGGCCCGACCAGCGGGTGCGGGTGCGCACGGCCACGTACGCGAGCGGGACGCAGAGCGCGAGGACGATGCCCACGACCGCGACCGCGACGATCACCGTGTTGCTCAGCAGATGCCAGAAGCCGGAGTGGAGAACGGTGTTGTAGTTGTCGAGGGTCGGATCGGTGGGCGGACTCAGCGGATTGCCGGTGAGGGCCTTGTCGGGGCCGGTGAGCGAGGCCGACAGCATGGCGTAGATCGGGACGACGACGATCACGAGCCAGATGGCCGAACCCAGGCCCGCCACCGGGTTGGGGCGCCGGGTCCAGTGCCTGCGGCGACGGCCGTCGGGCCGCCGGCCCGGCTGCTCCGGGCGTTCGCCGGCCGTCGCGGGACGAGGAAGCGTGTCGTGTGACACTCCGTCACATCCCTTCGCGGGTACTGCGCATACGGCCGAAGCCGGTCAGTCGCACAAGGAGCAGGGAGAGTCCCGTGGCGGCCACGACCAGGAAGGACGCGATGGCGCTCGCGTATCCGAAGTCGTAGTTCTTGAAGCCCGCCTCGTACATCAGGTACGGCAGGATCGCCGTGTCCGTGCCCGGGCCGCCCTTGGTCAGGATCAGCACGGTCTCGAAGTACGTCAGCAGACCGACGACCATCAGGACGGTGGACGTCGTGATGGTGTGCCGCAGTTGCGGGAGCGTGATCGAGAAGAACTGGCGGTAGCGGCCGGCGCCGTCGATGGCCGCCGCCTGGTAGAGGACCTCGGGTATCTGGCGGGCCCCGCCCTGGTAGATCAGGGTGTGGAAGGGGATGAACTGCCAGGCGCCGACGAAGACGATCGCGAGGAACGCGCCGTCCGTGGAGCCGAGGATGTTCGCCTGGATGATGCCGAAGTTCGGGTCGAGCAGGGCGTAGAAGAGCAGCGCGATCGCCGTCGAGGAGAGCAGGAACGGGACGAAGAAGACCGCGGACAGGATCGCCCGGTTGCGCTGTTGGCCCGCCGCCCAGACCCCGAGCAGCAGCGAGACGACCGTCTGGAAGACCCAGCTCGCCACCATCAGCAGCAGGGTGACTCCCAGCGACTGCGTGAGCCGGGGATCGTCCAGCAGCTTCCGCCAGTTGGCGAGCCCGACCGGCTTGGGGTCGCCGAGGCCGTCCCACTTGGTGAAGGAGAGATAGAAGGCCAGCGCCATCGGGACGACCGCGAAAAAGGTGAAGAAGAGAACGGCGGGCAGAGCCCAGGCGGCACTTGGCCGCCCGGCCCGAACTCCGGATGTGACAGTGGAAGAAGTGACGGTGGGAGAAGTGACGGTGGAGCTCACTTCAGCCCCTTGCAGGCCGACACGAAATCGCTGGGCGACGACTTGCCGGCGAAGAGCTTCCCGATCTCCGTGTGCATCTTGGTGCCCAGCTCGTCGCCGAGCGCCTGGTCCCAGGAGAGGGTGAACGCGGGCGCCTGCTGGACCATCTCGTACTGGAACTTCGCGTACTCGGGGTTGGGCGCGGAGGACAGCAGCGCCGCCGCGTTCGAGGTGGTCGGTACGTCGCCGAGCGCGACCAGGTCCTTGGCGTACGTCTCGGACGCGCAGTCCTTGAGGAAGGCGATCGCCGCGTCCTTGTTCTTCGTACGGGGGTTGATCGACCAGTAGTTGGTGGGGTTGCCGACGACGTTGCGGACGTCACCGGTGCCGCTGTCGACCTTCGGGAAGGCCGCCCAGCCCAGGTTCGACTTGGCGAAGTCGGGGAACTTGCCGAGCTGCGTCGAGTACTCCCAGGAGCCCATCAGGTGCATCGCCGCCTTGCCCTTGGCGAAGACCGCCGGGGCACCGCCGTTCACATACGACACCGAGCTGAACTTGTCGCCGAAGGCACCCCCGTCGACGAGTTCCTTGACCATCTCGGCGGTCTTCAGGATCGCCGGGTCGCCCCAGCCCTCCGCGTCACCGTCCTGGATGCGCTTGAAGACCTCGGGGCCGCCGATACGGTCCGTCAGGTACTCCAGCCACATCAGTTCGGGCCAGAGGTCGGCGCCGCCGAGGGCGAAGGGCGTGATCCCGGCCTTCTTCAGCTTGGTGTTGTTGTCGAGCAACTGGTCCCAGGTGGTGGGCGGTTGAATCTTCTGCTCGGCGAAAACGGACTTGTTGTAGAAAAGAATCACCGGCTGCATACCGCGCATGGGGATCCCGTAGTGGCGCCCTTTGAGATCACCGGCGGCCAGCACGGACGGCAGGAAGCCGTTCTTCAGCACCGGGTCGCTCTCGATGACATCGGTCAGGTCAAGAACCTTCCCGGCTTCCTGGTAGGCCTTGATGGATCCGCCGCCCCAGTTGAAGAATATGTCCGGAGCGCTGGGGGACCCCATGGCCGTACGCAGCTTGGGCGTGTAGTCCGAGCCCGGGATCTTCTCCAGCTTGACCTTGCCCTTGGCCGACTTCGCCGCCGCCGACCCGTTGAACCGCTCGACGGACGCCGCCTGGACCTTCGCCGCGTCGTCCCCGTACACGAACGCGGTGAGGGTGTCCCCGCCACCACCGCTCGAACCCTCACCCGAGCCGCAGGCACTGAGGCCGGTGGTGAGCAGGGCGGAGGCCCCGGCACCGAGCACCCAGCGCCTGCTGAACGCCGTACCGGCCGACTCTGTGGACCGCCCTCTGTTCGACTCCATGACTGCACCTCTCGCGAATGTTCTGAACGAAACCTGGAACGAGTCTCTGTACGAATCTTTCGGGTGGTACGTCGAATGTTCCGGAAATTTATGGGGGGACAGGGGCTTCGTCAAGAGGTCGCGCAGGGATACGATCGCGGCCATGAGACCCTCGAAACCCGTTGAAACGCAGACAGCTTCGCAGTCCACTCAGACCGCGACGCTCGCCGAGATCGCCCGCGAGGCAGGCGTCTCCGCTCCGACTGTTTCGAAGGTGCTCAACGGCCGCGCCGATGTCGCCCCCGGAACCCGGACCCGGGTAGAGGACTTGCTCCGGGCCTACGGCTACCGCCGCCGCAGGGCCGAGGCGACCCGCTCACCCCTCATCGACCTGGTCTTCCACGAACTGGAGAGCGCGTGGGCGATGGAGGTCATCCGGGGTGTGGAGAACGCGGCGCGGGAGGAGGGGCTGAGCGTCGTCCTCTCGGAGAGCGCGGGCCGCCTCACCCCGGGCCGCACCTGGGCCGACCAGGTCGCCGCCCGCCGCCCGCACGGCGTGATCCTCGTCCTGTCCGGCCTCGACGAGTCCCAGCGGGCGCTGCTGACCAGTCGCTCGATCCCGTTCGTGGTGATGGACCCGGCCGGTGACCCCGGGGACGACGTGCCCTCGGTCGGCGCGACCAACTGGCAGGGCGGCCTGGCGGCCACCCGTCACCTCATCGACCTGGGCCACACCCGCATCGCGTCGATCAGCGGCCCGTCCCGGATGATGTGCAGCCGCGCCCGCGTGGACGGCTACCGCGCCGCACTGGAAACGGCAGGCCTCCCGGTGGACCCCGCCCTCCTCAAGGCGGGCGACTTCCACCACGAGACGGGCTACCGCGCCGGCCTCGACCTCCTGCGCTCCCCGGACCGCCCGACGGCCGTCTTCGCCGGCAACGACCTCCAGGCCCTCGGCCTGTACGAGGCCGCCCGCGAACTGGGCCTGCGCATCCCGGAGGACCTGAGCGTCGTCGGCTTCGACGACCTCCCGATCGCCCGCCTGGTCGGCCCCCCGCTCACAACGGTCCGCCAGCCCCTGATGGAAATGGCGGAAACGGCGGCCAAGCTGGTCCTGAACCTGGGCAGAGAGGAAAACCCCTCAGGCGCCACAAGGGTGGAACTGGCCACAAGCCTGGTGGTACGAAACAGCACGACCACCCCTCCAACCCCCTGAGCCGCGCTCCCCCAGCTGCCCAAAGGGGACAGGCCAACAACCTCAGAGGGCGCGAGGAACCGCGCACCTCAGCCACAAGACACCCGCACAAACCCACCGGCCTGATCAGGGGCGCGGGGAACTGCGCAAAACCCCACAACGCACCCGCACGGCCCTACCGGCCTGATAAGGGGCGCGGGGAACTGCGCAAAACCCCACAACACCCGCACAGACCCACCGGCCCGATAAGGGGCGCGGGGAACTGCGCAAAAAACCACAACGCACCCGCACAAACCCACCACCCCAAACCCCCGCAACCGTAGTGACGACTTCCCCAAGGCCCCGCAAACTGCACCGAAGTCAATCGGTCAATCAGCCGAAACTTTCGGAGGCCCCCGCAACGAGCCCACCCTGCTCCCGCGCGATCCGGGCCGATACCCGGCCTCGCGGGGTGAGATTTTCCGAAGAATGCGGGGCGTGCACCCCTGCGCGTAACAATTCGGACGTACGTTCCTCCGCGTGACGGGAGAAGAGGAACGGACGCCGGACGGCGGCGGGGACGCGAAGAGACACGTGGGCCGACGGTCGCCGCGCTGGACAAGGGCCGTCGGTTTCACGCTGGCCGGCGCCCTGGTGATCGCGGGCGCGGGTGCGGGCTACGCCTACTGGCACCTGAACCACAACATCAAGAGCGTCGACATCGACAGCGCACTCGGCGACAACCGCCCGCCGAGGACAGAGCCGCAGATGCAGCGGCAGCCGAAGTCGCTGCCGTCGGCCGGCACTTCCGCCCAGGCCGCGCCGCCGCCGAGCCAGGCGCTGAACATCCTGGTCCTGGGCTCGGACTCACGCGACGGCAAGCGCAACCGGGCACTCGGCGGCGGCAGCAGCGAGGGCGCGCGGTCCGACACCGCGATGGTCGTCCACCTGGACGCGGGCCGCACCAGGGCGACGATCGTGAGCATCCCGCGCGACACGCTGGTCACCCGCCCGTCCTGCCCCCTGCCGGACGGGGGTTCGACGGCGGAGGCGTACGGCGTCATGTTCAACACGGCGTACTCGGTCGGCGGCCCGGTGTGCGCGGTCAAGACGGTCGAGTCGATGACGAACGTCCGTATGGACCACTACCTGGAGGTCGACTTCGCCGGCTTCGCGGACCTGGTGGACGCGCTCGGCGGCGTGACGGTGACGACGGACCAGAACATCCACGACCGCGACAGCCACCTCGACCTGTCGGCGGGCGAGCATCACCTCGACGGCACCCACGCCCTCGCCCTGGCCCGTACTCGCCACGGCATCGGCGACGGCAGTGACCTGGGCCGGATAGGCCTCCAGCAGAAACTGGTCAAGGCACTCCTGCGGCAGATCTCCTCGACGAACCTGCTGACCAGCCCGGCCAGGCTGTACAGGGTCGCCGACGTGGCCACGGCGAGCCTGACCACGGACACCGGCCTGGACTCGCTCAGCAAGCTGACGAGCCTGGGCGAGAGCCTGCGGGGCCTGTCGGAGGACGAGCTGAAGACGGTGATGATGCCGGTGGTACCGGCGGCGTCGGACGCCAACCGGGTGATCGCCCAGGAACCACAGGCGGCGGCCCTGTGGGCGACTCTGCGCTGAGGAACCCATCTGACCTGCGGAAACGCATCCCGAACGCATCCCGAACGCATCCCGGGAAAATTTCCTGAAGAAAGTTCCGCAGCCGTGTCGATCCGGGCCCGCCCCGATCGACGCACAGGGTGAGAGCCCGGAAGGAACCGGGCCCCGCCCAAGGAGGAACCCATGCCCCGCTATCTCTCCCTCGTACAGATCGACGAATCCACCGTCCCCGCCGAAGGCCCCAGCCCGGAGCTGATGCAGCGCATGGGCGAGCTGATCGAGGAGATCACCAAGGCCGGCGTGATGCTCGACACCCAAGGCCTGACCCCCAGCTCACAGGGCACCCGAGTGCACTGGCAGGACGGCAAGATCTCCGTCACCGACGGCCCCTTCACCGAGTCCAGGGAGATCGTCGGCGGCTACGCGATCATGCAGTGCAAGGACAAGGCCGAGGCCCTGGAGTGGACCAAGCGCTTCCTGAAGGTCCACGAGGAGCACTGGACGGTCACCTGTGAGGTCCGGGAGATCGCGGAGGGCTGAGCGAGCCCTCTGCCTCCCCCTCCCTCCCGGCTTCCTTGGCCGATCGCCACCGACGGTGTCTGATGGTGGGCTGTGACCCAGCAGCCCACCTCCGACTCCGACTCCGCGACGGAACAGCGCACCGACACGGGACAGCGCACCGACACGGATCAGGCCGACACGGATCAGCGCGCCGAGATCGAACAGACCGCCGAGATCGAACAGACCGTAGAGACGGTCTTCCGCCTCGAATCCCCCCGCATCATCGCGGCCGTGACCCGCACCGTCCGCGACATCGGCATCGCCGAGGAGCTGGCCCAGGACGCCCTGGTGGCCGCACTCGAACGGTGGCCCCGTGACGGCGTCCCCGACAACCCGGGCGCCTGGCTCATGGCCACCGCCAAGCACCGCGCCATCGATCTGATCCGCCGCCGCGAGACGTACGCCCGCAAGCTGGCGGAGATCGGCCGGACCTTGGAGACGACCGCCCCGCCGGTCGAGCCGTCCGCCCCCGACGACATCGACGACGACCTGCTGCGCCTGGTCTTCACCGCCTGTCACCCGGTGCTGTCGGCCGAGGCCCGTATCGCCCTCACCCTCCGCCTCCTAGGCGGCCTCACCACCCCCGAGATCGCCCGCGCCTTCCTGGTCCCCGAGGCCACGGTCGCCCAGCGCATCGTCCGCGCCAAACGAACCCTCGCGACGAAGAACGTCGCCTTCGAAGTCCCGTACGGCCCACAGCGCGAGGCCCGTCTCGGCTCGGTCCTGGAGGTCATCTACCTGATCTTCAACGAGGGTTACGCCGCAACAGCGGGCGACGACCTGCTGCGCCCCGCCCTCTGCGAGGACGCGCTGCGGCTGGCCCGCGTGCTGTCGGGCCTGATGCCCAAGGAACCCGAAGTGCACGCGCTGGCGGCCCTGTTGGAGCTCCAGGCGTCCCGCTCGGCGGCCCGCACGGGCCCGACCGGCGAACCCGTACTGCTCAAGGACCAGAACCGCTCCCGCTGGAACCGCATGCTGATCGCCCGGGGCTTCACGGCCCTGGCCCGAGCGGAGGCGGCGGGCGCCACCACGACAACGTCAGGACCGGGCCCGTACGCACTCCAGGCCGCCATCGCCGCCTGCCACGCCCACGCCCACTCCTACGAGGACACGGACTGGCCCCGCATCGCCGCCCTGTACGCGGCCCTGGCCGCCCGATCCCCGTCCCCGGTGGTGGAGTTGAACAGAGCGGTGGCGGTATCGATGGCGGAGGGCCCGGCCGAGGCCCTACAAATCGTCGACACTCTCAAAACCGACCCGTCCCTACGTGACTACCACCTCCTCCCGAGCGTAAGAGGCGACCTGCTCCTACGGCTGGGCCGCAGAACGGAGGCCAGAGCGGAATTCCAACGAGCAGCAGAACTAACCCAGAACGAAAGAGAACGGAACTTGCTACAGGCGAGAGCGCGGGCATGCGCCCCTTAGGGGCGCGGGGCTGTGTCGGTCTGCGGCTCCGCCGCGGGGCGCGACAAGCCCCCACCGGCGGGCGGCCGACAAACTACACCGGATGCCCGATCAACATCGCCGGCGCCCCCGCCACACGGGTAAGAAAGACCGTCGCCGCCCCAGCCCCCTTCGGCTTCACCATCCTCCGCAACTCCTCGGGCTCAACCGCGGACCCCCGCTTCTTCACGGTCAGGGTCCCCACCCCCCGCTCCCGCAGCAATGCCTTCAACTTCTTCACCCCAAAAGGAAGTTGATCGGTGATCTCATAGGCGGAGGCATACGGGGTGATCCGCAGCTCATCCCCCGTCACATAGGCGATCGTCTCGTCGACGAGCCCCCCGCCGACCTCCTCGGCCACCTCCGCCACCAGATGCGCCCGGATGACGGCACCATCGGGCTCGTACAAGTACCGCCCCACCGCGCGCACTTGAGGATCGGGCAGCCCCCGCCCGACCAGAACACGCGGCCCCGGCAGCAGAGTTGCCCGCATCGAACCGGACCCCGTCCCGGCCCCGAACCACAGCACCGCTTCCTTCACATCCCCGCCGTCCGAGATCCACTCGGCCCCGGCGTCGGCGGGAATCGCCTCGTGCGGCACACCGGGCGCGATCTTCAGTGCGGCCAGTGGAGCCTTCCGCGCCGCCTCCACGGCCCAGGACAGGGGCGGCGAGTACGCCTCGGGATCGAAGATCCTCCCGCGCCCGCCGCGCCGGGCCGGATCGACGAACACGGCGTCGTACGGGGCCGTGTCGACGTCGGTGACATCCGCCTCCCGTACCTCCACCAGCTCCCCGATGCCCAGCGCGTCGACGTTGGCGCGCGCGACGGCCGCCGTGAGCGGATCCCGGTCCACGGCGAGGACCCGGATCCCGGCCCGGGCGAGCGCGAGGGCGTCGCCGCCGATCCCGCAGCACAGGTCCGCGACGGAGGTCACGCCCAACTCCCTGAACCGGTCCGCCCGGTACGCGGCCACGCTCGCCCGTGTCGACTGCTCGACCCCGTTGGGCGTGAAGAACATGCGCCCGGCGTCCTCGGCGCCGAACTTCGCCACCGCCCGCTGCCGCAGCCGCTCCTGTCCGAGCGCCGCCGAGACCAGTTCGGCGGGATGCGCGCGGCGCAGCCGGGTGGCGACGGCCAGTTCACGGGCCGGCTCGGTACCGCGCACCTCGTCGAGGAGGGCACGGCCCTCCGGGGTGAGCAGGGCGGCGAATGCGGCGAGGGAAGCGGCGAGGTCGTTCACCGGGTCATTGTGGGCCAGCCGGTGGACGGCGTGCCTCCGGCGGCGGTGTCGGCCGCGTTCCCCGGCCCGGCCCTGAAAAGATCCAGCACCATGCAGGAAGTAGGACAAAAATACAAAAACCAATCAATGGTCATGGTCCGCTCAATGGCCGTGGTCCGCCGAGCCGGGATCGCCGCACTCACCATGGCCACCCTCGTCGCCGCCCTCGCCGCCGTCTCCGG
>NZ_LIQQ01000040.1 GCF_001418565.1 Streptomyces graminilatus | reverse complement strand
GTGGCGGAGGGTGCGGTGGCCGGGGTGGGGTGAGTGGTGGAGCCGGGTGCGATGGTCGGGGCGAGGTGAGCGGCTGGGCCACCCGGGTTCTGAGTGGCTCCGGCGGAGTAGCCCGTTGCGGTAACCGGACGGCGGTGGCCCGCGCCGATCAGCTCGGCTGCGGTGTCCGCCGTCTCCCGCAGCAGGGCGCCGAGTTCGGCGGCTGCTGGGAAGCGGTCCGCGAGCGCGTCCAGGGAGGACGTCAGCCCGGTGGCGCCCGGCAGAACGGGGAGACCGGTGGTGGTGGGTATCTCCGTGACGCCCAACACCCCGGCGGCGCGTCGCTGTTGAGCCACCCCCGGTGCCGGGGCGGCAACCGGCGCGGTACCGATGCCCGGCGGCGCGGCGGAGGCGGCTTCGGCGCGCGCCGGTGGGGGCTGGTCGCGCAGTTCCCCGCGCTCCTGTCGGGGCGCGTTCCGCGCCGCCTCCCGAGTGGCCGGGGTACCCGCGTGATTCAGCCCCGAGCTCAGGGCCGAGCTCAACTCCGCGCGCAGTAGCTTGAGCGTCGGCTCGTCGAGGGAGACAAGGGCTCCGCCCAGGTCGAGGCGGACGGGGGGCCGTCGGGACGGCTGATCCCCCTGCACGGAGGCCGATGCGCGCGCCGGTTCGGTGGAGCGGGCGGCAGGACCGGCAGTACGTGGCGCGGCGCCACCGGCGATGACACCCGGCAGCACCGGCACGGAACCCCAGGCACGGGCCGGTTCCGTGGATCGGTCGGTAGAACCGGCACCACGGGACTCGGCACCCGTGGACGCGGAGCCGCCGACGCCGACGCCAGTGTCAGAGTGCGGCACCCCCGGTGTCGTAGACCGCCCCGACACCCACAACGCCGTTGCCACGCGGCGGAGTTGTGCGAGCCCCGCGCGGTGCGGGGAGTTGGCGGCGACGACCAGGTGATCGCGCCCCGACAGCGTGTCGCCGATGAGGGAGCCGAGCTGGCCGGTACCGGCCTGGATGAAGGTCCGGTGCCCGGCCGCGTACATCGCCTCGACCAACTGCCGGAAGCGCACCGGTTCCAGCAGATGCCGTACGAACAGTTCTCGCACCGCCGATTCGGCCGCCGGGAAGGGCGCGGCCGTCGTCCCCGACCAGACGGGAACCGTCGGCGGGTGGAGTCGGAAGCGGCTCGCGCCCTGCTCGATCGGGGCCAGATAGGGCGCCAGCATCGGTGTGTGGAAGCCGGACCGGAACGGCAGCACCTGGCTGAGGACACCCATGGCACGGAACGCCCGGACGAACTCCTCGACCGCCGCGTCCGGGCCGCACACCATCGACTGGCCCGGCGAGTTGTCGTGCGAGAGGACGATCCCGGAGTCCGCCCAGGCGCCCTCCGCGAGTGCCGCCAGGACCCGTTCGGCGGACGTGCCCAGCGCCCCGAACGCCAGCCCCGGCACGCTCAACGTGTCGGGGTCGAAGGTCGCCATGAAGGCGCCGACCTCGTCGCCGTCGTACAGTCCGGCCGCCGCCATCGCCGTCCACTCGCCGACGCTGTGTCCGGCCACCGCGTCCGGGACGATGTCCATTCGGCGCAGCGCCCGGTCGAGCAGCAGCCCGACCCCGACGACCCCGACCCCGTGCCGGCCCACGTCCCCGACCTCGGCCCGTTCGCCGGTCGGGAACACCCCGTCGAGGCCGAAGTGGGCAACGATGTCGTCGACGCGCGGCTCGAAGTCTCCTTCGAGGCCGGGGAAGACGAACGCGAGCCGACCCAACTCGCCTTTCACATGCGTGTGCAGCGGCTCCGAGCGGAACCAGACGTCACTACGGCCCTGCCACGCCCGGCCCTTGGCGACCGCCCGGCGCGCCAGCGTGAGCCGCTTCGCGGTCGGGTCGACGATGCCGAGCCGGGCGGGCCCGGCCTGTGGATGCGTACGGGTGGTGTCGAGACCGGCGGCGAGTACGGCCGTGTCGTCGGCGTCGAGCAGGGCGGCAAGGCCCTCGGGGGTGTCGGCGGCGAGCAGAAGGACGCGCTCGGGCTCGGCGACGGTCACCGTCGGCCCGGGAGAAGCCCCCGCGGACGTCGACCCGGGGGATGCCGTTGTCCTCGTACGCGCCCCCGGCGCCTCCTCCAGCACCACATGGGCGTTGATCCCGCCGAACCCGAACGCGTTGACGGCCGCCCGCCGCACCGGCTGCTCGGCCGTCGTCTCCCAGGGCGCCGCCCGGTCCAGCGGGCGGAACCGGGTGGCCGCGAGGGCGGGGTGCGGGTCGTCGCAGTGGAGGGTGGGCAGGAGCGTGCCGTGGTGGACGGCCAGGGCGGCCTTGACCAGGCCCGCGACCCCGGCGGCGGGCATGGTGTGCCCGATCATCGACTTGACCGAGCCGATCACCGCCGGGGCGCTGCCGCCCGCGTACGCGCCGTTCCCCGGCCCGAACACCTCGGCCAGCGTGGCCAGTTCGGCGGCGTCACCGGCGGGGGTCGCCGTGCCGTGGGCCTCCAGGAGGCCGATCGAACCCGGCTGGGCGGGGTCGAGTCCGGCGGCCCGCCAGGCCTGGCGTACGGCGTGGGTCTGGCCGCCGGGGTCGGGGTTGACGAGCCCGGCGGCCCGGCCGTCGCTGGCCACGCCGGTGCCCCGGATGACGGCATAGATCCTGTCGCCGTCGCGCTCGGCGTCCGCGAGGCGCTTGAGGACGACCACGCCGGTGCCCTCACCGATCAGGATGCCGTCGGCGCCACGATGGAAGGGGCGGATGCGCTGGCTGGGCGAGAGAGCGCGGAGCTGCGAGAAGACACTCCAGAGGGTGATGTCGTGACAGTGGTGGACTCCCCCGGCGAGCATCAAGTCGCAGCGCCCGGACGCCAGTTCGTTCACCGCCTGGTCCACGGCCACCAGCGAGGAGGCGCAGGCCGCGTCCACGGTGTACGCGGGTCCGCGCAGGTCGAGCCGGTTGGCGACCCGGGAGGCGGCCAGGTTGGGCACGAGCCCGATCGCCGACTCGGGGCTGTCGGGGCCGAGTCGGTCCGTGAACGCCGTACGGACGCGGTCGAGTTGGACCGGATCCAGCTCCGGCATCAACTCGCCGAGTGTGCGGACGAGCTGACCCGCCGTACGGACCCGCTGGTCGAGCCGGACCAGGCCCGGGGTGAGGTAGCCGCCCCGGCCGAGGATCACGCCGACGCGATGCCGGTCGGGCAGGTGGTCGTCGCCGCCCGCGTCGGCGAGGGCCGCGGCGGCCACCTTGAGCGCGATGAGCTGGTCCGGCTCGGTGCCCGCGACGGAGTTCGGCATGATCCCGAACCGGGTGACCTCCACCTCCGCCAGCCCGTCCACGAAGCCGCCGCGCCGGCAGTACACCTGGTCGGCGACCGCACGGCCACCGGAGGAGTCCGGCCGGTAGTAGGCGTCCGTGTCCCAACGCCCGTCCGGTACGTCGGTGATGGCGTCGGTTCCGGCGAGCAGGTTCCGCCAGTAGGAGTCGAGGTCGGCGGCGCCGGGCAGCAGCACGGACATGCCCACAATGGCCACGGGCGTCGACGTACCGTCCGGCGAACCGCTGATGTGACGCTCCGTCATGTCGGTTACCAGCCCGACGAGGTGTAGACGACCGCGCCCGCCGGCTGCTCGCCCCAGGCCAGTTCGCGGAGCAGCGCGGCCGTGCCCTCCTCGGGGTCGATGAGCCGCACCCCGCGTCGGGCGTACTCGCGCCCGAGTTCGGGGGTCACCATGCCGGTGTGGCCGCCGGTCGGTGCCCACGGCCCCCAGTGCACGGTCAGGGCCCGCTGCCCGGTACAGGCCGCCCAGGCGGTGCCGAGACTCTGGAGCGCGTCGTTCGCGGCGGCGTAGTCGGCCTGGCCCCGGTTGCCCAGGACAGCCGAGATACTGCCGAACAGGACTGCGAAGGAAGGGCTGTTGGGGAGCTGCTCCAGCGCCCCGAGCAGTGTTTCGGCACCGGTCGTCTTCGTGCCGTAGACACGCTGGAAGGACTCGGCGGTCTTCTCCGCGATGAGCCGGTCCTCGATCACCCCGGCCGCGTAGACGACCCCGTCGAGGCGGCCGTGTTCGGCGTGGATCTCCTTCACCGCCTGGAGGGCCGCCTCCTGTTCCCTGAAGTCGACGCAGTGGTAGCGGGCCGGGCTGCCGAGGGCCGCCAGTTCGTCGAGGGTGGCGGTGATCTCCCGTTGGGCGAGCAGGAGTTCGGTCTCACGGTTGATCTCGGCGGGCGTCGCTCCGCCCCGGGTGGCGAGGGCCGTGCGCAGTTCGGCCCGGGTACGGGCGGCTGCCGTGACCGTGTCCTCCGGGCCCTGGGGGGCGGGGGTACGGCCGAGCAGTTCGATCCGGCAGCGGGAGGCGGACGCCAGCGCGGCGGCGAACTTCGCGGTGATGCCCCGCGCCCCGCCGACCAGCAGCACCACGCTGTCCCGGTCCAGCCCGAGGGCCGCGGCCTCCGCGGCACCGTCGCCGGCCGGTCCGGCGCCGGTGGTGCCGAGTGTGCCGAGCGGGGTCTCGACCAGCTCAAGTCCGTGGCGACCGGCGGCCGTTCGCAGGACGACCGGGTTGCGGTCGGAGCGGTCGGGGCGGTCGGAGGCGATCAGTTCGCCGAGCAGCGCGTCGGCGACAGCGGCGGCGCCCGTCTCACCGTCGGCAAGGTCGCCGGGATCGATGAGGTCGACGAGATCGATGATCCGCGCGTCCGTCTCCGGGTACTCCCTGGCGATCGTCCGGAACAGCCCGTGCAGTCCGGCCGTCCTCAACTCGTCCCCGTACGGGCTTCCTTGCCCGACCACACGTACGCCGAACAGCCAGCGCGGGCCGAGTCCCAGGGCGGCCTTGAACACGGGGAACGCCTCGGGCAGCACCGGCGGCCGGGACGAGGCCAGCGGGTCGAGGTACAGCACTCCGTCAACCGGCCCGACCAGCCCATCCAGCCTGGCCGGCCCATCCTGCCCGGCCGGCCCGTCTTCCCCGGTCGACAGATGGCCGGGCCCGAGAACCACCGCCTCGGCCCCATGCCCGGCAAGCCTCGCCGCGACCTCCCGGGCCACGGCACCGCCGTCGTCGTCACCGAGGATCGCGAACCGCTTTCCGGCCAGCACGGCGGCCGGATCGACCGCCCCGGTCCCGGCCCCGTGCCCGTCCTGGTACTCCAGCAGTACGGGCCGCAACTGGAAGCGCTTCGGCGCCTCACCGGTGACCTCCAAGACCGCGTCGACCGCCTCGACCGCCCCCGGCCGGAGAGGTCGCGCTGCCTCCCCCGGCTCCTCGACCTCGCACGGGCCGGTGAGCCGCGCCACCAGCCACGCCGTGACGGAGGCCGCCGTACGAGCCTTGGTCAGATCCTCCACATCGGCATCACCAAGCACCGCGAGATCACCAGCACCACCGATCCCGAGCCGCACCGCCAACTCACCAGCGATCTCGGCCCGCTTGATCGAGTCGATACTCAGATCAGCCTCCAGATCAAGATCCGGCTCGATCATGTCCACGGGATAACCGGTCCGCTCACTGATGATCTCCAGCACCACCCCCAGCACATCCGCCTCCGCGAACCCCACAGAAACGGGAGCGGGAGCGACAGCAGGAGTGGCAGCGGCGGCAGACCCAGCCTGTGACCCAGCCGCCGTGAGCCGCGCCGCCAGCCATCCCGTCACGGAGGCCGCCGTACGAGCCTTGGTCAGATCCTCCACATCGGCATCACCAAGCACCGCGAAATCACCAGCACCACCGATCCCGAGCCGCACCGCCAACTCACCAGCGATCTCGGCCCGCTTGATCGAGTCGATACTCAGATCAGCCTCCAGATCAAGATCCGGCTCGATCATGTCCACGGGATAACCGGTCCGCTCACTGATGATCTCCAGCACCACCCCCAGCACATCCGCCTCCGCGAACCCCACAGAAACGGGAGCGGGAGCGACAGTGGCAGCGGGGGCAGGCCCCGGCTCGGGCACCGCGTAGAGCGCGGGCGGATACGTGGGTGCGGGCATCGCCTGCTGGAACTGGGGCTGGGGCTGGGCTGCCCGCAGGGGCTCCGGTGCCGATGGCCCCGGTATCCACTGGCCCGGTGTCGCGCCGAAGTACGTGAGGAGTACGTCCCGTTGGGCGGCGACCATCTCGCGGCTGGTGCGCAGGAACTCGGAGATCAGCGCGTCCCTGTCGCCGGCCGGGGCGCCGTCCTGGTGATTCGCGGTCACTGTCGTCGTCTCCACTACGCGTCGGGCCGGTGCGAGGGCACCGGGGAGGAGTTCACCGGCGGCGGTGCGGACCAGGTGGCCGTCGACCGTCCAGCCGGGCCGCTTCGGTGCCTTGGTGCGCAGCGCGTCGACGGCGTCGCGCCCGTGGAACAGCCATCCGGTGCGCACCGGCAGTCCCGCGACGGCCAGTTGGGCCAGCGCGTCGAGCCAGCCGCGCAGTCCGCTGTCGGGGCGCGGTTCGCAGGCGACCGTGCGGTGCGGGCGGTCGCCGAGGATGGCGCCGACCAGCCGGGTCAGTACGGATCCCGGGCCGGCCTCGACGAAGATCCGGGCACCGGCCTCGTACATGGCCTCGATCTGGGCGGCGAAGGCGACCGGGGCGCCGATCTGGGCGGCGAGTTCGGCCCGTACCTCGTCGGCGTCGGTGCCGTAAGGGGCGGCCGTCCGGTTGGACCACACCGTGAACTCGGGTGTGTGGACGGACTGTTGGGAAAGAGCCGTCGCGAACCGGTCCCCGGCCCCGGCGACCAGCGGGCTGTGGAAGGCGCAGGCGACGGGGATGCGCTTCGCGCCGAGCCCGGCGGCGCGCAGCAGTCGTACCGCCTCGTCGACCGCTGCCGTCGGACCTGAAATCACCGTCTGCTGCGGCGAGTTGTGGTTGGCGACGACGACCGAGGCGGGGGCGTCGGCGGCGTGGAGGGCGGCCGTGACGTCGGCGGCGCCCGCCGACACCGCCGCCATGGTGCCCGGGTCGTCACCATTGGCCGTACCGGCGGCGGCGAGGATCGCGGTCGCGCGCTCGGCGCTCAGTGCGAGGAGGGTCTCCGGGTCGAGGGCGCCGGCCGCGCCGAGGGCGACGAGTTCGCCGTAGCTGTGTCCGGCGGCCATGTCCGGGCGTACGCCCGCCGTGGTGAGCAGGGCGTGCGCGGCGAGGCCGGCCATGCCCAGGGCCGGTTGGGCGACCCGGGTGTCGGTGAGCGCGGTGTGCTGGCGGTCGCGGGTGATGTCGTCGAAGGCGGCGGGCGGATAGAGCAGGTCGGCGTGGTCGGCGCCGAGTTCCAGGTAGTACTGGAGCTCGGGGAGGGCGACGAACACCTCCGCGAGCATCCCGGTGCGCTGGCTGCCCTGCCCGGGGAAGAGGAAGGCGACCTGGCCCGCCGTCTCCTCGGGGTCCCGGGCGGCGGCGAGGTGTACGCCGGAGCGCGGGTCGTGTTCCCCCGCCAGTGCCCGCCGCAACTGCCCGGCGAGCGCCGCCGTGTCCGTTGCCACGACGGCGACCTGAACGGGTTCGTGCCGGGCGTCGGAGCGGCGCGAGGCGGCGAGCGCGAGGTCGCGCAGTCGCCAGGACGACTGTTCGTCCTCCGCCGCCTTCAGTACGTCCTCGATGGCCCGCCGGGCCCCCGCCGGGTCCGCCGCGCGGAACGTGAACAGTTCGGCGGGCCAGGCGTCGAGCCCGTGCGTGGGCGGGGTCGAGTCGCCGTATGCCTCAAGCACCACATGGAAGTTGGTGCCGCCGAATCCGAACGCGCTGATCCCCGCGAGTCGTTCGCTCGCGGGTGCGGCCCAGGGCCGCGCCCGGTCGTGGAACACGAACGGGCTGCTGTCCGCCTCCCAGGCGGAGTTGGGTCTGCTGATGTGCAGGGTGGGCGGCTTGACACCAGTGTGCAGGGCGAGCACGGTCTTGATGAGGCCGGCCAGTCCGGCGGCGCACTTGGTGTGCCCGATCTGCGACTTGACCGAACCAAGCGCGACGGCCCCCGACTTGGCTCCGGCGTCGCCGAACACCTCGCTCAGGATGGCGAGTTCGGTTCGGTCACCGACCACGGTCCCGGTGCCGTGCGCCTCGACGAGCCCGACCTCGGCGGGCGACACCCCGGCGTTGCGGTACGCCCGCCGCAGCGCCGTCCGCTGTCCCTCGGGCCGGGGAGCCGTCAGCCCGAGGGAGCGCCCGTCGCTGGAGCTGCCGACTCCCTTGATGACGCCGTAGATCCGGTCGCCGTCGCGCTCGGCATCGGCGAGCCGCTTCAGCACGACGCACGCGACGCCCTCGCCGAGGGCGATCCCGTCCGCCGAGTTGTCGAAGGCGCGCGACCGCCCGGTCGGGGACAGAGCGTGCACGGAGGAGAAGAGCACGTAGTCGTTGATGCCGTTGTGCAGATCGGCGCCGCCGCACAGCACGACGTCGCTGGTCCCGCTCACCAGTTCCTTGCAGGCGACGTCGACGGCGGCCAGGGACGAGGCGCACGCGGCGTCGACCGTGAAGTTGGCGCCGCCGAGGTCGAGGCGGTTGGCGATGCGGCCGGAGATGACGTTGGAGAGCATCCCGGGGAAGGAGTCCTCGGTGAGCCGGGGCAACTGGTCAGCGAGCCCGTCCGGGACCTTGCCGTAGTACGAGGGCAGTACGGCACGCAGCGTGCCCGCGTTGGACAGGTCGCTGCCCGCCTCCGCGCCGAAGACGACCGAGGTGCGCGAGCGGTCGAACTCCCGCCCCTGGTCCCCGTATCCGGCGTGCGCGAGGGCGCGCCGGGCGGCTTCGAGGGCCAGGAGCTGGACGGGCTCGATGCTGCCGAGGGAGGTCGGCGGAATGCCGTACGACAGCGGGTCGAAGGGGATGCGGGGCAGGAAGCCGCCCCACTTGGACGGTGTGACCCCGCCGTCCCCGTCGGCCGCCGAGTAGTGCACGGCGGGGTCCCAGCGGTCGGCCGGCACCTCCCTCACCGCGTCGTGACCGCCGAGGATGTTCGCCCAGAAGGAGGCGAGGTCGGGGGCGTCCGGGAACATGCAGGCCATGCCCACGACGGCGACATCGAGGGGCGCGGGCGGCGCGGTCTCTTCGGCGGGGAGCACACCGAGCGGCTCCCGCAGTTCCGCCGCCCTGCCGGTGAGGAAGTCTGCGGCACCGCCCGCCACGGAGTGGTGCAGTGCGTCGACGGTCGTGGTCGCGGAGCGCAGTACGGCGACTTCCCCGGCCATGAACATGCCCTCGGTGAACTGCCGTTGCTCGTCAACGGCCGCCAACTCGCCCTCGGTGTCCCGCTCGACGCCCTTGCTGGCGATGCGCAGCCGCCCGACGTTGAGCCGTTCGAGCCGCTCCCAGATCTGCCGCTCGGGCGTCCCGCCTTCCCTCAACTCCGCCTCGAACTGGCGGTAGTTGTCGCTGAACGGGCTGGGTACGCACCGGGTGGCATGACCGGGTGCCGTCTCCAGCAGCGCGGTGGCGGTCGCGTCGACGACCTGCTGCTGGAAGAGCGGCTGGACCGCTCCGCAGGCCACGGCCTCCTCGGTGAACAGATAGGCGGTGCCCATCAGCACCCCGACGGACGCACCGTGCGCGGTCAGCGGGGCGGCGAGGGCGGCGACCATCGCGGCCGACCGTTCGTCGTGGACACCGCCCGCGAAGAACACCTCGATCCGCGCCGCGTCCTTGTCCGGCGCTCCGGCGAAGTAGTCGTCGATGACGGCGAGTTGAGCCTCCCAGAGCGGAAAGCTGCCGCGCGGTCCGACATGCCCGCCGCACTCGGACCCCTCGAACACGAACCGGCGTGCCCCGGCTTCCAGGAACTGCTTCAGCAGCCCCGGTGAGGGCACGTGCAGGAAGGTGCTGATCCCGGCCCGCTCCAGTGCCTCGGCCTGGGCCGGACGGCCGCCCGCGATGATCGCGTGCGTGGGCCGCAGCTCCCGTACGGCTTCGAGCTGGGCGTTTCGCAGTTCCTCGGGCGCGAAGCCGAGTACGCCGACACCCCAGGGCCGGTCGTCCCCGACGGCTTCCCGGGTCTCGGCCAGCATGGTCCGGGTCTGCTCGCCACTGGCGAGGGCCAGCGCGACGAACGGCAGCGCGCCGCCCGCGGCGACAGCGGCGGCGAACCCCGCCTGGTCGCTGACGCGGGTCATCGGCCCCTGCGCGACGGGCAGTTGGGTGCCGAGGGCCCGGCTCATCGGGGAACCGGCACGCAACGCGCGTACGGGCCCGCCACCCCCTTCACCGTCCTGTACGACGTCTCGTACGACATCGCGCACCGCGTCAGTGAGGGCGCGGACCGTGCGGGCGGCGTCGCCCCAGCGGTCGGCGAAGCGGGCGGCGAGGAAGCCGTCCTGGCCGACGGGGAGGAGCTGGGTGCGCGGGTCCTGGGCGCCGAGCATCGCCGCGACCGCCACCGGATCGCCGGCCGGGACGGACGGGGCGTCCGGGCCGCGCCGGTGCAGTACGCGGTGACCCGCCACGACGACGGTCTCCGAGCCGTCCATCGAGCGCAGCACGGCAGCCGTCGCCTCCGGCAGCGAGGACTCGGCAAGCAGGGCGAGCTGGCTGTCGAGCACGACACCGGCCGCTCCCCCGGCGACGGCGGCGGCGGCCGTACGGGGGCCGATGCCGCCGCGGGCCCAGACGGGGAGGGCGATGCCGGGTTCGGCGAGGAGCCGTTGCAGCAGGACGAAGGTACTGAGGTCACCGATCCGGCCGCCGCCGTCACTGCCCCGGGCGATCAGCCCGTGCGCACCGGCGCGGACGGCGGCAAGGGCCTCCGCCAGGTCGGTGACCTCGGCGAGGACGCGGTGGCGGGCGGCGAGGGCGGCGAACCCGGCGTCCGATCGGAACGCGTCGGCGGCATCGGGCGCGAGGATCACGGTGTCGGGGCCGCCGTCGCCGAGAAGGTCGGCGGGGGTGAGCCGGCACTGGGGGCCGATGCGTACGCCGTAGCGGAAGCCGGAAGTACCGGAGGCGGGGGTGACGCGGGAGGCGGAGGGAGAGGTGTCGCCGGAGGCGGATGTGGAGGCGAGGCGGCGTATTCTCGCCAGCGCTTCTCTGGCTCTCCGGTCACCGAGGCCCAGGTCGAGTACCCCCAGACCGCCTGCCCGGCTGACGGCGGCAGCGAGCCTGGCGTCCGGCTCACCGAACGGGGTGACTCCAACGATCATGTCTACGGCGCGCACGGCAGACGTCATGATTCTCCGAAATATTCGGTGAAACTGCTCGGTGGGGGTTTTGTGTGACGCGGACGCACTTCACCTCGGGAGGGAAACCAACGGGAAGCTAGCGCCGACATTACTCACGAGTCAATATGGCGCGGAACATTCCCTACGAGGCCGATTCCATTCGGCCACCGGTGTACCGCGAGCCCAAGTCCCGAAAAACTGCCCAATTCCAATCAGTTTCGACGTCACCGCAGCCCCCGGCGACGGGCCCTGCCCGTCAACGGGCAGCCGGAAACCCGGTTGAATTCACTTCCGGCTCATACCTCGGAAACAAAGGGAGCAGGCAACGGAAACCTTGTAAATTCTTCATGTCGGCATCGCGGCGACCGAATCCGGGCATACCTGGATGCCTCTTCGGCACGGCCAAGGGCCGCCAAGGACCCCCGCCCGGCGACACTGACAGACCATCCAATTCCACGCCCCCCTACAGAACAAGAGGCATGACACGACAAAACGAGCGGATCATGCCGAACGCTTGCGAGCGGCAGCCTTCTTGGCGGGGGCTTTCTTGGCCGTGGTCTTCCCGGCGGCGCTGGTCGACTTGTGAGTGGCGCTGGTCGACTTGTGAGTGGCGCTGGTCGATTTGCGGGTGGAACCGGCCGACTCGCCGCCGGTGGCGGCCTTCTTGGCCGCAGCGGCCCTCTTGGTGGCGGCCTTTTTCGCGGTGGAGGTCGACTTCTTCCCGACCTCTCCCTTGGGGGCGGCCTTGGACGCGGCTTTGGGCGCGGCCTTGGCCGCCGTACGACCCGTGGCGCGAGCCCTGATGGGCTCGACCTCCGCGCCTTCCTCCCCCTCCGACTCCTCGGCGACGACCTCGCCCCGCGATTCCTTGGCCTCCCGGACGCTCCGCTCCAGTGCGGCCATCAGGTCTAGCACCTTGCCGCCACCGCTCGGCGCCGGGACGGTCGGCGCCTCCTCGCCGGCGGCCTTGGCGGCGATGAGCTCCTCGACGGCTTCGCGGTAGTCGTCGTGGAGGTCGGCGAGGTCGACCTCGCCCAGGGTGGCCATGAGGGCGTCGGCGAGATCGAGTTCCTGGTCGCGGACGGTGACACCGGTGTCCGGTGCGACATCGTCCGTGCCCCGGATCTCGTCGGGCCAGAGCAGCCCGTGCATGGCGATGACGTCGTCGACGACACGCAGCATGCCGAGGCGTTCCCGCCCCCGGAGCGCGTACTTGGCGATGGCGACCTTCTTGCTGCGCTTCAGCGCCTCGCGCAGCAGGGTGTAGGGCTTTGCGGCCGGGACCCCGTTCGCGGACAGGTAGTAGGCGGTGTCCATCTGAAGCGGATCGATACGGTCACCGGGCACGAAGGCGACGATCTCGATGGTCTTGGCGGTGGGCAGGGGCAGCGACGCCAGATCGTCGTCGGTGATCGGGATCATCGTCCCGTCGGCACCCTCGTACGCCTTGCCGATCTCGTCCCCACGGACCTCGCGGTCCTCCATCTCGCACACCTTGCGGTACCGGATGCGTCCGCCGTCCTCGACGTGGATCTGCCGGAAGGAGATGGAGTGGCTCTCGGTGGCGTTGACGAGTTTGATCGGGATGCTGACCAGCCCGAAGGAAATGGCGCCGTTCCATATGGATCGCACAGGAGAACCTTCCTGCTGGGGCCTACAAGGCCTACGAGGGTGGCTTTGCCCCGCTTTCGTGGGATTCTCATCGTATGACGCCGATCACGGAGGTGGAGGGGCGAAGGGTGGCCCTCTCGAACCTGGAGAAGGTGATCCACCCGGCGACAGGCTTCACCAAGGGCGAGCTGCTCCACTACTACGCCATCACGGCGGAGGCCATGCTCCCCCACCTCCTCGACCGCCCGGTCTCCTTCCTCCGCTACCCGGACGGCCCCGACGGCCAGGTCTTCTTCACCAAGAACGTGCCGCCCGGTACGCCCGACTGGGTCACCACATCGGTGGTCCCGCGCTCGGAGGGCCCGGCCCGCATGGTCCTGATCCAGGACCTGCCCTCGCTGATGTGGGCGGCGAACCTGGTCACGGAGTTCCACACGCCGCAGTGGCTGATCGACTCCCCCGGCGAGGCCGACCGGCTGGTCCTGGACCTGGACCCCGGCCATCCGGCGACGATCGTGGAGTGCTGCGAGGTGGCGCTCTGGCTGCGGGAGCGGCTGGCGGCGGACGGTATCGAGGCGTATACGAAGACATCCGGCTCGAAGGGCCTGCACCTCTTGGCGGCTCCGGCGACCCGGACCACGTCCTCCGAGATCTCGGCGTACGCGAAGGAACTGGCGGTCGAGGCGGAACGCGCCCTCCCCCACCTGGTCGTCCACCGCATGACGCGCAGCCTGCGCCCCGGCAAGGTCTTCGTCGACTACAGCCAGAACGCGGCCAGGAAGACGACGGCGACCCCGTACACCCTGAGGGCACGCCCGGAGCCGACGGTGTCGACACCGGTGACGTGGGAGGAGGTGGCGGGGTGCACGGATCCGGCCCAACTCACGTTCAGGGCCGGGGACATCCCACCCCGACTACGGTCGTACGGGGACCTGCTGTCCCCGCTCCTGCTGCCGCAACGGCCTTGAGCCGCTTGAGCACGGAGGACATGGGGAGATTGCGCTGGTCGCACCCACCAGCACGCGCAGCCAGTGGATAATCGCGCTCATGATTCGCGCAGTTGTCTTCGACGTCGGCGAGTGTCTTGTGGACGAGACGAGGGAGTACGGGACTTGGGCCGACTGGCTCCAGGTGCCGCGTCACACCTTCGCGGCCGTGTTCGGTGCGGTCATCGCTCAAGGGCGCGACTACCGGGAGACCTTCCAGGAGTTCCGGCCCGGGTTCGATCTGGACGAGGAGCGCGAGAAGCGTTCCGCCGCCGGGCGTCCGGAGGCGTTCGGTGAGGCGGATCTCTACGACGACGTACGGCCCGCACTCGCTCGGCTCCGGGCCGACGGACTGTGGCTCGGCATCGCGGGCAATCAGACGGTCCGGGCCGGGAAGATCCTCCGGGAACTGTTCACTGACGATGTCGATCTGATCGGGACCTCAGACGACTGGGGCGCGAGCAAACCCGACCCCGAGTTCTTCCGGCGCGTCGCAGAAGTCGTCCCGTTCGCGGACGGAGAGATCCTGTACGTCGGCGATCGGGTCGACAACGACCTGCGCCCGGCGGTCGCGGCCGGCATGCACACCGCGTTGGTGCGTCGTGGCCCCTGGGCGACGATCCAGTGGCGGACCGAGGAGGCGGAGAAGCTCCCGGTGTTCAGGATCGAGAGCCTCAGTGAACTGCCCGCGCTGATCCGGGACTTCAACGAAGTCAGCGAGCCAGCGCGCTGACCGTCGTCGACCAGCCGTACAGCCGGTCGTCCAACTCCCGTACGCACCGCTTGTGCTGGTGCGGCACCAATGCGCGCCGCACCTCACGCACCCGGTCCATGCCCATCGCGTACCAGGTACGTTCCAACTGATCGAGCGCCCGCAGTGCGTACCGGCATGCGGCCTCGGGGTCGTTGGCCGCAGCCTCGACGGCGGCCAGGTCGCCCAGGACGACGGTTGTCTGCTTCTCCTCACCGGAGTTGAATGAGCCGAGGACGGCGAGCAGCGTTTCGCGGGCTTGCGGCAGATGCCCTGCCGTCAGTTGCGTGTTGCCCTTGAACGCGGCCAGCCGCGCGGGGCTGAACCAGTCCAGCCACTCGGGCGACGCATGCTCAGAGCCCGAGGCAAGGACGTCTTCGGCATGCCCGATCAGATGCAGCGCTGTTCGGGAGTTGCCGCAACGCGTCTCGCACTCGGCTTCCACCGCGTCGAGCCACGCGAGGAATTCCGCGGAGGCGGGGCCACGGCGCGCGTAGGTACGGGCCGCGGTCATACGCTCGACGGCCTCGTCCCGGCGGCCCTCCCACCCCGGGATGAACGCTGTGTGCGCGAGAATCGCCGAGCCGAGCAACGGGGCATCTGCTTCGGCCGCCGCTTGCAGCGCGCGAAGCAGTGTCTGCGCGGCACGCTCGGGCTCACGCAAGTCGAAGAACTCGATCCGGCCGGCAAGCATGAAGGTCTCAGCGAGCGCCACCGCAACGGTCGCACGAGTTTGCCCCGCCGTCTGGGGCAGCAAAGCACACCCGAGAGTCGAGTGCGCGAGCACTGGCGGATGCAGCACGGCCGGAGCGACCGACCGGTAGAGGCGCCTGTGCGATCGCGTCACCACCGCGTAGTCCGCAGCGACGGTGGCGGGCTGGAGCGGGGCCACGGCCTGAGTGGGGATCGCGGCATGACTGGCTGCCAGGGGCATCGCGGTGAGCGCAGTGCGATGCCTGCTGTTGGCGGCCATGCCGTCCGGTGGCGTGAACCCCAGCGATTCAAGGTCCTGGCCGAGCGTGCGGGTCAGCACCTGCTGTACGTCCGGCTGTGGCCACGGCGGGTTCGGCGACTCCCAGCGCCGCACCTGACGTACTCCCACGCCGAGAGCATCGGCGAGAGCCTGCTGTGATGCGTACCCCGCGGCCAGCCGAGCCGACTTCAGACGGGTGTTGCCTGCGGACCGGCCCACTGATCCACCTCCTACTAGACCACCGCCGACACTGCCACAACGAGCCCTCTTTTGCATGCCCTTTCATCCGAAAGGGGCAATGGAAGTCCCATTAGTGGCAATATAAAGCCCTCTGAAAGTCCTAGATGCAAGGACTTTGCGCGGCCACCATTACGTCATGACCACAGGGAGCAACGTCGTTCGCACCTACAGGGTTCGCCACAAGGAGCCCCAACAGGAAGCATTCCCAACGCGGTTGAACGGAGCCAAGTGATGAGCGCGGGGAAGATCAAGGCCGCCGCTCAGCAGGTCGAAGACACCATGCTGCGCGCCTACCGCCTCTGGTTCGAGCACGCCCGCAAGTGCGACACCTGCAAGCACGAGAGCAGCGCACGCGACGGCTGCGAGGTAGGACGGGAACTGTGGGGCACGTACTGCCTCGCACGGATCGCCCACCCCGAGGAGAAGGGGCAGCCGTCATGACCTGGAAGGTCGAGCGCACCCCCGGACGACCTCTCTGCCGCACCGAGGACGGCCTCTTCGCCGTCCCACTCCGCCTGACCCGCGACGGCGACCACCTCACCGACACGGCCCTGACCCTCACCCCGGCCGAGGCCGAACACCTCCACGCCGCCCTGTGCCGCGCCCTCGACGGCCAGCCGGCGCCCCCATCCGCACCGGACTGCCGCCAGAGTGGCCGGACGTCGCCCGGCACCGCGCGCATCGCGGGCCGCGCATAGGACGTATCCTTCCTGTCCCTCCGATGGCCGCCGTTCCCAGGCAAGGCGGCCGTCCGAACATGCCCCCGCCAACGCGCCGCCCCTACACCCGCCCCCAAGTCCCCCGATCCCGCGCCACCGCATGCAACGCCTCCACGTCCGCCGGCTTCAGCACGCCACCCAGTCGTGTCAGGCCCGCGAGGTCCGTGTGCTGGAGGACTCTGACCTCGCGGAGCGGTACCGGCACCCTCAGGGTGGCCGGGCCCGCCAGGGCCAGGACGGGGTGGACCTCGGCTGTCAGGGCGTACGAGGCTCGGCTGGCGTCCGCGCGGACCCTGTGGAGCAGGGGGTACGGATCGCGGCGGGCCACGGAGACCATCGGGTCGGTGACCACTACCCGCTGTTTACGGGCGTACAGCGTGTGGACCGCGAACAGGCCTCCCGGGCCGATCACCAGATGGTGGATCCGGTCGCCGCCGGGCAGGGGGAGCGAGTGCAGGGTGTGCCAGCCCGCGCCCTCCAGAGCCTCCAGTGCCTCGCCCACCGTCTGTTCCGCCGCCAGGGCGCGCCGCCTGGGGTCCGGGCGGAGGCGGTGGGGCGGGCCCGGGTCGCGGTCCAGGGCGATCTGGAGGGCCTCGCCGGGACGGTTGGGGGCCAGGT
>NZ_LIQQ01000004.1 GCF_001418565.1 Streptomyces graminilatus | reverse complement strand
CGGCACCTTCAGCCCGTCCGGCGTTTGAGGACGAGCGCGTTCAGCGCGAACGGGGGTTCGGGGGCGGAGCCCCCGAGGGACGGGAAGGGTAAGGGCGGCGGGGGCGAGAAAAAGCCCTACACCGCCTCCCATGCCTCCAGGGCCAAGCCCGGTTCCCGTTTGCGCCGAGCCACCCTCAGCTCTCCGCCTCCCGGCACGACCGTCGCCGCGATCACCCTGCCGTCCGCGTCCTTCGCCAGCGACACCCGTGCGTCCAGCGGCAGTTGGGGCCCCGACTCGGTCCACCACGCCCCCGCCGACTCCTGCTCCGTCGGATACGCCGCGAACGCCACCCGACCGCTCGCCGAGCGCTGCGCGAGCAACGTGCAGTCGACCTCGTCCAGAGTGCAGCGGATCACCGACACCGGACCGGGACCGGCGCCCGGGAGCAGTTCGACCGGATCGCTGCCGTGGCGCCACGCGCACACGGTGTCCGTGTCGTCCGTGTAGAACAGCGTCACGTGCTCGTCGGACGTGACCAGCGCCCGCAGGCTGCCCTGACGGGCCGTCGCCTTCAGCGGGCTCTCGTCCAGTTCCGGGATCCAGCCGGGGCCGCCCTGCGTCCAACGCAGGATGCCGTGGGGCGAGTTGCCGTACAGCTCCACGCGTCCGGAGACCCGCGTGACCGCCGTCAACTGCTCTTCCACGTCCTCACCCTTGAGGTCGCGCCAGGGCCCCCACCCGCCGCGTTCCTTCTGGCCGCGCATGCTGACACCGCCCACGGCGTTCCGTACGAACACATGGGCGCGGCCCTCCGCGTCGACGGCGACCGCCGGTACGCCCGTACAGTCGCCCTTCTGGTCCGGATGGCCGAGCGGCGTCCAGTCGAGGGCGGCGAGGGCGGGGCGGAAGTGCGTCGTGTGGACGAGGCCCGCCTCTCCCTTCACCGTGGGGCGCCAGGTCGCCAAGTGGGCGTATTCGTCGGCGCCTTGGCCGACCCCGAGCGTGGGGTGCACGCGCTGGTCGCCGCCGATGCGCCGGGGATCGAGCCAAGGGCCGCCGGGCCGGGACTCCGCGCGGCAGACGATCCCGTCTCCCACGGCGTCGTACGCGCTGAGCCGGCCGTCGCGACCCCGTATGAGCCAGTCGCCGTTGACCGATTCCGAAGGCTCCGCGGCCGTGGGCGCGGATGGAGGAACAATGGGCACTGGGCTACTTTAGTGTGCTCTTACCTTTGCCACGCCCCCCGGCCCCCTCATCCGGTACCCGTGGTTCCGGTGCCGCGTGGGACGCTGAACCTCATGGACACCCCTCTCCTCGTGATCGTCGACGCCGCGAATGTCGTCGGCTCGGTGCCCGACGGCTGGTGGCGGGACCGGCGCGGGGCGGCGGAGCGGCTGCGGGACCGGCTGTCGGCGTACGCGGAGGGCGGGTTGGCGGGGCGGGCGGGGCCCGTGGAGATCGTGCTGGTCGTCGAGGGCGCGGCCCGTGGGATCGACTCGGTGCCGGGCGTACGGGTCGTGTCCGCATCCGGCAGCGGGGACGACCGGATGGTCGAGCTGGTCGCCGAGTTCGGGGACCGGGAGCGCCTCGTCGTCACCGCCGACCGTGAACTGCGGCGCAGGGTCGCGGAGCTGGGCGCCGAGGTGACCGGGCCGCGTTCGGTGCGGAACGACCGGCGCGCGGGAAACGCAGCCGAGCGTGCCGCCGACGAGCCGATGGGCGGGTCTTCTTACCCTGAAGAGTAAGAAGACCCGCCCATCGCGGCTCGTCCTTGGTCAGTCGCGGGCGGGCTCCACCGCGTCGACCTCCGACTGCTCGAACCGTCCGTCGATCTTCGAGACCAGCCCGGTGACCTGGCGGGCGATGTCCGGTGCCGTCAGACCGATCTCCGCCATGACCTCGGCCCGGGAGGCGTGGTCGAGGAAACGCGGCGGGATACCGAAGTCACGCAGCGGCACGTCGACCCCGGCGTCCCGCAGGGCCTGCGCGACGGCCGAACCGACGCCGCCCACCCGGGAGTTGTCCTCCACGGTGACGACGACGCGGTGCCGTTCGGCGAGCGGCGCCATGGCCTCGTCGACCGGCTTGACCCAGCGCGGGTCGACAACCGTCGTGGAGATGCCCTGCTGTTCGAGGAGTCCGGCGATCTCCAGGCACATGGGCGCCAGCGCGCCCACGGAGACGAGGAGCACGTCCGGAGTGCTGGTGCCGGGCTCGCGCAGCACGTCCATGCCGCCGACGCGTCCCACGGCGGGTACGGCGGGACCGACGGCGCCCTTGGAGAAGCGGACGACGGTCGGCGCGTCGTCGACCGCGACGGCCTCGCGGAGCTGCGCGCGCACCTGGTCGGCGTCGCGCGGGGCAGCGAGCCTGAGACCGGGGACGACCTGGAGGATCGACATGTCCCACATACCGTTGTGGGAGGCCCCGTCGGTGCCGGTGACGCCGGCCCGGTCGAGGACGAACGTCACACCGCACTTGTGCAGCGCCACGTCCATGAGGACCTGGTCGAAGGCCCGGTTCAGGAAGGTGGCGTACACCGCGAAGACGGGGTGCACTCCCCCGGTGGCGAGCCCGGCCGCCGAGACGGCGCCGTGCTGCTCGGCGATGCCGACGTCGTAGATGCGGTCCGGGAAGGCGTCCGCGAACTTCTTGAGGCCGACGGGCTGGAGCATCGCGGCCGTGATGGCGACGATGTCCTCGCGTTCCCGGCCCAGTTCGACCATCTCGTCGCCGAATACGGAGGTCCAGTCGGCGCCCGAGGCCTTGACCGGCAGGCCCGTGTCGGGGTGGATGGGCCCGATGCCGTGGAAGCGGTCGGCCTCGTCCTGGAGGGCGGGCTGGTAGCCGCGGCCCTTCTCGGTGAGGCAGTGCACGATGACCGGGCCGCCGAAGCGCTTGGCGCGGGTCAGCGCGGACTCCAGGGCCTCGATGTCGTGGCCGTCGATCGGGCCGACATACTTGAGGCCGAGGTCCTCGAACATGCCCTGCGGGGCGATGAAGTCCTTGAGGCCCTTCTTGGCGCCGTGCAGCGTCTCGTACAGCGGCTTGCCGACGACCGGGGTGCGCTCCAGCAGGTCCTTGCCCTTGGCGAGGAACCGCTCGTAGCCGTCGGTCGTGCGCAGGGTGGCCAGGTGGTTGGCGAGGCCGCCGATGGTGGGCGCGTACGAACGTTCGTTGTCGTTGACGACGATGACCAGCGGGCGGTCCTTGGCGTCGGCGATGTTGTTCAGCGCCTCCCAGGCCATCCCGCCGGTGAGCGCGCCGTCACCGATGACTGCGACCACGTGATGGTCGTCGCGGTTCATCACCTGGTTGGCCTTCGCGATGCCGTCGGCCCAGCCGAGGACCGTCGAGGCGTGCGAGTTCTCGATGACGTCGTGCTCGGACTCGGCCTGCGAGGGGTAGCCCGACAGACCGCCCTTCATCTTCAGCTTCGAGAAGTCCTGACGGCCGGTGAGCAGCTTGTGGACGTAGGACTGGTGGCCGGTGTCCCACAGCACCTTGTCCTTCGGCGAGTCGAAGACCCTGTGCAGCGCGATGGTCAGCTCGACGACTCCGAGGTTGGGGCCGAGGTGGCCGCCGGTCTTGGAGACCGCGTCGACGAGGAAGGTCCGGATCTCCTCGGCCAGCCGGTCGAGCTGCTCCAGGCTGAGCCGGTCAAGATCGCGCGGTCCCGTGATGCGGGTCAGCAGCGGCACCCGTGCCTCCTTGCAGTAGAGCTGATCGAGCTTTCGCCGGGCGTGTCGAGTCTAGTGTTCCGCCTTCGCGACCTACGCCCGGCCTCCAGGTCATACGTCACGCGATCGGCCGTACCCAGAAAGCTCCGGTTCTATGACGCACCTGTGCCCGGCGCCGCACTGCGGACACCGGGCACATATGTACGAAAGGCCGCCGAAGGCGCCTTTCAGGGGCGCGGGGAACTGCGCGACCAGCCACAACGGACCGGCACCGTAAGAACCACCGCACCCCTCGGCGAGATCACGCGCGCCCAGCAGCCTTCTGGCTCTTGCGCGACACCGAGTCGATGACAACCGCACCGAGCAGAACCGCACCGGTGATCATGTACTGGATCGACGTGTTCATGTTGAGCAGGTCCAGACCCGTCTGGATCGACTGGATCACCAACATACCCAGCAGCGCGGACCACACAGTGCCCCGGCCGCCGAAGAGGCTGGTGCCACCGATGACGGCCGCCGCGATGGCGAGCATCAGCGTGTTGCCGCCACCCGCGTTCAGCGTGGCGCTCGCCGTCTGACCGGCGAAGAACATACCGCCGATCGCCGCGAACCCGCCGGAGATGGCGAACACGGTGATACGGACCATCGGCACGTTGATACCGGCGCGGCGGGCCGCCTCGATGCCGCCGCCGACCGCGAAGACCTTGCGGCCGTACGTCGTACGACGCAGCACGAAGTCCACGATCACCAGCGCCGCGAGGAAGATCACCAGGGCGTTGGAGACACCGGACGCGTTGTTCAGCACGGCCGCGGCGGCGAACGACGCCACGGCGAGCGCGCCGACCCGCAGGAGGATCTCGCTGGTGGGCCGGAACGGCACCCCGGCGGCCTTGCGCCGGCGCTGTTCGCCGAAGGAGCCGACGAGCATCGACAGGACACCGAGGGCGGCCAGCAGGTAGGCGCCGATGATGGCCTGGTCCATGAAGAAGGAGCTCTGGCCGAGCAGCTTGATCGGGCCCTGGTCGGCGGGGATGTTGATCGTGCCGCTCGTGCCGAGCAGCCACAGCATCAGGCCGTTCCAGCCGAGGAAGCCGGCCAGTGTCACGACGAACGCGGGTACACCGATCCTGGCGAAGAACCAGCCCTGCAGCGCGCCGATACCGATGCCGGTCAGGACGGCCAGGAACAGCGCCAGCCAGCCGTTCATCCCGTGGGTGACCACGAAGACGGCGAATACGGTGGACGCCAGACCGCTGACCGAGCCGACGGAGAGGTCGATCTCGCCGAGCAGCAGTACGAACACCAGGCCGATGGCGAGCATGCCGGTGGCCGACATGTAGTAGCTGATGTTGGAGAGGTTGTCGGCGCTGAGGAAGCGGTCATTCTGGAGCTGGAAGATCGTCCAGATGACGATCAGGCCGATGACGACCGGCAGCGAGCCCAGCTCACCGCCCTTCACCTTGCGCTTGAACTCGGTGACGTAGCCCTTGAGGCCCTCGTCACGGATCAGCAGGCGCGGGTCGACGACGGTCACCGGCGCGGCGGTGGGGTCGTCGGAGGGCGCCACCGTGTTCTGGTGCTCCGAGCCGGGGTCCGGCTGCACGGTCTTGGACGTGTCGCTCACTTTGCCGCCTCCGCGTCGCGACGCCCCGCACGACGGGTCACGGCGTTGTCCGTGGCTCCGGTGATCGCGGCGATGATCTCTTCGTGGCTCGTGGTCTTCACGGGGAAGGAGCCGTTGTTCTTGCCGAGGCGCAGGACGTGGACGGTGTCCGCCACGGCCTTGACGTCGGCCATGTTGTGGCTGATGAGGATGACGCCCAGGTTGCGCTCGCGCAGCCGCTCGACGAGGTCGAGGACCTGCGCGGTCTGCTCGACGCCGAGGGCGGCGGTGGGCTCGTCGAGGATGACGACCTTGGGGTCACCGATCAGGGCACGCGCGATGGCGACGACCTGGCGCTGGCCGCCGGAGAGGCTGGCGATCGGGATGCGCACACTCGGGATGCGGATGGAGAGCGTGCTCAGCAGTTCACGGGCGTTCTTCTCCATCGACACCTCGTCGATGACACCTCGGTGCAGCAGCTCGCGCCCGAGGTAGAGGTTGCCGACCACATCGAGGTTGTCGCACAGGGCGAGGTCCTGATAGACGGTCGCGACGCCGAGTCCCTGGGCGTCGTGCGGCCTGTTGATGCTGACCGGCTTGCCCTCCCACTCGATGACACCTTCATCGATGGGGTGAACGCCCGCGATCGTCTTGACCAGGGTCGACTTTCCTGCGCCGTTGTCGCCCACCAGGGCGACGACTTCTCCGGGGTGGACCTCCAGCTCTACGTCGGTGAGGGCCTGGACCGCACCGAACCGCTTGGAGACTCCGCGCAACGCCAACACGGGCGTAGCGGACACGTGAACCATCTCCTTCGCCGCCTGACCGGCGGGGATACCGCGCTTGGGTAAGGCGCGGAGTGGTGTGCGCAATGCACGATTGTTTACAAGAAGAACTTGCGCGAATCCGCCGCGGAAGGCAACGGTTCCGCCCGACGCCCGCTCCGGCAGCGGGGTATGAAGGCCGGAACGGGCGTCGGGCAGGTTTCGCGGGACCGCCGGGCGGCTGGTCCGGGTGGGCGCTCGGTGTAGAGCGCCCACCCGGGGGCCGGCGGTGCTGGTACGCCTACCGGTTAGCTGAGACCGGCGCTCTTGCAGGCGGCGGCGAACTCAGGGGTGCAGATCTCGGCGACGGTGTAGAGCCCGTCCTTGACGACCGTGTCCTTGATGTTGGCCTTGGTGACCGACACGGGGACCAGGAGCTGCGAGGGGACCTTGTCGCCGGAGCCGCTGGTCAGCGTGGTGGTGGCGAGAGAGTCGATGCTCTTGCCGTCCAGGAGGTTGACCGCGAGCTGGGCGGCGGCGTCGGCCTCGGGCTTGAACGCCTTGTAGACGGTGCTGGACTGGGTGCCGGCGACGATGCGCTGGATGCCCGCGAGCTCCGCGTCCTGGCCGGTCAGCGGGATACCGCTGATGCCCGCGCCCTTGAGCGTGTTGGCGATACCACCGGCCATGCCGTCGTTGGCGGAGTAGACGCCCGCGATGTTCTTGGCACCGAGCTGCGTGATGGCGGCCGACACCTTCTGCGCGGCGACGGTGTCCTTCCACAGGCCGGACTGCTCGTAGGCGATGTCGACCTTGCCGTCGAGGGCCTTGTGCGCGCCCGCCTTGAACTGACCGGCGTTCGGGTCGGCGTCGTCACCGTTGATCATGACGATCTTGGACTTCGGGGTCGCCTTGGGGCCGAGGGCGGTGAGCAGTGCCTCGCCCTGGAGCTGGCCGACCTTGACGTTGTCGAAGGAGACGTACGCGGAGACCGGGCCCTGGGCCAGACGGTCGTACGCGACGACCTTGATGCCCTTGTTCACCGCCGTCTGGATCGAGGACTTGATGGCGGCGGAGTCCTGGGCGCTGATCACGATGACCTTGACGCCCTTGGTGATCATGCTGCTGACCTGCTGGGCCTGCTTGGCGGCGTCACCGGCGGCGTTCGCGTACTCGACCGTGCAGTCGGAGCACAGCTCCTTGACCTTCTGCTCGAAGAACGGCTTGTCGAACTTCTCGTACCGCGCGGTCACGCTGTCGGGGAGCAGCAGACCGATGGTCTTGTTGCCGCCGCCCGAGGTGGTCTTCTCACCGCTGCTGGACTTGTTGTCGCCGGCCTTGCCACAGGCGGCCACGGCAAGGGCCATGGAAACCGCAGTGGTACCGATCACGACTCTACGCATCATGGCGTTCATTTTGGTGGTGCCTCCCTGACAGGGCCGCAACGCTGCGACCGAGGTGGCTGGAAGTCAACTCGGCCACACGTGCGACGTCAAGAAGTAAATCCTTAACGGGTTGGCAACGGCGTTGTTCGTTCTCTAGGTGAAGGCAGGAGTCGCCGAGGTCAGCGTGCCGTCCAGAAGGGTCGAATCGCCCATTTCGCTCAATGCGAGAGCGAGCGCTCCGAGCACCTCCGCACGGCCTCCAAGTGCCCCTGGAAGAACGGACAGTTGACGTGCCGCACTGGGGATCGCATAGCGGCCGACAGACTCTCTTATGGGACCGAGCACCAGCTCGCCGGCCTCGGCGAGATCACCACCGAGGACCACTCTGCTCGGGTTCAGTAGATTGCAAAGATTGGCGACTCCACTGCCGATGTGACGGCCGACGTCGGCGATCACGCGACGACAGCCAGGGTCACCGTCCCTCGCCAGCCGCACCACACCTTCCATGGTCAGGTCGGTTCCGTGGCTGGACTGGAGCAGCGGCAGCACATAGCGCGCCGCCGCGAAGGTCTCCAGACAGCCCCGGTTTCCGCAGCGGCAGACCGGTCCGGATTCATCAAGAGTAATATGCCCGATTTCTCCCGCTGTGCCACCCGGACCACGGTAGATCTTGCCGTCTATCACCAGTCCGGACCCGACACCGCTGGCCACCTTGATGTATGCAAGATCACGCACCCCCCGGCCGCTCCCCCAGACCAGCTCACCGAGGGCGCCGAGGTTGGCGTCGTTGTCGACGTGCACCGGCACGCCCAGGCGCCCGCGCATCTCCTCGCCGGGCCTGGTGCCGGTCCAGCCCGGCAGGATCGCGCTGGAGCCCAGGGTGCCCGACTCCACATCGATCGGGCCGGGTACGCCCAGGCCCACTCCGGCGATCTTGGACTGGTCGACGCCCGTTGCTGCGATCAGGCGATTGACCAGCTCTTCTGCCCGGTCGAAGCCCTGCGCGGCGGAGGCGTCCACGTCCAGCGGCTCGGACTCCTCGGCCAGCACCTGGTGGGCGAGGTTGCCGATCGCGACCCGCAGGTGCGTGTGGCCGAAGTCGATGCCGATCACGATGCCGGCGTCCCCGCTCAGCGACACGGCGCGGGCCCTTCGGCCGCCCGCCGAGGTGGGCGTGACCTCGACCGTTCCGCCGTCCTTCAGCTCACGGACGATGTTGGACACCGTGGCCGCGGACAGACCGGTGGTCCTGGCGATCTCGGCCTGCGTGAGGGACCCGGCGAGGCGCACGGCCCGTACGACCCGCTCCAGGTTGGCTCGGTGCAGTGACGACTGCGACCCTGGAGTCTCCACGACGACCTCCCGCGCACGGGGCCGCATCGATGAGGCCCCGTCTATGTCCAACTAGTGAACTCTAAGCTGAGCCGTTCGGGTCACCTCCCGTCAAGAGGTTGAACTACATTCAGGGGCTTGTACACATAGCGGCGCGCATGCACGTTTTGCGGTGTGCACGCGCGCGTACGGCGGCTGAACGAATGATTCCGGTTACTTCAGAGCACCGGCCGTGAGACCCGTCACCACCTGGCGCTGGAAAATGATGTATGCGGCCAGTACCGGCAGCATCGCCATCACCAGACCCGCGAAGAGACCCGACCAGTCGCCCTTGTAGCCCTGGGCGGCGGCGAGCTGCACCAGCCCCTGGGTGAGGACCCGTTTGTCGGGGTCGGTGTTGAGCACCGTCGGCAGCATGTACTGGTTCCACTGGCCGAGGAAGTTGAAGATGCCCACACTGATCAGTCCGGGCTTGGCCATGGGCAGCATGATCTGGAAGAAGGTCCGGGAGTGCGAGGCACCGTCGACGAAGGCCGCCTCCGCCACCGACGTCGGCAGGGTCCGGAAGAACGCGGTCAGGAAGAAGACCGTGAACGGCAGCGAGTAGGCGACGTAGACCAGGATCAGCCCGTGGATCGTGTTCAGCAGGCCCATGTTGTTCACGACGTAGAACAGCGGGACCAGGGCCAGCATGATCGGGAAGCTCATGCCGCCGATGAACAGGAAGTAGATGAACCGGTTGCCCGGGAAGTCGAAGCGGGCCAGGACATACGCCGCCATCGAGCCCAGCACCAGGGTGCCGATGAGTGAACCGCCCACCACCAGAACGGTGTTGAGGAAGTAGTCGCTCATGTTGGCGTCGGTCCAGGCCCGCGCCCAGTTGTCGAAGTGCAGCTTGTCCGGCAGGGACCAGGGTGAGCTGAAGATCGCGTTGTCGTCCTTGAAGGACGTCATCACCGCCCACAGCAGCGGCATCACGACCATGAACGCCCACAGGACGAGCATGCCGTGCGAGAAGACGTTGAGAACCCCGCCCTCACGCTTCTCCCGGCCGCCCTTCGCGGGCACTTCCGTCTTGCGAACGGGCCCTCCGTCCGGCTGGCGAACCGTGTCCGGCGGTGTGCTGTCGGTCGTCGTCATAGGTGTCAGTACTCCAGCCGCTCGCGCCGGCCCAGCCGCATCACGAGGGCCGCGAAGGCCAGCGTGACGACGAGCAGGGCGACTCCGATGGTGGTTGCGTAGGCGGCCTGACCGTCGCGGAAGGCCTTCTGGTAGACGTAAAGGACCATGACGGTCGTCGAGTAGTCCGGGCCGCCGGGCCCGGTCGTCATGATCTGGACGACCGCGAACGCCTCGGCGCCCAGCGCGAGGATGCCCATGTAGACCCAGCCGGACTGCACGGTGTCCCACAGCAGCGGCAGGGTGATCCGGAAGAACGTGGCCGCCCGGCCCGCGCCGTCGAGCAGCGCGGCCTCGTAGAGGTCCGCCGGGATGGACGCCATGCCCGCGGAGAACAGCACCACGAAGAAGCCGACCGTCGACCAGACCAGAACCGCCATCACGCACCACAGGGCGAGATCCGGGTCGCCCAGCCACAGCGGCTGGACACTGCCGAGCCCGATACCCCGCAGCAGCGAGTTGATCGCGCCGCTCTCCGGGTTGTACGCGAAGGCGAACAGCAGCGCGACGATCGCGATCGACAGCACCTGCGGGAAGAAATAGACGATTTTGTAGAACGAGGAGCCGCGCACCCCGGAAATCACCGGTCCGCCGCGGCGCCGCCGTCCGCCCACATTGATCATGAAGGCGAAGAACAGTGCCAGGCCGATCGTCACCAGCGGCAGCACCAGCGCGAACAGGAGGCTGTGCCGCAGGGACTTCCAGAAGATGTCGTCGTCGAACATCCTCTCGTAGTTGGCGAAGCCCACCATCTTGAATTCCGGGCTCAGTCCGGTCCAGTCCGTGAACGAGTAATAGATGGACTGGATGAACGGCCAGATGACGAAAAGCGCGTACAGCCCGAGAGGGACCGCCAGAAATCCGATGATGAAACGGTACTTGCCGTGCTGCATTACCACAGACCCCGTTCCGTGCGCGGGTGCCGCCGCCGATGACACACCATCAACTCTTGATCAGCCCTCGATCAGCTCTTGGACGCTTCGGTCACTGGTGCTTGTAGTGCTTGATCGACGGGTCCTTCGCGGTCTCGTCGGCATAACCCTGGATCTTCTTGATGGCCTCGGCCGGGGTGAGCCGTCCGGCCATCATCTCGCCGAGCCCCGACACCCCGATCTTCTCCTTCTGAAGCTGTACGTACCAGTCCTGAAGACGCGGGTTGACGACGTTGTCGCCGGCCTTCGCCAGCGCCGCCACACCCGACTTGAGGCCCGGGGTGAGGGTGATGCCCTCGGTCCCGCCGTTGTACGCGGTCAGCGACTTGACCTTGGTGGTGAAGTTCTTCGAGGAGGCCTCACTGAGCATGATGCGCAGTTGCTCCATGCCGCCCGGGGTGTTCCTCGCCTTGGCCGGGACGATGAACGGCTCACCGCCGGAGGCCCAGATCGTGCCGAACGGCAGCTTGTCGGAGCTGTCGATGCCGGTCGGCGCGGAGACGGCGAGGTCGAAGTCGGCGGGGATGACGTTCGCCGACTCGTTCTCCACCCATGAGCCGTTCGGGATGAACAGCGCCTTGCCCTTGGCCCACGCGGTCTGCGACTGGATGTGATCCAGGCCCGGGGTGCCCTTGAGGACGTACCCCTTCTTGTAGAGCTCGTAGTACGCCTCGAAACAGGCCTTGACGGCCGGGTTCCTCCAGGCGTTGGGCTCCAGGTTGTCGATCGCGTCGAGGACCTCGACCCCGCCGACCTTGCCGATCATCGCGTAGAGCGAGAAGGGCAGGTAGTACGGGTACTTGCCCGCGTAGGTCCAGCCCGCGATGCCCTTTTTCCTGGCCTTCTCGCACACGGCGAGCATCTCGTCCCACGTCTGGGGATAGGTGGCGTCGAGCGAGTCCAAGGCCTTCTGGGAGTACCAGACGCCGTACACCGTGTAGGCGTAGTACATGATCCACACCGGGTCGCCGTCGAGCCGGCCCATCTCGACGATGCCCGGGCGCAGGGTGTCACGGACCTTCTTGTCCGGGTCGTCGAAGGACGGGGCGTCCAGCAGTGGGGTGAGGTCGGCGAGCTGGTTCTTGCCCGCCAGGACGCCCATGTCCATCTGCTCGGCACCGGAGTTGTCGATCAGGTCGGGCGGGGTGCCCTGGTTGAAGCGGGGCTGGAGCGTGGACTGGATCTTCTGGGTGGCGGAGAACCTGACCCCGGCCTTGGGGAAGCCCCGCTCATAGAGCTTGACCGCGTCCTCGGCGTACTCCTTGCCGAAGCCGCCGTCGAAGAGCACGAACTCCATCGGGACGCTGTCGTTGACCGCCAGGGGGTTCTTCGCGGTCTTCTCGCCCGCCGCGGCCTTGTCCTCGCCGCCTCCGCCGCTGCTGGCGCAGGCGGACAGGAAACCCATCGCGGGGACGGAGACCAGACCGAGCGCCGCGGACCGCCTGATCAGGTCGCGGCGGCCGACACCGTTGACGGGGGTGGCGCCGGTCGGGTCGGTGGTACCGGACGTGCGGTCGGGGGTGCGGCTCTCGTCGGAAGTGGATCCCATGCTCAAGTCCTCGCCTTCTCCAGGACTCAGGCGGTGAACCGGATCCTCCCGGCACCGCGATCGGGTCGAACTGGGTCGTGCAGGAAGTGCGTCGTGCGGGAAGTGCGTCGTGCGGGAACTACTGGTGCGTGATGCGTCCTGATCAGAGGGAATACCCGGCGGGCCGCGCGTTCAGCACGTCAAACCACCCTTCCGGTCCCCTCGCACCTGTCGTTTCCTCTGTCGTCGACGGGGCGTCGACAGGGCGAACAGTGGCAGACGCCGACAGGTATAGTCCACTTCCCGTCAAAGGAGCAAGATCGAGGGCGGGGTCGACCGCGGGTCTTTTCCGAGTTGAGACCTCACGGAAATATGCGGACCGCGGGCATCCATTGCGCGATGAATTCGCGATATTGGGTCCGAATGCCACATCCAACACCCTTGACACCACTGACCACTTGACTCCCTACTGGTTCCTGCGCAGCAAGCTGACAACGTTGTCCAGCAGTAGGGAGAGTGCTCTCGCATGCGGCAGGGAGTTCGGTACAGAGGTTGGTACGGGCGGGAGTTCAGGTCATTTTCGGCCATTGCTGCGACGTTCGCACTGGTGATCGGCGGACCGGGTGCGGCAACCGCCCTCCCGGCCACCGAACCGGCCGCCGACCGGGAGTTCGTCTCCTCGTTCGAGCCGGGTGAGCCGGCCCCGGACTGGCTGAACACCGTCGACACCGGGCCGGACGGCACGAAGCGGGCCTCGGGTGCCGACGGCGCCTACACCACCGGCATCCCGGGCAACGCGACCGACCAGGTGACGGACGTACGGGCGAGCGGCGAGAACACCACCGGGGGCGAGGTGAAGGAGAACCTCGTCGACGGCGAGCCGGGGACCAAGTGGCTGACGTTCGCGTCGACCGGCTGGGCGGAGTTCGACCTGGACGAGCCGGTCAGGGTCGTCACCTACGCGCTGACCTCGGCCAACGACCACGCCGAACGCGACCCCGCCGACTGGACGCTCCAGGGCTCGGCGGACGGTACGACGGGCTGGCGGACCCTCGACCGCCGCTCGGGCCAGTCGTTCGCCGAACGGTTCCAGACCCGGTCGTACGACCTGGCCGCGCCCGCCACCTACCAGCACTTCAGGATCGACATCGGAGGCAACAACGGGGGTGCCATCACCCAGCTCGCCGATGTCCAGTTCTCGACGGGCGACGGCGACCCACCCGTGCCCCGGGACATGCTGTCGCTCGTCGACCACGGCCCGAGCGGATCGCCGACCGCGAAGGCGCGCGCCGGTTTCACGGGCAAACGGGCGCTGCGCTACGCCGGAACACATCGGGCGGACGGGCGGGCGTACTCGTACAACAAGGTGTTCGACGTGGACGTGGCCGTCGACCGGGACACCGAACTGTCGTACCGGATCTTCCCGTCGATGGCGGACGGTGACCGCGACTACGACGCCACGAACGTGTCGGTGGACCTCGCCTTCACGGACGGCACCCTTCTGAGTGAACTCGCGGCGGTCGACCAGCACGGGTTCGCCCTGACGCCGCAGGGGCAGGGCGCGGCCAAGGGGCTGTACGTCAACCAGTGGAACCATGTCGCCTCGCGGATCGGGGCGGTGGCGGAGGGGCGGACGGTCGACCGGGTGCTGGTGGCCTACGACTCACCGGCCGGTCCCGCGAGGTTCCGGGGCTGGATCGACGACGTGGCGTTGCGGACGGTGGCTCCCGAGCCGCCCCGGGAACACCTGTCCGACTATGCGGTGACGACCCGGGGCACCAACTCCAGCGGTGCCTTCTCGCGGGGCAACGACTTCCCGGCGACGGCCGTGCCGCACGGTTTCAACTTCTGGACTCCGGTGACCAACGCGGGCTCGCTGAGCTGGCTGTACGACTACGCGCGGGCCAACAACGCCGACAATCTGCCGACGATCCAGGCGTTCAGCGCGAGTCATGAGCCGAGCCCCTGGATGGGTGACCGGCAGACCTTCCAGGTGATGCCGTCGGCCGCCGCCGGCACCCCGGACACGGGCCGTACGGCACGGGCGCTGGCCTTCCGGCACGAGAACGAGACCGCGCGGCCCTACTACTACGGGGTGCGGTTCGAGAACGGCGTCAGGGCCGAGATGACACCGACCGACCACGCGGCGGTCCTGCGCTTCACCTACCCCGGCGACGACGCCAGCGTCCTGTTCGACAATGTCACCGACCAGGCGGGCCTGACCCTCGACCCGGAGAACGGCTCCTTCACCGGCTTCTCGGACGTGAAGTCGGGGCTGTCGACAGGAGCGACCCGCCTGTTCGTGTACGGGGTGTTCGACGACGACGCGGAGGTCACCTCGGCATCGTGGACCGGGGTCAAGGGCCGTATGCGGTTCAGTGCTCCCACCGGGGTGGTGACGCTGCGGCTCGCCACCTCGCTGATCAGCGTCGAGCAGGCCAAGGCCAACCTGCGGCAGGAGATTCCGGACGGTACGTCCTTCGAGACCGTACGGGCCGACGCTCAGCGGCAGTGGGACGGGCTGCTCGGGAAGGTCGAGGTGGAGGGGGCGACGCAGGACCAGCTGACAACTCTCCACTCCAGCCTGTACCGGCTGTATCTGTACCCCAACTCCGGCTTCGAAAAGGTCGGTTCGAAGTTCCAGTACGCGTCTCCGTTCTCCCCGATGCCGGGTCCCGACACCCCGACGCACACCGGGGCGAAGATCGTGGACGGCAGGGTGTACGTCAACAACGGCTTCTGGGACACGTATCGGACGACCTGGCCGGCGTACTCACTTCTGACGCCCGGTCAGGCGGGCGTGATGGCGGACGGTTTCGTGCAGCAGTACAAGGACGGCGGCTGGACCTCGCGGTGGTCCTCCCCCGGGTACGCCGACCTGATGACGGGCACCTCGTCGGACGTGGCGTTCGCCGACGCCTATGTGAAGGGCGTCGGGTTCGACGCCAAGTCGGCGTACGACGCCGCCCTGAAGAACGCGACCGTCGTGCCCCCGATGTCGGGCGTGGGCCGCAAGGGCATGGCGACCTCGCCCTTCCTCGGCTACACGAGCACCGAGACGCGCGAGGGCCTGTCATGGGCGCTGGAGGGCTGTCTCAACGACTACGGCATCGCCCGGATGGGCCAGGGGCTGTACAAGGAGACGGGGCAGAAGCGCTACCAGGAGGAGTCCGAGTACTTCCTCAACCGGGCCCAGGACTATGTGCGGTTGTTCGACAAGGAGGCCGGGTTCTTCCAGGGCCGCGACGCGCGGGGTGACTGGCGGGTGGCGTCGTCGGCGTACGACCCGCGTGTCTGGGGTTACGACTACACGGAGACGAACGGCTGGGGTTACGCCTTCACCGCCCCGCAGGACAGCCGGGGCCTGGCCAATCTGTACGGCGGCCGGGCGGGTCTCGCGGACAAGCTCGACGACTACTTCGGGACCCCGGAGACGGCGTCACCGGAGTACGTGGGCTCGTACGGCGGGGTCATCCACGAGATGACGGAGGCCCGGGACGTCCGGATGGGCATGTACGGCCACTCCAACCAGGTGGCCCACCACGTGAATTACCTGTACGACGCGGCCGGCATGCCCTGGAAGACACAGAAGAACGTCCGCGAGGTCCTCTCCCGGCTCTACACGGGCAGCGAGATCGGCCAGGGCTACCACGGCGACGAGGACAACGGCGAGCAGTCGGCCTGGTACCTGTTCTCGGCGCTCGGCTTCTACCCGCTCGTCATGGGCAGCGGCGAATACGCCATCGGCTCCCCGCTGTTCACCAAGGCCACGGTCCATCTGGAGAACGGCCGGGATCTGGTGATCAAGGCCCCGGCCAACAGCGCACGGAACGTGTACGTGCAGGGCCTGAAGGTCAACGGGCAGTCCTGGACGTCGACTTCGCTCCCCCACTCGGTCGTCTCCGGGGGCGGGACCCTGGAGTTCGACATGGGCCCCGAGCCCTCGGCCTGGGGAACGGCCAAGGACGCGGCCCCGGTCTCGATCACCCAGGACGACGAGGTGCCGACACCACGGGCGGACGTGGTGACCGGCGCGGGCGCCCTGTTCGACAACACGTCGGCGACGAACGCGACGGTGACGTCCGTGAACCTGCCGGTCACCGGTGCCCCGAAGGCCGTCCAGTACACGCTGACATCGGCGGCCCGGGGCGACGCGCCGACGGGCTGGGCGTTGCAGGGGTCGTCGGACGGCGCCAACTGGCGGACACTGGACCGGCGTTCGGGGGAAGCGTTCAGGTGGGACCGGCAGACGCGGGCGTTCTCGGTGGCGTTCGCGGGGTCGTACGCGCGGTACCGGCTGGTGCTGGACGACGAGTCGACCCTGGCGGAGGTGGAGTTGCTGGGCTGACCACTTCCGGCTGGGCTGCCCCCTTCCGACGCCCGCTTCGCCGATCAGGGATCGGGGAAGCGGGCGGGGAGGCGGGGCAGCAACCGGCTTAGGGCGTCGGCGTGTTGGTGGACGCGCTTGAGCAGGGAGCGCCGGTTGTGGACAGTGCCCGGGACGTCCTGGGGTGGGCCGCAGCCGGTGGCGGTGTAGATGTCGTCCAGCGACGCGCCCCATCCTCGGGTGCCGTCCGGCGCGACCGGGCTCAGATGCGTCCACATGCACGGCTCAGGTCGCCCCGAATGGAAGCACAGGCACACTTCCAGGTCCGCGCGGCGGTACCTCAGCCCGAGGTCACGGTCCTCCGGCTCGGCGAAGCCCTCGCTCTCGACGAGGAACGCGAAGGCGATGCGTGCCTCGGACCTGAACTCCTCCAGCAGGTTCGGCCGATGCCCCATCCGTCGATGGTCGCGTGCGACGGTGTGCCCCGCCAGAGGCAGTCACGGTCAGCCGGTCGCGAGGGTGAACACGTGGACGTTGGCGTTGGCAGGGAGGCGGACGCTCGCCAGCGTTACCACGGGAGGGCGGGCACCTCGGAGGGGACGCGCACGCGGGTCACACCCGCGGGGTACCGCGTCCGCTCCTGCCCGGGAGGCAAGCCGTTTGACGACGCTGTCCGGCGGAGCGATAGAGTGAAGATCGGACCGCTGGACAACGTTGTCTCCAACCCCCGTCGGTCGCTTCCCCAGACGCACTCCACCCGGGCCTCATCCCCCGTGCCGGCCCGGCTCGCGGACCCGGTGTGTATTCGGCCACCGGGTCCGCCCTGAGCCGCTGAGCCGCCTTGAGCCCAATTGCGCTGCCTGTCCCTGCCTTGAACCTGCCCGTCTAACCGACCCGGCAGGGCAGGGTGGTCGCCGTCTCGCCGCCCGAGCCCCGGACGACGTATCCGAACGTCGCGCTCTTGCCCGGATCGAGCGAGCCGTTCCACCCGGCGTTGTGGACCATCACCGCCTGGCCGTTGTAGGTGGCGTCGCCGCTCCAGAGACTGTCCACCGCGAGGCCGTCCGGGAGCGTCCAGTCGACCATCCAGCCGAGCATGGGCACGGTCCCGGAGTTGGTGACGGTCACCTCGGACTGGTAGCCGCCGTTCCAACTGCCCGTCGTACGGCGGGTGGCGGTGCACGCGCCGGGCGGGGGCTCGGTGGGCGGGTTGCCGGGGTCCTTGATGCCCGTCACCTCGCCGTTGCCGCCGTCGAAGACGACGTCGGAGCAGGAGTAGAAGGTCTCCGAGCTGTCGGAGCGCTGCCACACCATGTAGATGATGTGACGCCCGGACTTGTTCGCCGGAAGCTTGCCGCTCCAGGAGTACTTGGTGTCGACCGTGCCCGGGGACCCGGTGCGCGGCGGGTGGTCGACACTGAGGAACGGCTGGGGCTCGATCGCGTCCCAGGTGAGCGTCTTGGTCGGGTCGAAGCCGTCCTTGGTGATGTAGACATAGAACCAACCCGGGTGCGCCGCCCACGCGTTGTACGCGAAGTCGATGGTGGCGCCCGAGGTGAGGTGGGTCAACGGCCAGTCCGCGCTGGGGGTGTTGAACCCGGCGAAGTTGGGGTTGCCGCCGCTGCACAACTGGCCGTCCGGGACGAAGCCCCGGGTACGGCCCGCGCCGTCCGAGCGCAGCACCGAGAACCAGTTGTAGAACGGCGTTGTCCCGCCGACCTGTTGGGCCGTCTTGCAGGCCGGATTGATCGCCTTGATCTCACCGCTGCTGGTGAGGGCGTCCTCCCAGCACAGGAAGGTACGGCTGCCGGGCTTCATCGGGGTGCCGTGGGCCTCCGCGTCGCCGCCCGCCGTGACGACCAGACCGAGGGCCGGGATCGCGGTGAGCAGGGCCAGGAGGATCAGGAGGAAGGCCCGGCCTCGGGTGGGGAGTGGTGGACGGCGTGGAGTGCGGGGGGAGGGCGGGGAGAGAGATGTCAGGGCCATGCCATGGACTCCTTCAGTCGTACGCGAGGCGCCGTACGTCGTGCGGTACGTACGGAACGTGCGGGTGAAGGGGCGCGCCCGGGCTGGGGGCGCGCGTGAAATGCCATACGGGATGTGCGCGAGGTGCGAGGTGTTCGAGGTGCACTGGTACGCGAGGTGCACGGGGTGACGCGTGGGGGGTGGTGAGGTGGGAGCGGCTCCCGCTTTACGGGTTCCGGTCCGCTCGGTGTGGGAGCGCTCCCACCTCACTCCTTCTCGAAGCTAGCGCCAGAGGGGGAAGATGTAAACGCCTGGCGCACAGGGGCCGTACACCCGGTCGACGCCCGGACACGGACCGGACACGGCCCGGACACGCGAAGGGCCGCACCCCCGCCCGAAGAACGGGGAGTGCGGCCCAGGCGCGTTACCGGATCGGCTAGCCGCGGATCAGGTTGCGCAGCACGTACTGCATGATGCCGCCGTTGCGGTAGTAGTCGGCCTCACCGGGGGTGTCGATGCGGACGACCGCGTCGAACTCGACGCCGGTGTCGGTGGTCACCTTGACCGTGCGCGGGGTGGTGCCGTTGTTCAGCTCCTCGACGCCGGTGAAGGAGAAGGTCTCCTCGCCGGTGAGGCCGAGGGACTCGGCGGTGACACCCTCCGGGTACTGGAGCGGGAGGACACCCATGCCGATGAGGTTCGAGCGGTGGATGCGCTCGTACGACTCGGCGATGACGGCCTTGACGCCGAGGAGCGCGGTGCCCTTGGCGGCCCAGTCGCGGGACGAGCCGGAGCCGTACTCCTTGCCGGACAGGATGACCAGCGGGATGCCCTGCTCGATGTAGTTGCGCGAGGCGTCGTAGATGAACGCGACGGGCGCGTCCGGCTGGGTGAAGTCGCGGGTGTAGCCGCCCTCGGTGCCCGGCGCGATCTGGTTGCGCAGGCGGATGTTGGCGAACGTGCCGCGGATCATGACCTCGTGGTTGCCGCGGCGCGAGCCGTAGCTGTTGAAGTCACGACGCTCGACGCCGTGCTCCGTGAGGTACTTGCCACCGGGGGTGTCGGCCTTGATCGCGCCGGCCGGGGAGATGTGGTCGGTGGTGACCGAGTCGCCGAGCTTGGCGAGGACGCGGGCGCCGGTGATGTCCGAGACCGGGGTGGTCTCCATCGTCATGCCCTCGAAGTACGGGGGCTTGCGCACGTAGGTCGACTGCGGGTCCCACTCGAAGGTGTCGCCCTCGGGGATCGACAGGGCCTGCCACTGGGCGTCGCCCGCGAAGACGTCCTGGTAGGACTTGCTGAACATGTCCTCGCCGATGGCGTTCGCCACGACGTCGTTGACCTCGGCCTCGGAGGGCCAGATGTCGGCCAGGAAGACCGGCTTGCCCTCCTGGTCCACACCCAGCGCGTCGCGCGTGATGTCCACCTTCATGGAACCCGCGAGGGCGTACGCGACGACCAGCGGCGGGGACGCCAGGTAGTTCATCTTGACGTCGGGGTTGATCCGGCCCTCGAAGTTGCGGTTGCCGGAGAGCACCGAGGTCACGGCCAGGTCGTGGTCGTTGACGGCCTTGGAGACCTCGTCCGGCAGCGGGCCGGAGTTGCCGATGCAGGTGGTGCAGCCGTAGCCGACGAGGTTGAAGCCGACCTTGTCGAGGTAGGGGGTGAGCCCCGCCTTGTCGAAGTAGTCGGTGACGACCTTGGAGCCGGGCGCGAGGGTGGTCTTGACCCAGGGCTTCCGCGTCAGCCCCTTCTCAACCGCCTTCTTGGCCACCAGCGCGGCGGCGACCATGACGTACGGGTTCGAGGTGTTGGTGCAGGAGGTGATGGCCGCGACCGTCACCGCGCCGTGGTCGATCTCGTACGTCGAACCGTCGGGGGCGGTCACGGTGACCGGGTTGGACGGGGCGCCGTTCGGGGCGACGGCCGGGGAGTCGGAGGCCGGGAAGGACTCCTGGCCGGCCTCGTCCACGGAGGCGACGTAGTTGCGGACGTCGACCTTGAACTGCTCGGCGGCGTTCGCGAGGACGATACGGTCCTGCGGGCGCTTCGGGCCGGCGATGGAGGGGACGACCGTCGAGAGGTCGAGCTCCAGCTTCTCGGAGAAGTCGGGCTCGGCGGACGGGTCCAGCCAGAGGCCCTGCTCCTTGGCGTACGCCTCGACGAGCGCGAGCTGCTGCGGCGAGCGGCCGGTGAGCTTGAGGTACTTGATGGTCTCGCCGTCGATCGGGAAGACCGCGGCGGTGGAGCCGAACTCCGGCGACATGTTGCCGATGGTGGCGCGGTTCGCGAGGGAGGTGGCGGCCACGCCCTCGCCGTAGAACTCGACGAACTTGCCGACGACGCCGTGCTTGCGGAGCATCTCGGTGATGGTCAGCACGAGGTCGGTGGCGGTGGTGCCGGGGGTCAGCTCGCCGATGAGCTTGAAGCCGACGACGCGCGGGATGAGCATCGAGACGGGCTGGCCCAGCATCGCGGCCTCGGCCTCGATACCGCCGACGCCCCAGCCGAGCACACCGAGGCCGTTGACCATGGTGGTGTGGGAGTCGGTGCCGACGAGGGTGTCCGGGTAGGCCTGGCCGTTGCGCACCATGATCGTACGGGCGAGGTGCTCGATGTTGACCTGGTGGACGATGCCGGTGCCCGGCGGGACGACCTTGAAGTCGTCGAAGGCGGTCTGGCCCCAGCGCAGGAACTGGTAGCGCTCCTTGTTGCGGCCGTACTCCAGCTCGACGTTCTGGCCGAAGGCCTCCGCCGTGCCGAACTTGTCGGCGATGACGGAGTGGTCGATGACCATCTCGGCCGGGGAGAGCGGGTTGACCTTCGCCGGGTCACCGCCGAGCGCCTTGACGGCCTCGCGCATGGTCGCGAGGTCCACGACACAGGGCACGCCGGTGAAGTCCTGCATGATCACGCGGGCCGGCGTGAACTGGATCTCCTGGCTGGGCTGCGCCTGCGAGTCCCAGCCGCCGAGGGCCCGGATGTGGTCGGCGGTGATGTTCGCGCCGTCCTCGGTACGGAGCAGGTTCTCCAGCAGCACCTTCAGGCTGTACGGAAGGCGAGCCGAGCCTTCCACCTTGTCCAGCCGGAAGATCTCGTACGACTCGTCGCCCACGCTGAGCGTGCTACGGGCGTCGAAGCTGTTCGCCGACACGACAGTCTCCTTCATTGATGTGCGCGTTCCACCGCATCCTGCCGCCACGACTACTTGGCCGATCCGCTAAGGTGAGGCTAAGTTAGGCAAGCCTTACTGAGCTGGCGACTGCGGCACGTCTGGGTAGATATCTCGATGTCGAGATAACTCTAGTACATGGGCGGCGGATGGTCATGCCCGGCTGCCCTTGACCTGTCTCACTTGGCCCACCGGGGTGCCGGACAGCGTGTCGCTCCGGTATGCACGTCCGCCGGTTGCGCGGTGAGTGTCGCTTCGGGGGCTGGTACCGGGCGGTGGCGAGCGGACGGCGTGGCTGCGGGGTGGGACGATGCCGGGGAAACAGGTGCCGTTGCGTGGGCGACAGGCACAACAGCCCGGTACGCCACTCCACAGCGCGACGCGGCCTATTGGGAGGCCCGGTGCGCGAAGTCGAGCGAGCCGCCAGAGTGGCCGTGGCCAAAACCGGTGACCCGGGTCTCCCGGAGTTCTAGCCGGTGGAGCGCGCGACGCGGAACCCCACGTCGTCGACCTGGAAGGTCGGATGGCTGCGGCGGCGCGCGGAGGCGCGGCAGCTCCAGTGCTCGTCGAACCAACCGCCGCCGCGGAGCACCCGGTAGGTTCCGTAGACCTCGGCGTCGTAGACGTCCCAGCACCAGTCCCAGACGTTGCCGAGCATGTCGTGAAGACCCCATGAGTTGGGCTGTTTGCCACCCACGTCGTGGATCCGCTCGTGCGAGTTGCCGCGGTGCCAGGCGATCTCATCGAGCGGCGCGTACCGCGGCCCGGTCGTGCCGGCGCGGCAGGCATGCTCCCATTCGGCCTCGGTCGGCAGGCGGTACCCGTCGGCGGACGCGTCCCACTCGATGCCTTCGCCCCCTTCGCCGTCGTCAGGGAAGTGGTAGGCGGGCGTGAACCCGTCACGCCGGGACAGGGTGTTGCAGAACCGCACCGCGTCCCACCAGGAAACGCACTCGACGGGCAACCGGTCCCCGTGGGCGGCACTCGGCCGCTGGTCCGTGACCTGTGCGTACAGCGACTGGGTGACCGGGAATGCCGCAAGCCGATAGGGCGCGAGCTCGACCGTCCAACTCCGCTGCGTCCGCCGGTCCGACAGCGTGACCTGCCCCGGCGGGACCGCGATCATCTCGTTCGCTGCGATCATGCCCATGATCAGGGCATCCTAGCGAGACGTGACGCACACACCGAACCACTGCTCGGCCCCCCATTCCTCGAACCGTCGCACCTCGGTGAACCCCAGCTTCGCCGCGAGGCGCATCGAGCGGTCGTTGGCGGTCTGGGTGCAGAGCACCACCGGCTCGCCGGGAAACGCGTCGGCGAACCAGCCGAGCGCCGCCGAGCACGCCTCGGCGGCATACCCGCGTCCCCACGCCTCCGGCAGAAACATGTAGCCGAGCTCCGCCTCCCCGCCCTCCGGACGTACACGCCCCGGACGCTCCGCGTCACGCCGGTCGAGCGTGACCGTGCCGATCATCGCCCCGTCGAGCTCGATCACGAAAAGGCCGGGGCGCCGCCCGGGCAGTTCAGGCAACGCGCGTTCGAGCTCGTCACGGGGTCGAGGACCACCGAGGTAAGTGCGCACTTCCGCCGAGGCGAACAACTCGACGAACGCCGCACGGTCCCCGGACTCGGACTCGCGCAGCACGAGCCGCTCGGTCCTGATCGGGACGGGCGGCCAGGTGACGGACCCCAGTTCAGCCATGACGGGCAACCTATCGCCCGCGCCTGATTCCGGTCCGCCGGTTACGAGTCAGGCCTCGACCCGCCGCACGGTGATCTCGTACTGGTCCGCCGCGCCGTCCCACTCGGCCACCAGTGCGCCGCCCTCCTCCCTGGACTCGCGCATGCCGTGAAGGCACACAGGACCGACTGTACGAGGGCCCACTGACAACGCCCGCGCCCGTTCCCCAGGGTCCGCTGACGATACGTCACCCGCCCGGACTCCCCAGCGGGCGGCATCTCATATCTGAGATAACCTCAACCTCATGGCAGACGACTACCTCGTACGTATCGGCAAGCTCATTCGTGACGCCAGGCAGCACCGGGGCTGGACACAGACGCAGCTTGCCGAGGCGCTCGGCACCAGTCAGAGCGCGGTCAATCGCATTGAGCGCGGCAATCAAAACATCAGCCTTGAGATGATCGCTCGAATCGGTGAAGCTCTCGACAGTGAGATCGTCTCCTTGGGCTACGCGGGTCCGATGCACCTGCGCGTGGTCGGCGGGCGTCGGCTGTCCGGTTCCATCAACGTCAAGACCAGCAAGAACGCGTGTGTCGCGCTGCTGTGCGCCTCGCTCCTCAACAAGGGCCGCACGGTGCTGCGTCGGGTCGCCCGCATCGAAGAGGTGTACCGCCTGCTGGAGGTGCTGAACTCGATCGGCGTACGCACGCGGTGGATCAACGACGGTGTCGATCTGGAGATCGTGCCGCCGGCCGAGCTGGACATGGCGGCCATCGACGCCGAGGCCGCCCGCCGGACCCGCTCGATCATCATGTTCCTCGGCCCGCTGCTGCACCGCATGGACAGCTTCCGGCTGCCGTACGCGGGCGGCTGCGACCTCGGCACCCGGACCATCGAGCCGCACATGATCGCGCTGCGCCGCTTCGGGCTGGACATCGCGGCGACGGAGGGGCTCTACCACGCCCGTGTCGACCGTTCCGTCTCCCCCGGGCGCCCGATCGTGCTGACCGAGCGCGGGGACACCGTCACCGAGAACGCGCTGCTCGCCGCCGCCCGGCACGACGGCGTGACCGTCATCCGTAACGCGTCCTCCAACTACATGGTCCAGGACCTGTGCTTCTTCCTGGAGGCGCTGGGCGTACGGATCGAGGGCGTCGGCACGACGACGCTCACCGTGCACGGTGTGCCGAACATCGACGTCGACGTGGACTACTCGCCCTCCGAGGACCCGGTCGAGGCGATGAGCCTGCTGGCGGCGGCGGTCGTCACGGAGTCCGAGCTGACCGTGTGCCGGGTGCCGATCGAGTTCCTGGAGATCGAGCTGGCGGTCCTGGAGGAGATGGGGCTCGATCACGACCGTACGCCCGAGTACTTCGCGGACAACGGCCGTACGCGGCTGGTCGACCTGACGGTCCGGCCCTCCAAGCTGGAGGCGCCGATCGACAAGATCCACCCGATGCCGTTCCCGGGCCTGAACATCGACAACGTGCCGTTCTTCGCGGCCATCGCGGCGTCGGCCCAGGGCAAGACCCTCATCCACGACTGGGTCTACGACAACCGCGCGATCTATCTCACCGACCTGAACCGCCTCGGTGGCCGTCTCCAGCTTCTCGACCCGCACCGGGTGCTGGTCGAGGGCCCGACGCGCTGGCGGGCCGCCGAGATGATGTGCCCGCCCGCGCTGCGGCCGGCCGTGGTGATCCTGCTGGCGATGATGTCGGCGGAGGGCACGTCCGTACTGCGGAACGTGTACGTCATCAACCGGGGGTACGAGGATCTGGCGGAGCGGCTCAACTCGGTGGGGGCGCAGATCGAGATCTTCCGGGACATCTGAAGGTTCTAAGAAAAAGTATCATAAAACCCCTCCTGACCTGCAGAAATGCGGGTCAGGACGGGACGCGTGGGCGCCTCTGGGACTTTCCTGGGACTTCTGGCCGGGCTCGGAGGCTTTGAGTGACAGGACACATCACGTGATCCGTCATCGGAACGATGTCGGCCTGAACGATCCTCGGAAAAGGCCAGATCAGGACCTATTTTCCGGCTCGCCGTCCCGCGTGCGGGCACCCAGAGCCTCAAACGAGCGTCACGACCAGCAGTCCATCCCCCTCTTCGGGCGGAACAGGCTGCCACGACCAGCTCCCATCCACGAGCCCACTCCCACTCACTCCGGACGCAGGTTCGCGCATCATGGCCCTCACCGCGTCTCCGACTGTCATAGCGGATAGCGCGGGACGGGTAGCTGCTCGCCGTCGCTGTCGATGCGAGGGGTGGGAGAAACGCCAGGTCACGAGGCCCTTCGCCGTCTTTTAGACGGTCATTCTGAATGTGCAGGTCATGGGGCTTGTGTGGGCGGAGGATTGGGGTGCTCGTGCCGGTCGTGGGCGTGATCGGCAGCGGGTGGTCATCCGAGCCACTGCTGGTTCACCGGTATCGCGAGCCGGGGTCCGGAGTGCCTCGTAGGGTCCCGAACTCCTTCACGAGAACACATCGTTCAGGGGCTTCACCCGCCTGCCTGGCCTGGGGGAAATGGTTCACTGCCGTCAACCATCGGCGGGGCCCAAATCCTTCGAATTAGGGAATTCGCTCGAACAACTGTGAAATGCATGCGAGTTGTGCTCTACGCTCCGGGGAATGAGTCGAGGGAAAGACGCGCTCGCCGACGAAGCGGTCCTTTTGTTCGATGCCACGTGTGTGATGTGTTCCCTGCTCGTTCCGTGGATCATCGAGCACGAATCGGTCGCGGTGCTGCGGTTCGCCGCGCTGCGGTCGGACGCGGCAGTTCGCATGCTGGAGCGCCATGGAGTCATCGCCGTCGACGACGAGACCATGTACGTAATCGAAGGCGGGCAGGTGTACACACGATCAGCCGCGGTGGCCCGGTGCGCCCGCTATCTGCGCTGGCCATGGCGCATCGCCATGGTGATCGGCGCGATGCCAGTCCGGCCACGGGACGCCGTGTACCGGTGGGTCGCGCGCAACCGGCACCGCTGGTTCGGCACCCGCGACGCCTGCGCCATCCCTCCGCCCTCCGTTCATCAACGCCTTCTGGATTGGCGGGTAGGATTGGACGACGATTCGGACGTGAAAAACGGTGAATGACGTGTTGGCCGCGCTCGGGTGGCGTGTCTCGCTCCGTCAACGGCTCACCCTCGTGGGATACATTTTCTTCCTTTCGGCTGTCTTTACCGTCGGCGGCTATGCAATCGCACTTCCTTTCGGCGATCGCACGTATGTGGTGGAACTCCTTCTGTGGATTCCCTGGCTCATCTGGCTCGGCTACGTGTTTCCAAGGGACCATGCGCGTGCGGCCACGGCGGCGTCTCCTCTCCCGTACCGACGCGCCTTCTTCCGCCAGGTGGCGCCCGGCGTCTCGTGGAACTTCGCCCAGATGGCACGGCCAGGGCTGGTCGGGGCGTGCGACGGGGGATTCGGCCAGTTGCGCCCCGTGCCGGTCGCCGTCGGGCTGTGCGTGGTGGCGGCGGGCGCCACGGTGATCCATATCGCACTCCGCTCGCTGGGTGTCTCCCGGGCACTGTTCCTGAGCGAGTACCGAATCCGGCCCGAGTCACGGCCTTTGGTGACAGTGGGCGTCTACGGCTGGCTTCGGCACCCGCTGTTCGTCGGAGGCGTGGTGACCTCTCTGGGTATCGGGGTGTTCTTCTGCACTCCGGGACCGCTTGGTACGGCACTGGCGAACGCGGCCGTACTGCCGGTGTACCAGGTACTGGAGGACGCCCGGTGCCGCCGCGTCCACGCGTCGTACCGGGACTACCAACAGAGCGTGGCCGGACTGGTGCCGGACGTACGGCGGCTCGGGCGACAGCGGTCCACGGAGCCACACTGACATGCGATATATCCCGCATGACGATGCATATCACTCGTATCGCCCACGAAGAGTCAGCCACGAAAAGGGAGTGTGGGGATGGCCGGGACGGCAGCCGAGGGCAATGGGGAGCACGGTCCGGCGGGACTGGCGAAACGTGCAGCCGCCGGGGCAGCGCGCAGTGTCGCCCACGCCTCGCAGACCTTCGCCAACGAACTGGACCGTGATCCCGACCCCGTGGCGCTGCCGGGGAACGCGGTGACGGCGTTCTTCAGCGCCAACGCCGTGTTACTGCGCGACCTGGCGTCCGTCGTACGGGATCTGACCGAGGAGTGCGGACCGAGGCGGGCCGGCCGACCGGCCCACGACGAGGACACCGACGCCCACCGGTCCGCGGCCGAGCCGGGCTTGGACCCGACAGGCCCGCCCGCTCCCCCCGCCGCATGAAAGAGGTGTCGCTGCCCGCCACCACGGGGCACGGCGAGAAGGTCTTCCTGTCGAAGCCCGTCTCACCCCTTCGAGTGGCACGCGGACTGCGCCGGTCGGTGCTCGACCTGGCGCCGCTGTTCGGTGGGCACGAGGTCATCAGCTTCTCGCTGGCCGGGGCCACCTGGCACATCGGCCGGTCGCCGGAGTGGGCCAGGCATGTCATCGGCTCCCGGTCGATGTGGGCCGACCTGGGCGTCCTCCCACTCGGCCTGGTCGGCCACCCCACCTACTACGCCATGGGCGGGCTGCCGGGCGCGCCGCCCGACGAGCACCGATCGGTGCGCCGCGCCGTGATCCGCAGCGGGCCGACGGGTGCCGTCGACCTCCAGGTGGTGCGCGCGGGGCTCGCGACGGCCGAGCGGCTGGCGACCGACCCCAGCAGCCGGATCGTCGACCTGACCGTATTCGCCCGCGCCCTCTTCCTGCACACCACCGCAGCGGCTGTGGTGGGCGTACGGCTCGACGGCACGGCCATCCGGCGGGTCCTGCACTGGTTTGACGCGTGGACGAGATTGCTGTCGAACCCGCTGATCGCAGTCGGCGGGCCCGGACTGCCGTTCACCCCGGCGGGACGCCTGCGTACCGTACTTGCCCGCTGGTACGGCTGGCTGGAGAGCCTCCTGCACGGGCCTTGCGCCGAAGGCGGTCTGGCCGCCCGGCTACGGAGCCGGACGGCCGACGGCGTGATGCCTGTGCAAGAGGCCGTGGGCTATCTGGCGACGGTGCTGTTCGCGGGCACCGAGCCACCAGCCCACACCCTGCTGTGGGCGTACACGCATGTCGTGGACGCCGGTACGACTACGACGGCCGGGCTGCCCGGCGTCCCGGACTCCGTGAACTCGCGGCGGGCAGAGGTGTTGCTGTGCGAGTCCTTCCGGGTGCGCCCGGCCGTCAACCTCGTGGTCAGACGCGTCTTCAAGGCGGACGAGCAGGCGAAACGGCGGCAGCGGAGACCATGCCACTCGGCGTCCGCGGAGACGTTCGTCGTGGCACCGCCGCTGGCTCACCAGCATTCCAACGAGCGGCACGGGCTGCCCGGTTACTTCCGGCCCTTGACGGACGGCCCGACCCATCTCGACCCCGACGAATACCCCGGGCTCGGCACCGGGGCCCACTACTGTGTGGGCGCCCGGTTGGGCATGACGGTGGGCCGAGAGGCTCTGATGCTCCTGTGGCGGGAGGCGGAGCTGCTGCGTGCACCCGACCCCAGGCCCGCCGGGTTGATCACCTCTCTGCCGCGACGGCTGCCTGTGATCCGCTGGTGACACGGTGCCGACCCGACCCTCGGAAGTGTTTCTCTCCCGGCTGAACGCCGCCGCCGACAGTGACGTGACGGTCCTTCTTCGCTGTACGACCGTCGCCCGCGCGGACGCCGTACTGGAAGCCCTCATCCGCGCGGGCACAACGGCCCCGGTCCGCGAGGTCGGCAACCGCGCACGCCGTCTTGAGGTGGTGCGACGCCTTCCGGCGGTGCTCGGACCGCACACGCTGGACCACTCCCCGGGTTCGGCAGGCCCCTGGGACCTGGCCAGAGCGAGCGACGATCCAACGGTGGTCGTCGTCCGCTGGAGTCATCTGGCGGGCGATGCCCGCACCTGCCAGGAGGCGGTGCTCGACGGGTTGCAGCACGCGGGCCTGCTTGGCGCCGACGCGGACCGTGGCTGCCAGTGCGTCCGGCTACCTGCCGGGGCGCAGGGCCCGGCCTCCCCAGCGGACGCCTGGGGGGCCCTGCGCGCACAGGGTGAGAGCGGCGTTTGGGACGCCCTGCGCGCCGCGCTGCCCGCCACGACACCGCTGCTGCGCCCGCTCAGGACGGCCCTCGACACCGGCGCCCCCACCGCCAACACCACTGATGCCGCTCAAGCCACTGACGCCGTCGCGCTGATCGCCATGGACGACGTGACCACCGGGCACGCCCCGCACCACCCGCCCGCTTCGCGGTTCGCGCACGTCGTGTCCGCTGTCGCAGCGATGTCGGGACAGCGGCGGATCGGCGTGACCGTGGATCTGCGCCGTCACGAACCCACCCTTCCAGGCGCGGGCACAGCCGGAAACCTCTCCCTGGTGGGCTGGATCGTCCTGCCGCGGCGGCGCCCTGCGCCGGAGCCGACGCACCAGCGCGTCCAAGGGCTGCTACGACGACGCTTCTGGCGACAGCAATTGGCCGTCGACGCCTGGCTGGGTGACCGCTCCCCGGAGCGGCTGGCCGACCGCTGTGACCTCCTGATCGGCGGGCTCGCCCACCGGGCGCCGACGACCGTCACCGAGCTGTGGCGCGACGACGGGCCGGTGTGCGCGGGCTGCGGTCGCGCTCGACGCCATCTGCCTCCGGACATCGGGGTGCTCGCGATCCCGCCCGCGCTGCCACCTGCGGGCCTGACCGTAGGCATCACCCGTACTGCCGCACACACCACCGTGTCACTCCGCCGCGTCACCCTCCCCGGCCACTCGGCCACCGCCTGGCTGACCACGGCGGCAGCACGCTGGGCGAGGGGCCGCACACTGCATGCAGGACCAGTGACCCACCCCTGAACCGCCGGACGACACCGGTGCGGGCTCCGAGCTCCGCCACAAACTCCACGCGTCGCTCCCCGTTCGCGCCCGATCACGAAGTGAGGACGCGTCACGTCCATCAAGTCCCACCCGCAGAGGACCGCTTCGGAGACCGTGACCTCCACACAGCCGTCACCCAGGCTGCCGCTGTAGCTGGTACCTGAACCACGCCAGCACCGGCGGACATGACCACCTCTCAGGTACCGGGGACGCCACCCCCAGAGCTCGATCATCCCGGCCCTTTCAACCCGGCCCAGGTGGTAGAGGGTTTCTTCAGGGAAATGACCAAGTCAAACGAACCTCCTCGCGACGACTGCCCGGTACGACCTGGAGCCGGCCCTTCAGGAACGGACCGCGCCGCGTGCCAGCCGACCCGCCGTTCGGGCAGCCTCGGTCAGCATGGCCTTGTTCAGTTCCAGGGCGGCAGCCGCGGCGCGCTCCGCCATCGCGCCGATCCAGCGGACGTCCAGGCGGGGCGGTTCCACGGGGGTGACCACCAGCCGTGGCAGCGGCGTCTCATCGTGACCGGTCATCCGACGAACCTCCTGGCCCACTGCCGCAGCACCACATTGGTCGCCGCCAACAGCGTCAACGCTCGCACCCAGTGATCGGTCACCCATACCGCGACCGGCCAGCCCGGCGCGGTCACCAGCCCCACCGCCAGCGCGAGCACCGCGGCGAGCGCGGCAAGCCCGGTCAGCAGCACCAGACGTACCAGACCGTGCGCCAGCTCGTTGGCAGCACTGGGCGGCGGCGGCGCGGCCCGCTCCGGCCCCAGCAGGAGCCGTAGATCAAGCCACTCCCAGCCCGCGGTCATCGTCGAGGGCGCGCTCAGCAGTGCCGCCAGGCCCGACGGGTCCTGGGCGCCGGCCCGTATTGTCTCCTGGGTCTGCTCGGCCACGTACCGCACCAGGAAGTCGTCCATCTCCGATAGCCAGTCGATGCCCGGGTCCAGCCGCAGCATTACCATGTCCGCGACCAGGATCGCGCGGTACAACTGCATCACGTCGGTGCTCATCGGCAACCGGTGCCGGCGCAGCGCGCCCAGTGTGCTCATCAGGAAGGCACCTGTGCTGCGCCGGTTCATGGGCGTACCGGGATCGCGGGCTGCCACGATGTAGGAGCGGATCGCCTCTTTCATCTCGGCCTCAAAGCTTCGCAGGTCACGACCGGGGAGTGGCCCGACCGACTCCAGGAAGAGCCGATAGGCGCCGTGCACCTCACCCCGTACGAACGCCCTGCGCAGCCGAAGCTGGAGCGACCACTGCCTCTCGTCCATCCAACCGACTAGACCGAAGTCGATCCAGTTCAGCCGCCCGCCGTCGCTTACGATCAGGTTGGACGGATGCGGGTCGGCGTTGAACATGCGGTGCCGCGTGGACTGTTCGAGCACCGACCGGAACACCAGGCGGGCCACGCCCTGCGCGGTGATGCCGCGCTGCGCCCACGCCGTCAGCCGCTCCCGGTCGTCGTGGTGCAGGGCGGACAGGATCTGTCGAACCGTCACCCCGTTGATTCGTTCCATGGTGAGCACCTCGGCGGAGCACAGGTGTCGGTACGGTGCCGGCGCGTGGTGCGGAAGCTCGTCCCCGGCCAGCGCCGTGTGGAAGAAGGAGAGGTGGGTCGCCTCGCGCTCCAGGTCGAGTTCAGCGACCGCCAGTCGGCTCAGCTCGCGCGCGGCGGTCCCGATGCGCAGGTCCATGAAGGGCGGCACCCTGTCGAGAAGCCGGGCCACGGCCCGTACGAACCACATGTCCATCGTGACGAGCCGGGCGACACCGGGTTTGAGCACCTTGACGACCACGGGCTCACCGGACCGCAGGACCGCGCCGTGCACCTGGGCCAGGGACGCGGTGCCCAGGGGCTCGTCCTCAAATTCCGCGAACAGCTCCTCGACGCGCCTCCCCAGGGACGCCTCGACCCGCCCGCGGATCCGCTCCGCGGGCACCGGGCGCAGCCCGTCGAGCAGCCGGGCCAGTTCCTCGCAGTACGCGGGCGGCAAGAGGTCGTAGCGGGTCGCGAGCAGCTGACCAACCTTGACTACACCGCCTCCCGCCCGTTCGAAGTAGACGCGCACGATCCGCGGACAGGCCGCGGGGCGCAGCAGCAGGGCGGCCAGGAAAGCGACGGCGCATCCCGCGCCGAGCAGCGCGAGAGTGGGAAACCGGGTCAGCCGTACGGCGGCGCCTCGCAGGAGCCGGTCGAGCCGCCGTTGGTCGCTGCCAGTGCAGGTCGTGCCGGTACCAATGCCAATATCTCGGATGTTATGCAAGGAACGCACCTTGTTGGGTAGCCTGATGGTGAGATGGGCGCTTTCTCCCGGCGTGCTGCTGCCTGCCGGGCGGGCCCCGAAGCCGCGTCAGGGGAGCCAATGTGGGTGTCGACATCCCGCAGCCGTTGCGCACCAAGGTAGAAGGCCCGATCGGTCCGATCACGATCGACGGGGTCCCCCACGACTTCAACATTTCTGTCGACCGACTACCGAAACTCGCGGTCGGGATCGATCCCCTGTCCGTCGGCGTGACGGAACTGCCGAAGATCAGCGTGGGCCTCGATCCGATCGCCCTGGAACCCGTGGACGTACGGCTGTCGATCACGCGCGTCCCCGATGTACGGGCGCATTTCCCGACGGATTTCACCGTCCGGGTATCGCTACTGGGGCTCCAGCTGTTCGCCGTGCGCCTGACCGGTGAGGCGCAGATGATCACCGAGCCGTTCCGGCCCAACCCTGCGGAGCAGACGGAGCCCCCGAGGGAGCGTCCGGTGCTGCGTCCTCTGCCGCCCGAGGACGGGTCGCCGTGACCAACGACCCGTCCCCCGTGGTGTTCGCCGGGCCGCCCGACGCGGCGGAGGCGATTGTGGCCGTGCCTCCCACAGCCAGGGGCCGCGTCTCGGTGGCCTGTGACGACGCTGAGCTGAGCTACCGGCTGCTGTCCGCCCCGGTCGGCACCGGGACGACACTGCTTCGGTTGGTACTGAGCCCCACCACGCCGCCCGGCCGGTACCCGGCGAGGATCGTCACCGAGGGCGGGGACCTGGCCGCCGTCATCGCCGTGGCCGAACGGCAAGAGCTCTCGGTGCAGCCCGCAACCCTGCAGTTCGACCTGCCGGCGGGCGGCACCGGCAGGGTGGACATCACGTTCCACAACACCGGCAACACGCCATACGTCCCGCGCCGCGCGTACGGGGTCGGTCTGCTGCAGAACGGTGCGCTGGAAGCAGCTATCGGAGACATGCTGCGCATGCCGGAGATCCGGATGCGGGAGACCGGGAGGAGCCGTCTGGAGGAGGCCGGGGACACCCTGGCCGACCGCTACGGCGGCACGGCGCGCCTGGTGATCACCGGTCTCGACGGCCCCGTAGAACCGGGCGCGTACGGCACCGCCACGGCCGAGCTGCAACTGGACCGGCGGGCCCAGTCCACCCGCGGCTACCACGGGCTGTGGGAGCTGGAGGGAGCGCGGATCCCGGTGAGCGTGACCATCGGCGGCGAGAGGGAACGGCGCCGCGGGGGCCGGGCGGATCACCCGACGGCAGAGCAGGACGACACGGCGGCAGAGCAGCACGACCCAGCGGCGGAGGGACCCCCATGAGTACGACGGCAAGCCGACGACGGGCCGACGACCGGCACGGCCGGGAGTACCGGGGCCAGGACCGCCAGGGATGGCGCGACGCGGCCGGGGTGCTCGGCAGGCTCCTGTTCCCATGGGGCGGCGCGGGCCACTGCGCGCCCCTGACCTGCTCATGCCTGTCCTACGAGCCCGAGGCCGGGGCAGGCTGCCGCAGTCACGGCTGGGCCTGCGAGGAGGAACGGGGCGAGCCCGGCTGGCTGCCACGCCGACTGCCGCCGGTACATGCAACGGTCGGCTGCGGCGGAGTACTGAGGGTGCGTTTCGTAGTGCGCAACCACTCGCTCCAGCACCGCGCCTTCCTCGTCGCGGCCACCGGGCCCGACGCCGGTCTCGCCAAGGGGGCTCCGTCCACCGCCGAGATCGACAGCATGGGCCGTGGCGACCTGACCGCGGTGATCCGAATGCCCGACACCGGGCCACCGGGTGGGCGCCGGGCGCTGGAGCTGACCCTGTGGGTGCGCGGCTGCCGCGACCACGTCGCCAACGTGTGCGTGACTCCGGACGATGCCGGCTGCAACGAGGCGACAGTCCGTCACCTGACCGACCGCCAGGACGCCCGGCACACCTGGCGCGACCACTTCTACACCTCCCGGTCCTGCAGTTGCGCCGACGCCTCCAGGCAGGAGCCGTAGGAGTTGCGCAAATGGTGGGGGTGGTGGGAGTCGCGGGACTCGGGTGACCGGCGGGCCGGAATGATCCAAGGCACCTGACGCGAGTAGTCGGTGTACCGGTCGCCGAGCACCTTGGCAAGGCGCCGGTCCTCCAGCACGTTGTAGACCAGGCCGTACAGGGTGTTCACCACGGCGAGGGCCATGCCCGCCGTGGTGGGCGCCAGCAACGCGAATGACCACGAGACGCCGATCCCCGACCAGAACAGCGGATGGCGCACTCGGCCGTACGGACCGCGCTGTACCGGTTCGAACAGATCCGGGTCGCGGAACTCCGAGGCGAACCCGACACGGGCAGCGCCCAGCACCCGCCAGGCGCCCACGAACAGAACGGCCGAACCGAGGAGCACCACCAGCCCCGCGGACTGCACGAGCCAGGCAGACGCGGTCCCGGGCAGCCGGGGAAACAGGCCCGCACGCAGGTTCTGCCCGTTCCACGCAGGCCGCAGCATCTGGCTGAAGCCGATGGTGATGCCGGGGAAGATGTCCTGGAAGAACGCGCGCCGGTACGGATACTCCAGCGCTGCGGCGAGAATGGCCTCGCGGTGCTTGCCGAAGAGGTGGCTGTGCCATATCGACCACACCCCCCACATCACCACGGCCGCACAGACGATGCCGACGGCCGGGACACCGACCGCCCACTCGACGCACGCCTGCACGGCGACAACCCCGACCATCGCGGCGCCGAACCCGAACCAGATCGCCAGCGGGACCAGTCTGCGTGGCCACCGTCCGCCGACGCCCAGACAGTCGAGGAGATCCGACATCGCCCCGGGGGACTGCGCGCCCCGCGCCCGGTCGCTCATCCGGTGATGACGACCGGCACGATGGAGGCGGTGAGACCCGGCACATGGACCGCGCCCCTGACCTCACCGACGGCAGTCAGCCGGTCCGGGACGACCACCTCCACAGCGACCACGGCCTGTTCACCGGGGCCAAGCGCCAACTGTGCTGGTTCCAGTCGAAGTTCGACGTCGACCCGGGCCCCCGACGGGTCGACGAACGCGGTGGGCAGCGGGGTCGCAGTGATGGCTTCGTCCCGTACGTTCTCCAGGAGGAAGGCCCCCGCAATTGTCTCCCCGGGGCTACCTCGCAGCACCACGGCGTGCGCGCCGGGCGCCGCGCCCGGCGCGCCGTCCCGGGTGGTCTGTGAGGAGGCCGGTTGGGCGGAGCGCCGGGAGAACCTGGTGAGTTGCTCGAACAGAGCGCCGTTGGCCTCGATCACGGAGGTCAGCGACTGCCCCAGGGAGGTGGGGAGCGTCGCAGGCTCGATGGCGGCGAGCCCGGCGGAGAACACGCGGCCCGCCTCGGCGACGCTCTCCATGGTCTCGCGTAGCACGTCCAGCGGGCAGAAGGCGATCGGGTCCGTGGTCTCGTCGGCGGCTCGGAACTCGGCTGCGGCGCCGGCTCGGGACTCGGCCCCCCTAGGCACCTGCTACTCCCCTACGCACCTATCGCTCCCCTTTCCCGCACTCGCTTCACTACCAGGGGATCATACTGATCCATTAGGGAATCAACATCACATATCACCCCTTCGAGTGAAATAAGGCCAAGCGGTGGATCGTCGAGCGTCTCTTCGCCCACCTGATGCGCAGCCGCCGCCTGGTCCGCGACTTCGAGCGCCGCACCGCCAGTGCCGAGGCGATGATCCTTTGGTCGATGACCACGGTCATGAGCCGCCGCCTGGCTGGGCCACACCGCGGGCGGGCGTGAACCGGCCCGCAGCCGGCTCTGCCAGCCAGCCGCGCGCGACCAGGCGTCTCGCCTTCGACCGCAGCGCCTCCACACGGGCCGGCACCACGTCCATGCCGAAGGCGGCGGCCATCTCCTGGCAGGTCACCGGCCCCTGACCGAGCCGGGCCCGGTCCGCCCCCAACTGCACGACGCGCTGATAGTCCACCGGCAGCGCCGACCAGGCCAGCCCCTCACACCACATGGGCACCTGCGACTTCGGCTTCGCCGCCTGCGCAACCGTTCCCGGCTATCCTTCGGCGGCCCGCACACTCCCGTCGGCCCGGGCACGGTCGCGCCCGGGCTCCTCCGGGGCCAGCACCTCGCCGACCTTCGAGCGGGCAATCGCCCACTCCTGCTTCCCGCTCGGCCACGGCCAGTTCGGCCTGGAATCGGTCCGCTTCCTCCCGCAACTCGTCCACCCGACGGCAAGCACCCAGCTCGCGCTGTTCCAGCAGTCCGACCACCGACGGCATCCACGACCCCCACAGCAGCGACGACACGACAAACCGTCACTCCCACGAGATCGCCGAACCTACGCCCCACCAGCGAAAACACAGTCCTCACGTCCGGAACAACAACAGCTTCTGAGCTTGACTCTGTCGGGGATCTTGGAGTCGGCGGAGTCAACTGCCCAGAGTTCGCCAGGACTTCGGGCGAGGGATCTCGCGCTGGTCGAGGTAGTTCTGGAAGGCCGTCGGTCGGCGGGGTGTGGGGGCTTCCTCAGCCGGTGACAGTCCGCTGAGGCGCTCGATGTTGACGGCGATGGCTGTCAGGACGTGCTGGACATGGGCCTTTCCCTGTCCTCGGTAGCGGCAGCGCCGTATGCCGTGTCCGTGGGCGAACTCGTTGACCGTGCCTTCCACTCCGGAGCGGACCGCGTATCGGGCCTTCCACTCGGGCGTCTGCTGTTCGGCGCGGACGCGGAGTTGCAGGTCACGGAGCTCGCGCGGGGGAAAGCCCACGGTGCGGGCGCTGTCGGCGGTGCTGGTGCACTGGGTGCGTGCCGGGCAGGGCCGGCACTGACTCTTGGTGAACCTGGCCACGATCAGCGGGGCGGCGGTGGGCGAGGAGGTCGGGTAGGGGCCGTGCCAGCCCGCGCTGACCTGTCCCTGGGGGCAGGTCACCTGCTGACGGTCGAAGTCGATGTGGAAGTCGTCCCGGGCGAAGCCCTCGCCTCGGCGGTGCTGGTGGGTGGGGTTGCTCTTCAGCGGTCCGGAGACGGTGACCTGGTGTTCGCGGGCGGCTTGTTCCAGGTGGGGCAGGGAGGTGTAGCCGGCGTCGACCAGGTGCTCGGCGGGCAGCAGTCCGCGCCGGGCAAGGCGGGTGTGGATGCCGGGCAGGACCTTGCTGTCGTGGGTGGTGGCCGCGGTGGTGGCGACATCCGTGATCACGTTGGGGCCGTCGGGAGCGCAGGTCTCGGTCAGGTGAGCGGCGAACCCCTTCCAGCTGATGATGTGGCCGTGCCGCGCGTAGCGGGCCGAGGTGTCGTAGGGCGAGACGATCGCCCTCGACGACGGCGGCAGACCCGCCCCGCCTTCCTTCTCGGCGGTGCGCCAGCGCATGCGGCCGGCGGCATCACGGTGATAGTTCTGCACCATGATCTGCCGCAGAGCCTGGACGCGAGGACCGGACATGTGGTGAGCACCGTGACGGTGGAGGTGCTCCAGGAGCCGGAAGGCATCGTTTCCGGCTGCGAGGATCCTGGTCTTGGGCTTGGTGGGGTTCTTGCCCAGGCGGACCGGCCGGCCGTAGCGCAGCCCCCAGTCCTCGTCGACCAGTTCGTCGAGGAGGTGCGGGGACGTGGCGGCTACTTCTTCGAGTGCGGCGCGGACCGCCTCGGTGACCAGCTCCAGGCGGGTCAGGTCACGCACCGCAGCCAGGACATGGGTGGAGTCGGTGCGCTGCGTGGTGCGCTCGCGGACGAGACCTGTCTCTTTCAGGCGTGCGAGTGCGAGGTCGAGGAGGCGGTCGGCACGGCCGACCTCAGCGAGGCGCTCGCGGAAGTCGGCCAGCACACTGTGGTGGAATCCAGGGTCGTCCAGCTCCATGGCCATCGCATATTTGAAGTCGATGCGGCAGCGGACCGACTCGGCGGCCTGCCTGTCCGACAGACCGAGCAGGAACTGCAGCACACAGACGGTGGCCAGCTGAGCAGGCGAGAGACCCGGGCGCCCGTCCCGCGGGTACCAGTCCGCGAAGTCCTCGTCGCACCACAGCCCATCAAGGCGGTCCCGCACCCATATCGCCGTCGTGCCAACCGGGTTGCTCGCCCGCGCAACCTGCGCAGTCAGAGGCGGAACATGCTCACCGGAACGGGGACGAAGGGACAACGAACACCTCGACAGCTGTATCGGTCGGCAGAACCACACGAGCATGCCCGTCGATCTTGCCGCCGCACCGGGAAACTCCAAGATCCCCGACAGAGTCAAGCTGAGCTTAAGCTAAGACTCCGTGATGAGGAATGTCCGATACCTCCTCGATGCTTGTCCTGTTCCACACACCGCACTGGGCCCGGTGGGGGAGCAGATCCGCCCGTCCCGTCGATGGTCCCGGCGCCCCTGCCGCCGCCGACAGGGCCGAACTTCCCTCGTTGCGGGGCCCCTTGGCCCGCGATGGGACCACCGGGCGGTCCCTTGCCCGTCTGCCCGCCTGCCGCTCGCCCGGTCCCGGTCGCGGACCGGTGAACCGTCGATCGGCGGGCATGGCCGTGTGTCGCCCCGTGACCGCAGCGGGCAACGGCTCCGGCCGTGACCGCGGTACCGCGGTCACGGGCAGTATCACCGGGCGGCGGTGGGTCGGGCGCTCATCACCCCACGCGTTCCCAGCCGCGGCGTGGCGGGCGGGAGCCGAGCCGGGTGTCGCGGCTGCGGTAGACGATGTAGGGGCGGGTCAGGTAGCCCAGCGGCGCGGTGAGCATGTGGACGAGCCGGGTGAACGGCCAGGCCGCGAACAGCAACAGGGCGCTGGCCGCGTGCAGTTGGAACAGCACGGGGACACCGGTCATCAGGTCCGGGTCGGGCTGGAGGTAGAAGAGGGAACGAAACCAGGGGGAGATGGTCTCACGGTAGTCGTATCCCCCGCCGACGACGTTGGCGGCCACCGTGGCGGACAGGCCGAGCGCGATGGTCAGGGTCAGCGAGACGTACATGGCCTTGTCGTTGCGGGTGGTGGCGGAGAAGACCGGGCCGACGGTGCGGCGCCGGTAGATCAGGATGGCCAGCCCGCCGAGCGTGGCGACACCCGCCGTCGTGCCGAGCACGACCGCGCCGATGTGGTACGTGTGCTCGCTGACGCCGACCGCCTCGGTCCAGCCCTTGGGGATGACCAGGCCGCCGATGTGGCCGAGGAGCACCACGAGGATGCCGAAGTGGAACAGCGGGCTGCCGATGCGCAGCAGCCGCCTCTCGTACAGCTGGGAGGAGCGCGTGGTCCAGCCGAACTTGTCGTAGCGGTAGCGCCAGATGTGGCCCAGGACGAAGACGGCGAGCGAGACGTAGGGCAGGACGGCCCACAGCAGGGTTCCGCCGGTGCCTGCCTGGGCCGCCAGGGTGAGGGGCTGTGCGGGCGCGGTCATCGGAGTCCTCCTACGACGGGGTCGGGCAGGAACACGGGGGATGCCGCGTACGGGTCGAGGCCGACCTGCTCCTCGGGCGGGCCCTGCGCGGCCAGGCGCATGACGGCTTCGCGGTCGTCGCCGGCCAGGGCGGGCAGGGTGGCGGAGACGGAGTCCAGGACGTGCGCCCAGGGTGAGCCGTCGTCGGTCAGGGCCAGGCGCAGGAGTTCCAGGCCGGCACGGTGTTCGATCAGCAGGTCGTGTCCGGCCGCGGGGTCGGTGGCGGCGAATTCGAGGACGACGGCGAGGTGGTCGGGCAGTTCGTCCTCGCCCAGGCGCCAGCCGGCCGCGGCGTAGGTCTGCTTCAGCCGCAGCAGGCCGATGCCGCGCTTCCGGGTGTCGCCGTACGCGTAGTACGTCAGGTACGGGCAGCAGCGTTTGCGGTGGTCGAAGGTGGCGACATAGGCGGCGGCCAGATCGGCGCGGGTGGTCTGCTCGGCGTGTGCGGTGAAGCGGAGCAGGGGGCGGGCGACCGGTCCCGGCAGGGCGGCGGCGACCCGGCCGGCCAGGGCCAGGCGCTGTTCGAACTGTTCGTCGGGGTAGTCGAGCAGCAGGGACTGGGCCTGCCAGGCGTGGGGGTGCCAGGGCTGGGTGCGGGCGGTGCGCGTGGGCTTCCTCTTCATGGCTTCGGCTCGGCTTTCCCGTCGGCCTCGCTGCCGTCGGACGGTCTGTCCGGGAACAGGCCGGACGGGGAGCCCTTGCCGTCCCAGCTGAGAAGGTTGACGCGGGTGGCCTTGTCGGTGGGGGCGGCCGGAGTGTCGGCCGTCTGCCGGTCGCGCAGGACATGGAAGTTCTCCACCGCGATCGGAGCGGAGCCGCCGGACGACTCGCCGAAGGGGCCGGAGCCTCCCATGCCGGGGCCGCCCTCGTAGTCCAGGCTGCACTCGGTGGCGAGCTCCTCCAGTTTGTGGGCCTGTTCGGCGTGCGCGGGCGGGATGACGTACCGCTCGTCGTACTTCGCCAGGGCCAGCAGCCGGTACATGTCGTACATCTGCTCCTCGCCCATCCCGACCGCCGCCGGGATGGACGCGTCCGGCTCGCGGCCGAGGTTGATGTCCCGCATGTACGCGCGCATGGCGGCCAGGCGGCGGAGCACCGCGTCGACCGGTACCGGGTCGCCGGCGGTGAACAACTGGGCGAGGTAGTCGACAGGGATGCGCAGGGATTCGACGGCGGCGAACAGGTTGCGGTGGTCCTCGGCGTCCTCGCCGGTGTCGCGGACGGCGTCGACCACCGGGGACAGGGGCGGGATGTACCAGACCATGGGCAGGGTGCGGTATTCCGGGTGCAGCGGAAGCGCCACCTTGTAGGTGTTGATCAGGGCATGGACCGGGGATCGCTGGGCGGCCTCGATCCAGTCCCGGGGAATGCCCGCCTTCTCCGCCGCCCGCACGACCGCGGGGTCGTGCGGGTCCAGGAAGACCTGCCGCTGGGCCTCGTACAGATCCGTGTCGTCGGGGGTGGAAGCGGCTTCCAGCACCCTGTCCGCGTCGTAGAGGACGAGGCCGAGGTAGCGCAGCCGGCCCACGCAGGTCTCGGAGCAGACGGTGGGCAGGCCGACCTCGACGCGCGGGAAGCAGAAGGTACACTTCTCGGCCTTGCCGGTGCGGTGGTTGAAGTACACCTTCTTGTACGGGCATCCGGTCACGCACATGCGCCAGCCCCGGCAGCGGTCCTGGTCGACCAGGACGATGCCGTCCTCCTCGCGCTTGTAGATCGCGCCGGAGGGGCAGGAGGCCGCGCAGGACGGGTTGAGGCAGTGTTCGCAGATGCGCGGCAGGTAGAACATGAAGGTCTGCTCGAACTCGAACTTGACCTTCTCCGAGACCTGGTTCAGCAGCACGTCCTTGTCGCCGTGGTCCACGGAGCCGCCGAGGTCGTCGTCCCAGTTCGCCGACCAGGCGATCTTCATGTCCTTGCCGGTGATCAGGGACTTGGGGCGGGCGACGGGGGTGTGCTCCTGCAGCGGCGCGTTCGTCAGGGTCTCGTAGTCGTACGTCCAGGGCTCGTAGTAGTCGTCGAGGGACGGCAGCACCGGGTTGGAGAAGATCGTGATCAGCTTCTTGAAACGGCCGCCCGCTTTCAGCGTGAGGTTGCCGCGCTTGTTGAGCTCCCAGCCGCCGCGCCACTTCTCCTGGTCCTCGTAGCGGCGGGGGTAGCCCTGGCCGGGTCGGGTCTCGACGTTGTTGAACCACACGTACTCGACGCCGGTGCGGTTGGTCCACGCCTGCTTGCAGGTGACCGAGCAGGTGTGGCAGCCGATGCACTTGTCGAGGTTCATCACCATCGCCATCTGGGCCATGACACGTCCGATGGTGGCTTCGCCACGGGGCATCAGTACGTCACCTCCTGATTCGTGCGACGGCGGACGACGGTGACCTCGTCACGCTGGTTGCCGGTCGGGCCGAGGTAGTTGAAGGCGTACGTCAACTGGGCGTAGCCGCCGATCAGATGGCTCGGCTTGATCAGCAGCCGGGTCAGGCTGTTGTGGATGCCGCCGCGCCGGCCGTTGGTCTCGGTGCGGGGCACGTCGATCAGGCGGTCCTGGGCGTGGTGCATGTAGACGGTGCCCTCGGGCATGCGGTGCGAGACCACCGCGCGGGCGGCGACGACGCCGTTGCGGTTGACCGCCTCGACCCAGTCGTTGTCGTGGACGCCGATCTTCGCCGCGTCCTCCTTGCTCATCCAGATCGTCGGACCGCCCCGGGACAGCGACAGCATGAACAGGTTGTCCTGATACTCGGAGTGGATCGACCACTTGTTGTGCGGGGTCAGGTAGCGCACGGTCACGCCGAGTTCGCCGGTGTCGCCGGTGTCGCCGACGCGTGGCTCGCCGAACAGGGCGTTCATGTTCAACGGTGGCCGGTATACCGGCAGTTGCTCTCCGAGGGCGGTCATCCAGTCGTGGTCGAGGTAGAAGTGCTGGCGGCCGGTGAGGGTGTGCCAGGGCTTGAGGCGCTCGACGTTGATGGTGAAGGGGGAGTATCGGCGCCCGCCGGTCTCCGAGCCCGACCACTCGGGTGAGGTGATGACCGGGACGGGAGCGGCCTGGGTGTCGGCGAAGGTGATCCGTTTCCCCTCGTGCTCGGCCGCGAGGTCCGCCAACTGCCTGCCCGTACGCGCTTCGAGGGTGTGGAAGCCCTGGGTGGCGAGGTGTCCGTTGGTGGTGCCGGACAGGGCGAGGATCGCCTCACAGGCATCAGTGTCGTGGGCGATCGAGGGCATCCCGTCAGCCACTCCGCCCCGCACGGTGCCGTTCTTGTGCCGCAGGTACTCCAGTTCGCGGCCGACCTCGAAGGTGACGCCCTTGGTGGTGGCGCCCAGGGAGTCGAGCAGCGGGCCGAGCGCGGCCATCTTCTGCGCCACCGCCCCGTAGTCGCGTTCGACGGTGACGAGTTTCGGCATGGTGCGGCCCGGCACCGGTTCGCACTCGCCCGCCTTCCAGTCACGCACCGTCCCGTGCGGGTTGGCCAGTTCGTCGGGGGTGTCGTGCAGCAGCGGCGCGGTGACGACGTCCCTCCGTACGCCGAGATGACCGGCGGCCTGTCGGCTGAACTCCTCGGCGAGGGTGTGGAAGGCGTCCCAGTCGGTACGGGTCTGCCAGGGCGGGGAGATCGCCGGGTTGAAGGCGTGCACGAAGGGGTGCATGTCCGTGCTGGACAGGTCGTGCTTCTCGTACCAGGTGGCGGCCGGCAGCACCACGTCGGAGAAGACCGTGGTGCTGGTCATGCGGAAGTCCAGTGTGAGCAGGAGGTCAAGCTTGCCCTCGGGGGCTTCCTCCCGCCAGACCACGTCCCGCGGGCGGGCGTCCGGCGGCGCCTCGGTCGCCCGGACCGCGTGGTCGGTGCCGAGCAGGTGTTTCAGGAAGTACTCGTTGCCCTTGGCCGAGGAGCCCAGCAGGTTGGCCCGCCAGATGGTCAGCACCCGGGGGAAGTTCTCGGGTGCGTCCGGATCCTCGCCCGCGAACCGCAGCCGCCCGGCCTTCAGTTCGTCCACCACGTGCTCGGCGGCCGGGCGGCCCGCGGCGGCGGCCTCATCGGCCAGGTCCAGCGGGTTGCGGTCGAAGGTCGGGTACGACGGCATCCAGCCCATCCGGGCCGACTGCGCGATGACGTCCGCCGTGGTCTTCCCGGCGAACGGGCCGTCCCGGCCGGGACCGGCCGCCGCGAGGGTGTCGGCGGAGAACGGGTCGTAGCGGAACTGGTCGGCGTGCAGGTACCAGTAGGCGGTCTGGATCATCTGCCGGGCCGGCCGGTTCCAGTCGGCGGCGGTCGCGATCGCCGAGTAGCCGGTGATCGGACGGACCTTCTCCTGCCCGACGTAGTGGGCCCAGCCGCCGCCGTTCACCCCTTGGCAGCCGGTGAGTGTGGTGAGGGTCAGGAAGGCGCGGTAGATGGTGTCGGAGTGGAACCAGTGGTTGGTGCCCGCCCCCATGATGATCATCGAACGGCCGCCGGACTCCTCGGCGTTGGCGGCGAACTCCCGGGCGACACGGGCCGCCCGCTCGGCGTCCACGCCGGTGATCGCCGCCTGCCAGGCCGGGGTGTACGGCTCCGTCGCGTCCTCGTACGAGGACGGCCAGCGGCCGGGCAGGCCGTCACGGGCCACCCCGTACTGGGCCAGCAGAAGGTCGTACACCGTGGTCACCAGACGTCCGGCGACCCGCCGTACCGGTACTCCGCGCCGCAGCCGGTCCGCGCTGCCGTCCAGGGCGTCGAAGCGCGGCAGTCCGACCGTGACCGGCACCTCGCCGCCGCCGTCGGCCGACAGCAAGGGATCCGTGTCGCCCAGGTCGAGGTTCCATTTCCCGGCCCCGGCCTCGCCGTAGCGGTCGCCGAGCGTGCCGTTCGGCACCACCGGCTCCCCGGTGGCCGCGTCCAGCAGCACGGTACGGAACTCCGCGTGCTCGGCTTCGGCGGCCTCGCCACCGAGGTCGGCGGCGGTCAGGAACTTGCCCGGCGTGCAGGTGCCCGGCTCGTCCTCGGCCTCGTCGAGGACGACCAGGAAGGGCAGGTCGGTGTACCGCTTCACATAGGAGGTGAAGTGCCCCGTCTGCCGGTCGACGAAGAACTCCTTGAGGATCACGTGACCCATGGCCATCGCCAGGGCCCCGTCGGTGCCCGGCTGGGCCGCCAGCCACTCGTCGGCGAACTTCACGTTGTCCGCGTAGTCCGGCGACACCGCGACGACCTTCTGTCCCCGGTAGCGGGCCTCAGCCATCCAGTGCGCGTCGGGCGTACGGGTGACCGGCAGGTTCGAGCCCCACATGATCAGATAGCCGGCGTCCCACCAGTCCCCCGACTCGGGCACGTCGGTCTGGTCCCCGAACACCTGCGGCGAGGCCACCGGCAGGTCGGCGTACCAGTCGTAGAAGGAGAGCATCACACCGCCGAGCAGCGAGTAGAAACGTGCTCCCGCCGCATGCGACACCATCGACATCGCCGGGATGGGCGAGAACCCGGCCAGCCGGTCCGGCCCGTACTCCTTGATCGTGTGCACATGCGCGGCGGCCACCATCTCCACCGCCTCGTCCCAACCCGCCCGTACCAGACCGCCCTTGCCGCGCGCCGCCTTGTAGCGGCGGGCGCGTACGGGGTCGGAGACGATGTCCGCCCAGGCCGCCACCGGATCGCCGAGGCGGGCCTTGGCCTCCCGGTACATCTCCAGCAACACGCCGCGTACGTAGGGGTAGCGCACCCGCGTGGGCGAGTAGGTGTACCAGGAGAACGCGGCCCCGCGCGGGCAGCCGCGCGGCTCGTACTCGGGGCGGTCCGGGCCCACCGAGGGATAGTCCGTCTGCTGGGCCTCCCAGGTGATGATGCCGTCCTTGACGTACACCTTCCACGAGCAGGAGCCGGTGCAGTTCACCCCGTGGGTGGAGCGCACCACCTTGTCGTGCGACCAGCGGTCCCGGTAGAAGTCGTCCGCCTGCCGGCCGCCCTTGCGGTGCAGGGTGCGCAGATCCTCGGAGACCTCCGCCCGGCTGAAGAAGCGGCGGCTGCGCACCAGTGCCTCTGCCAGCTCGCCGTCCATGCGCGCCCGCGCCTGACTGTCTCTCGTGCCCAACGTGCCACTCCGCTCCGGGCGTTCAGGCCCGTTCGAGACGTGTTCCAGACTGGCGCACCCGACTGTACGGGCGCTGTCCGGCGAAAGGTCGACAACGACGCGAGATTCGTGCGGAGCCCGGCCGGCGGGGATCGTCTCCGCGTCGAACCGGCCACCCGGGTTCCGCGCGGTCGAGCCGGACGGTGCCCGGGGGCGGGACTCTCCGGCGGACGGGAGGGGTGAAACGGCCCGGCCCGCCCGGTGATGGGCCTTGGGCGGCCCATCAGGCAGCCGGCCGGGACAGAGCGCTGCCCGCTTCTGCGCGCACGGCCTCCACCGCTTCCCATTCCGCGGTGCCGAGGTTCGCGAGCGCGGCCGGGAAGACGCCGTCCTGCTCCTTGAGGATGTGGTCGCGCAGCATCGCCATCGTCCCGATCAGCCGGTCCGGCCAGGCCGGGTCCGAGGGCGTGATGTTGTCGGCGGCCTCGGCCAGCACCGCTTCGACGCGGCGGTGCTCGGCTTCCAGAGCGGAGATCTGCTCGGGAAAGTCCCTGGCCAACGCGGGGAACAGGCCCTGCTCCTCGACCTGCGTGTGGGGGCCGAGCACGGTGGCGATCCGGCGGGCGACCCGCGCCATCCCGCCCACGTCACCGTCCTCGTGGGCGGGACGGAGATGACTGATCAGCCGGACGACCTCGTCGTGCTCGCGGGTCAGTTCGTCGATCGACGCCAGCGACTGGCAGCCGCAGTACTCACACACGGTGCTGCTCCTTACCTGTTCGAGGTCTGTCCGGTCCTTCGTTCCCGGTGGCCGGTGCTCACACCGTGGTGGGCGCGGGGCCGGGCCGAGGTCCATGTCCGGTACGACGCGGAGCCGGGACGTCGCCCCGGGCGACGGCGGAGCGGACACCGGTGAGGGTGAAGCCCAGTGCCGCCGCGGCCACCAGCGCGAGCAGGACGAGACCGGCCGCGTAGGAGCCGTACTTCCCGTACAGCGAGCCCATCACCAGCGGCGGGAGGAAGCCGCCCAGGCCGCCTGCGGCACCGACGACGCCGGTTACCGAGCCGATCCTGTTCACCGGGGTCAGCAGGGCGACGAGGGCGAACGTCGCCCCGCTGCCCGCGCCCAGCGCGGCGGCCATGGACAGGAAGGCGACGGTGCCCATCGGTGTCATCGCCGGAGTGAACGACTGCACTACCGCCCCGGCCGCGACGGCGGCCAGCGAAGCGGCCAGCACCCGGACCGGGCCCAGTCGGTCGGACAGCCAGCCGCCGATCGGACGCATCGCCACGGCCAGCAGCACGAACCCCGCCATGCGGTTCGCGGCGTCCCCCTGTGTGAGCCCGTAGCCGGTCTTGAGATAGGTGGGCAGGTAGACGGAGAAGGCGACATAGCCACCGAACGCGACCGCGTACAGGGCGGACGCCTGCCAGGTGATGCCCAGCCGGGCTGTCGCTGCCAGGCGACGCGTCAGCGGTTCCGTCGGCACGATCCGGCCGGGCACGTCGCGCAGCAGCAGCGCGGCGGTCGCGGCGTACCCGGCCAGGACCGCGGCCGTGATCAGGAACGGTGTCGACATGCTGTGCGCGTCGACCAGCTTCACGGTGGTCAGGGCACTGATGGCGGTGCCGCCCATGCCGGTGCCGAACAGCCCGATGGCCAGGCCCCGCCGCTCGGGCGGGAACCAGGCGTTGACGAAGGGCACACCGACGGCGAAGGCGGTGCCGCCGATACCGAGGAAGAATCCGCCGGCCAGCAGCGCGGCGAAGGAGGAGTGACCGGCCAGGCCGAGGTAGAGCACCGGCACGATGGTGGCCGAGGACACGATCGGGAACATGACCCGCCCGCCGAACCGGTCGGTCAGCGCGCCGATCGGAATCCGGCCCACGGAGCCGACCACGACCGGCACCGCCACCAGCAGCGACTGCTGGAAGGAGCTCAGCTCCAGGACGTCCTTGAACCGCGGGCCGAGCGGGCTCAGCAAGGCCCACGCCCAGAAGTTGACGGCGAAACCGACCGTGGCCAGGGCCAGCATCAGCCATGCCCGGCCGGACACGGGCGCCCCTGGAGCCGGCCCGTCACTCCGCTTCGTCGACGGCTGGACCATGGTGTCCGTCCTTTCCCTCACTCACTCGAAGTTCCCCGGTGACACGGAGGCAGCCTCGGAACCACGGGCTCCGCGCCGCACCCACCCAGCCACTGTCCGCATCCGAGCACCTTGGCGACATGGGCCATGAGGCCCTAGTTCCAGGTAGTCGGCCCCGGGAACGGTCCCGGCCCACCCGCTCTCCGTAGGCCCGCGCGGGCCCCACACCACCCGCGCCGCTCCCCGGACGGTGCGGTCGCATCGGGCTCCTACCGGGACATGGCAGAGGCGGGCCGACCGGCACTACCCCCTCCCATCGCCTTCGGGGACGATGCCCCGATGGCCTCGAACGGCGCCTTCCCTCACTCGACCAGCCGGTGCGGGCCTGGTAGAGGATCGCGTTGACGATCTCCCGCATCGCGTACTGGCCCGCATGCCCGCTGACCGAGGTGTGCCTGGCCTTCCGGAGAGCCACGACCGGCCGGATCAACTCCCATGCCCAATCCGACAGATCACTCGGGTACGGCTGGCGCCCGCCCCGCCCACGCTTCCCAGCGGGCCGCGCCCCCGGCCGACCGTGAAGCCCCCGGAACCGGACAGCGATGCCGTCCGGACAGTGCACGGCTACGACAACCCGAGTCCGAGCTCAGTCACACACACGAGCAAAGCCCCAGGGCAGGAGCCTTGGTAACCGGCTCAAGAGTCACCATCCGCCGCGCCCGCGCGCCCGGCAGATCCAGTGGATGCCGCCCGGTCGCCCCCTTCAGTCGACATCGGATCCTCACGACGACCACCGTGTCGAAGGAAGCAGCGACCATCCTCGGTGACCTCCACGAGCGCTTCCCCGCCGCCCCGACTGATCCTCAGCAAACCTCGATCACTCAATGCATAAGCCGACCGCCAATTCCCCGGCGCCCAGGCTGCGGGACGCTCCTCACCAACAGCGAGCCGTTCGAGCAGTGCGCGTTGCCGTTCATTCGGGTCTGACCGTCGATCCACGATCACCAGCCCACAGCGCATCCGTATGCCCTGTGCAGAGCCGAAAGAGTGGCTCCTGCCCGTGGGAGTTCTCTGGGACTTTCCTGGGACTTCCGGCCGCGTCAGCCAGCACGAGCATGAAACAACCAAAAGGGAATTCATGCAGGTCAACGACCTACGACAGCAAGACCCCACAGGTCACGGCGTTAGCTGGTCTCTTCCGGGACATCTGAGGGACCCGAACCGCTCAGCGGTGTTCGGGGTTCTCGGCTTCGGCGCGGCAGCCGGCGTCCCATTCGGTGCGCTGGTTGCCGTGGGCGGGGATGCCGCCCGAGCGCTTGAGCAGGGCCGCGACGTGCATCAGGTTCCAGGTCATGAAGGCGGTGTTGCGGTTGGTGAAGTCGTTCTCCGGGCCGCCCGATCCGGGGTCCAGGTACGACGGTCCGGGTCCCGCCGGGCCGATCCAGCCCGCGTCGGCCTGTGGCGGCACCGTGTAGCCGAGGTGCTGGAGGCTGTAGAGGACGTTCATCGCGCAGTGCTTCACGCCGTCCTCGTTGCCGGTGATCAGACAGCCGCCGACGCGGCCGTAGTAGGCGTACTGGCCCTGGGGGTTGAGCAGGCTGGAGCAGGCGTAGAGGCGCTCGATCACCCGCTTCGTCACCGAGCTGTTGTCGCCGAGCCAGATCGGTCCGGCGAGCACCAGGATGTCGGCGGCCATCACCCGCTCGTACAGCGCGGGCCACTCGTCGGCCGCGAAGCCGTGCTCGGTCATGTCCGGATACACGCCGGGGGCGATGTCGTGGTCGACGGCCCGGATCTCGGAGGTGGTTACCCCCTGCTCCATCATGATCGCCGCGCTCTTGTCGATCAGTCCCTGGGTGTGGCTGAGCTGCGGGGAGGGTTTGAGGGTGCAGTTGACGAACAGGGCCGTGAGGTCGTCGAAGCGGGGCGGAGGGGGTGTGTTCATGATGGTCAGGGTCTCGCGGCCGGCCCGCTTTGTCCCGGTGCCGCGCGTCGGAAACCTCTGACAACGTCTTACCGAGTGATGACGTACCGCGCGGGCGGCGCGGTCCGGCGCGGGTGCGGACCTAGCGTGGCGGTATGCGTGTACTGGTCACCGGCGGTGCCGGGTTCATCGGGTCCCATGTCGTCGAGGCGCTGCGGGCGCGCGGGCACGAGCCGGTGGTGTACGACGTCCGGGCGGACCCGGCGTGCGATGTGCGCGACTCCGCGGCCGTCGCCCGCGCGCTGGCCGGTGTCGACGCCGTGTGTCATCAGGCGGCGATGGTCGGGCTCGGTGACGGTGTCGCCGACGCGGCGGAGTACGTCTCCCGCAACGACCTCGGCACCGCCGTCCTGCTCGCCGCCATGGCCGAGGCGGGCGTACGGCGTCTCGTGCTGGCCGGGTCGATGGTCGTGTACGGGGAAGGGCGGTACGAGTGTCCGCTCCACGGGGTGGTGCGGCCCGGGCCGCGAGCCGTCGCCGCGCTGGACACGGGGCGGTTCGAACCGGGCTGCCCGGTGTGCGGGGCCGAGCTCTCCCCCGGGCTGGTGGGTGAGGACGCTCCCGCCGATCCCCGCAATGTGTACGCCGCCACCAAGCTCGCGCAGGAGCATCTGGCGGCGGCCTGGGCCAGGGTGACGGGCGGGCAGGGCGTGTCGCTGCGCTACCACAACGTGTACGGGCCCCGGATGCCCCGCGACACCCCGTACGCCGGTGTCGCCTCCTTCTTCCGCTCAGCGCTCGCCCGGGGCGAGGCCCCCCGGGTCTTCGAGGACGGGCGGCAGCGGCGGGACTTCGTGCATGTGCGGGACGTGGCCGCCGCGAACGTGGCCGCGCTGGAGGCCGGGGCGCCCTGCGGAGCGCTCACCAGTTACAACACCGGCAGCGGTGAGCCGCACACCGTCGGGGAGATGGCCTGTGCGCTGGCCGCCGCGCACGGCGGGCCCGAGCCCGTCGTCACCGGCGAGTACCGGCTGGGCGACGTCCGGCACATCACCGCGGACTCGGCGCGGCTGCGGGCCGAGCTGGGGTGGAAGCCGCAGGTCGGTTTCGAGGAGGGCATGCGGGAGTTCGCCCGGGGGTGACCTCACTCCCAGGGGGTGAGGTCACCCCCGGGCCGCGGTCAGCGTCACCTCGAAACGGCAGCCACCGGGGATGTTGCGTAGGGGCTCGTCCGCCCCCTGGTGCGGCTCCACGATCCCCCGCACAATCGCGCCGCCGAGGCCCGCGGCCCGCAGTGACCTCACTCCTGGGCGGCGGGCAGCGTCACCTCGAAACGGCAGCCGCCGGGGATGTTGCGTACGCTCGTCCGCCCTTGGTGCGCCTCCACGATCCCCCGCACGATGGCGAGGCCGAGGCCCGCGCCCGCCGGTGGTGTCCGGGCGTGGGTGCCGCGCCAGCCGGTGTCGAAGACGCGCGGCAGGTCCGCCTCGGGGATGCCGCCGCAGCCGTCCGTGACCGACACCACCACGCCGTCCGGAGAGCGCTCGGCGGCGACCGCGACCGTGCCGTCGGCGGGCGTCCGGCGAATCGCGTTGACCAGCAGGTTTCCGAGAACCCGGCTCATCTCCCGGCCGTCGACCTCGACCGGGACCGCCGCCACCCGGTCGCCGATCAGCCGGACGCCGTGCTCGCGGGCGAGCGGGTCGGCGCCCGCGAGGGCGTCGCCGATCAGGTCGTACAGCGACATGCGGGTGCAGCTCAGGGGGAGGGTGCCGGCGTGGATGCGGGAGAGTTCGAAGAGGTCGCCGACCATGCCGTTGAGCCGCTCGACCTCCGTGCGGATCTGTCTGAGGTAGCGGTCTGGGTCGGTGGCGACGCCGTCCTCCAGCGCCTCGGACATGGCGCGCAGACCGGCGAGCGGGGTGCGCAGGTCGTGGGAGATCCAGGCGACGAGTTCACGGCGGGAGGTCTCCAACGCGCGTTCGCGGTCGCGGGATTCGGCGAGTTTCGCGCTGGTGGCCGCCAACTCGTCGCCGAGTGCCCGCAGTTCGGCGGTGGCCGGGCCGCCGGGGGCGGTGAAGGCACCGCCGTCGCCGAACGAGCGTGCCGCGACGGCGAGTTCATGGCTGCGGGCGACGACCCAGCGGCCCAGTGTCAGCGCGGTGGCCAGGGAGACCACGGCGGCCATCGCGACGACCGTCGTCACGACGCTCAGGTCGTGTCCCGACAGGAACATCGCCTGCGCCACGGCCAGCGTGCCGGCGAGCATCGCGGTCACGGCGACGGCGGCCACCACCGTCAGGGACACGGTGAGCGAGCGGCGGCGCACCAGCCACAGGGCGCCGGCGCCGAGGAGTCCGGCGGCGACCGCGCCGAGGAAGGCGAACAGGGCGATGAGCAGGGTGTCGCGCATCCTCACTCCTCTCCCGGCCCGAAGCGGTAGCCCACGCCCCACACGGTCCGGATCAGCCGGGGCCGGGCCGGGTCGTCCTCGACCTTGCCGCGCAGCCGGCGCACAT
>NZ_LIQQ01000399.1 GCF_001418565.1 Streptomyces graminilatus | reverse complement strand
CCGAAGGCCAGCCCCCCCCAGCTCCTAGGCGCCCAACGCCGACCAAGCGGACCCGGAACTAAAACCCCCGGGTCCGCTTCGCGGCCCGCCGACCCCCGGCGGAGCCGCTCGGCACCCGCAGGAACAACCGCGAGATCTCCGACCCCAGATTCACCCCGATGGCGATGGCCATGGCCAGCGCCGCCGCCTTGGTCAGCGACACCAACCCCGCGTCCATGTCGTTCTGTGCGATCGACAACAGCCCGAAGTACGTCGCCGACCCGGGCAGCAGGGGCCCGATGGCCGCCGTGGTGTACGGCAGGGCGGACGCGTACCGGTACCGGGACAGCAACTGCCCGAACAGCCCCACCAGGCCCGCCGCGACGGCCGTGGAGGCCACCGGCGAGAAGCCGCCGGTGTAGTGCATCGCGCCGTACACGCTCCACGCGACACCCCCGTTGAGCGTCACGATCAGCACGGTGGAACGTTCCTGCTGGAGCATGACCGCGAAGGTCAGCGACACCAGCATGGACGCCCCGATCTGCCACAGGGGCCGCTGCACGCTCCCCAGCGCCGCGTCGGGGTTGAGTTCGGCGCCCAGTTTCACGCCGAAGTACAGGACCAGCAGCACCCCGACGATGATGCCGACGAAGAGGTACATGACCTCCAGCAGGCGGGCGGACGCGGTGATGTAGAACCCGGTCAGCCCGTCCTGCACCCCGGCCACCAGCGCCCGCCCGGGCAGCAGCGCGAACAGTCCGCCGGTGACCACGGCGGACGCCTTCACGTCCACGTGCGCGGCCGTCAGCGCGACCCCGATCGCCGCCGCCGGCATCGCGGCCACCGTGAACTGGTAGAACTCCGGCAGCCCGCGCCCCGCGCACAGCCACGCCAGCCGGTCGCCGAGCATCGCGCCGAGCGCCGCCGCCACGAAGACGACCAGGTCACCGCCGACAAGGATGGAGGCGGCGCCCGCGAGCAGCCCGGCGGCCACGGTGAGCCCCCAGCCCGGGTACGGGTGCCGGTTCCGCCGGATCTCCGCAAGGCGCCTGTAAGCCTCTTCCAGAGACGTGCCGGTCTCCGAGTCGCTCAGGTCGTCCACAAGCCGGTAGACGGCCGCCAGGCGTGTGTAGTCGGTGCCCCGGCGCCGGACCGTCCGTGACGCCGACACCGGGTCCTCGACGAGCGAGGGCTGGTACGAGATCGTCAGCAGGGTGAAGGTGACGGTCGGCTCGCAGCGGTCCAGGGCGTAGGACCGGCAGACGGCGAACATGGCCGCCTCCACGTCCTCGGCGCCCTCGCCGCCCGCGAGCAGCAGTTCGCCGATGCGCAGCGTCAGGTCGAGCACGCGCGGGACGGCCGCTCCGCCCTCCTCGGTCACCTTGTGGGGCAGTTCCAGTCCGGGCCGTTCGGCCACCGGCATCCGCAGCATGGTGCGCATCCGGTCCTGCCAGGGCACGTCCTTGGTGAGACTCACCACGGGGATGCCCGTGGGGGGCGTGAACGCGGGCGCCCGGTAGGTGTTCGGGGTGCTGAAGGCGGACCCGTCGGCGTCACCGCCGGGCGGCTGCGGCGCGTCTAGCCCGTCCGGCAGCGCGAACTCGGAGGTCGTCTCGGCCTCACCGACCACGGGCCTCGGCGGGGTCGCCCCCTCGGGGACCGCGAACTCGGAGGTGGTGGACGACTCCCCGTCACCACCGCCCGGGGCCCCGGCCGCCACGGGAACCGCGTGGACGCCGCTGCCGCCCCTGGCCTCGTCCGAAACTGGCTTACGGTCCTCGTCCGCCGCCGGCTCGCGGTCCTCGTCCGTCACTTCCGTATCCGCTCCCTGCGCGCTCCCCTTCAGTACGGCTCAGTATGCGCACAGACGCGCGAACGGGCCGCACGCGTGTGCGTGCGGCCCGTTCAGGCACAGCGGGGTGCGGGAGCCTCAGTGGCCGCCCTGCTCCTTGAGGCGCTTGTACGACCGCTCGATCTCGGCCTCCGCGTCGGCGCGGCCGACCCAGTTGGCGCCCTCGACGGACTTGCCGGGCTCCAAGTCCTTGTAGACCTCGAAGAAGTGCTGGATCTCCAGACGGTCGAACTCCGACACGTGGTGGATGTCCCGCAGGTGCTCCACGCGCGGGTCGTGCGCGGGCACGCACAGCAGCTTGTCGTCGCCGCCGGCCTCGTCCGTCATCCGGAACATGCCGATCGCGCGGCACTGGATGAGGCAGCCGGGGAAGGTCGGCTCGTCCAGGATGACCAGCGCGTCCAGCGGGTCGCCGTCCTCGCCGAGGGTGTTCTCGACGAAGCCGTAGTCGGCCGGGTAGCTGGTCGAGGTGAACAGGCGACGGTCCAGGCGGATCCGACCGGTCTCGTGGTCCACCTCGTACTTGTTCCGTGAACCCTTCGGAATCTCGATCGTGACGTCGAACTCCACCGGTGGCTCCTCCATGATCAACACATAGTTCTGGTGGTTAAGTGTCCCTCACGCAGGTGTGTGATCGCGAAAGGGGCTGGTGGTCGTGCCAGAGCTGAGGCCTTGGCGGGCCGCGAGGCCGCGGGTGGCGCGGCTCGCGCGCACCGTAGGACCCCGACTCACCCGGGCCACGGCAACGGTGAAACCGCAGCTCGGACGGGCCGCGGCAGCCGTGAAACCACAACTCGAACGAGCGACGGCGACGGTGCGCCCGCAACTCGAACGGGCCACGAGAGCCACGACCGCGGCCACAGCCGCCGTGAAACCGAAGGTCGCGCGAATCACACGGGCCGTCGGCCCGAAGCTCGCCGCCCTCCCCGGCCCCAAGGCGCTGACGGCCGTCTCGCTGTCGATGCCGAAGCCCCTGCGGACCTGGCACTACACCGCGGGCGCCGCCACCGCCGGACTGGCCCTGACCGTCGGCGTGGTGACCGCCGCCGGCCCCTGGGACGCCTCCGGGCAGCGTACGGCCGAGCGGGACTGGGCCGCCGTCCAGGAGCGGTTCGGTGGCGCGGATCACGGTCGTAATTCCGGTACGTCCGACAGCTCCGGCACCTCCGGTACGTCGGCAGGGGCGCCCGCGCCCGCGCCGAGCGCCCCCTCCGTGCTGACCGGCCTCGGCAGCGCCACCGGCACCGTGACGGCGGCGCCCACCGCGAGCGCCCTCTCCGCCGTGCTGGGCCCGCTCCTGAAGAACCCCGCGCTCGGCACCCGGCAGACGGCCGCCGTAGTCGACATCGCCACCGGGAAGCGCCTGTACGGCCTGGGGGCGGGCCAGGCGCTCGTCCCCGCCTCGACCACGAAGATCGCCACAGCCGTCGCCGCGCTCTCCGCGATGGGCCCCGACCACCGCATCACCACCCGGACGGCCCTGGAGCCCGGCACCAACGAACTCGTCCTGGTCGGGGGCGGCGACCCCACCCTGACGGCCCGTACGGACCCGGAGGGCTGGGCGAGCCTGCGCACCCTGGCCGACTCGACGGCCGCCGTGCTCACCAAGCGCGGCGTACGGCACGTGACGCTGTCGTACGACACCACGCTCTACGCGGGCCCGGAACTCCACCCGATCGGGGCCGACAACGGCGGCAACCTCGCGCCGGTCAGCGCCCTGATGGCCGACGAGGCCCGTCTGAACGACACGACCAGCGGAACGGCCGACCGCAGCGCCGAACCGGCGGCGGACGCGGCCCGTACCTTCGCGGCCCTGCTGGCGAAGCACGGCGTCAGGACGACCTCCCCCGGCCCGTCCAAGGCCACGGGCCGCGCGACGACCCTCGCGAAGGTCACCTCGCCGCCGCTCTCCGCGCTCGTCGAGCGCATGCTGACCAACAGCGACAACGACATCGCGGAGGCCCTCGCCCGGCAGACCGCGCTCGCCACGCACGTCCGGCCGGATTTCGCCGGTGGCGCCAAGGCCATCCGCACCCGGCTGGCGAAGCTCGGACTGCCCATGGCGGGCGCCCGGTTCACGGACGGCAGCGGTCTGAACCGCGCCGACCTCCTCACCCCGAACCTCCTCACCGCCCTCCTGGCCAAGGCCGGCGACCCGGCCCATCCCGAACTCCGCGCGGCCCTCACGGGCCTCCCGGTGGCAGGGTTCACGGGCACCCTGGCCGCCCGCTACACGGACGGCGCGGCAGGTGTCGTACGGGCCAAGACCGGCACCCTGACCGGGGTGAACGCCCTGGCGGGGACGGTCGTCGACCGCGACGGCCGCCTCCTGGCGTTCGCGTTCCTGGCCGCCAACACGACCAGCAGGGACGCGGCCCAATCAGCCCTGGACCGCACGGCGACGGCCCTGGCGGCCTGCGGCTGCTGAACGCTCCGCTGGGCTGGCGGTGGCTTTGTCCGCGGGCCGGTGGGGGTTGGCCGCGCGGTTCCCCGCGCCCCTGCTCGCGTCGGTGGTGGCTTTGTCCGCGGGCCGGTGGGGGTTGGCCGCGCAGTTCCCCGCGCCCCTTCGGGCGCGGTTCCCGCACCTGCGCCTGACCCCGCCGCCGCACCGCTGTGGGCAGTCGTTCCGCAGGGCGGAACGGGTGGGCACAGCCCCCAACGCCGGGTACCCCGGTAATCCACGGCACCCGCACCAACGCCAGCGGGCCCGCCCCAACAAAGGGAACGGGCCCACATAGGTCCAGCTCAGTACCGCCAGTGACCGTGAGAAACGTCAGCCGGCAAGAATCTCGCGCGCCAGCTTCGCCGTCTCGGTAGGCGTCTTACCGACCTTGACACCGGCGGCCTCAAGGGCCTCCTTCTTCGCGGCAGCCGTACCGGACGAACCGGACACGATCGCACCCGCGTGACCCATGGTCTTGCCCTCGGGCGCGGTGAACCCGGCGACGTAACCGACAACCGGCTTCGTCACGTTCTTCGCGATGAAGTCCGCGGCACGCTCCTCCGCGTCACCACCGATCTCACCGATCATCACGATCAGCTCGGTGTCGGGGTCCGCCTCGAACGCGGCCAGCGCGTCGATGTGCGTCGTCCCGATGACCGGGTCGCCACCGATACCGACCGCCGACGAGAAGCCGATGTCACGCAGCTCGTACATCATCTGGTACGTCAGCGTGCCCGACTTCGAGACCAGACCGATACGGCCCGGCTTCGTGATGTCGCCCGGGATGATGCCGGCGTTCGACTGGCCCGGGGTGATGAGACCGGGGCAGTTCGGGCCGATGATCCGGGTCTTGTTGCCCTGCGCCACGGCGTACGCGTAGAACGCGGCCGAGTCGTGGACGGCGATGCCCTCGGTGATGACGACCGCGAGGGGGATCTCCGCGTCGATCGCCTCGACCACGGCGGCCTTGGCGAAGGCCGGCGGTACGAAGAGGACGGACACGTTCGCGCCCGTCTTCTCCATCGCCTCGGCGACCGTGCCGAAGACCGGGATCTCGGTGCCGTCGATGTCGACGGAGGTGCCCGCCTTACGGGGGTTCACGCCACCGACGATGTTGGAGCCGTCCGCCAGCATGAGCTTGGTGTGCTTCATGCCCGTGGCACCGGTCATGCCCTGGACGATGATCTTGCTGTCCTTGTTCAGGAAGATAGCCATGGCTGTTCTGTCCCTCTTCCCTTACTTCGCAGCCGCGAGCTCGGCGGCCTTGTCGGCCGCGCCGTCCATGGTGTCCACACGCTGGACCAGCGGGTGGTTGGCGTCGGAGAGGATCTTGCGACCCAGCTCGGCGTTGTTGCCGTCGAGGCGGACGACGAGGGGCTTGGTGACTTCCTCGCCCTTGTCCGCGAGGAGCTGCAGCGCCTGCACGATGCCGTTGGCGACCTCGTCGCACGCGGTGATGCCGCCGAAGACGTTGACGAAGACGGACTTGACGTCCGGGTCGCCGAGGATGATCTCCAGGCCGTTCGCCATGACGGCGGCGGAGGCGCCACCGCCGATGTCGAGGAAGTTGGCGGGCTTGACCCCACCGTGCGCCTCACCGGCGTACGCGACGACGTCGAGGGTGCTCATGACGAGACCCGCGCCGTTGCCGATGATGCCGACCTCACCGTCGAGCTTGACGTAGTTGAGGTTCTTGGCCTTCGCGGCGGCCTCGAGCGGGTTCGCCGCGTCCTTGTCCTCGAGCGCCTCGTGCTCCGGCTGGCGGAACTCGGCGTTCTCGTCCAGGGACACCTTGCCGTCGAGGGCGATGACCTTGCCGGAGGCGACCTTCGCGAGGGGGTTGACCTCGACGAGGAGGGCGTCCTCCTTGATGAAGGTGTCCCACAGCGTCACCAGGATCTCGGCGACCTGCTCGGCGACCTCGGCCGGGAACTTCGCCTGGGCGACGATCTCGCGGGCCTTCTCGATGCTCACGCCTTCGTTGGCGTCGACCGGGACCTTCGCGAGGGCCTCGGGGTTCTCCTCCGCGACGACCTCGATCTCCACGCCGCCCTGGACGGACGCCATGGCGAGGAAGGTGCGGTTGGTGCGGTCGAGGAGGTACGAGACGTAGTACTCCTCGACGATCTCGGGCGCGGTCTCGGCGATCATCACCTTGTGGACCGTGTGGCCCTTGATGTCCATGCCGAGGATGTCCGTCGCGCGGGCGACGGCCTCGTCCGGGGTGGCGGCGAGCTTCACGCCGCCGGCCTTTCCGCGCCCACCGACCTTCACCTGCGCCTTGACGACGGACTTGCCGCCCAGACGCTCGGTCGCCGCGCGCGCCGCCTCAGGCGTGTCGATGACTTCACCGGCCAGCACCGGTACACCGTGCTTGGCGAAGAGGTCCCTCGCCTGGTACTCGAACAGGTCCACGCGCGTCCGTCCCTATCAGTGATCTCGCGGTTCGTTGGATGCGTGGGCGTGCCGCGAAGGGCAACGTGACGTCCGCCGTGTCACAAGGGTGGCGCACACGATGTCCGAGCGCGCGGCATGTCCGTCCCGCAGGTTATCGCCGCACCCCGCAGGTCCCTAAATCAGGAATCCCACCTGAGCGGTGATACCTGTCACAGCGTGCCATTGACGATCTCCGATCGGCCTCGGATCGGCCTCCGCGCGGGGCGTAAAGACGCGTTACGAAGGCATAGGACGTAAAGGTGAGGCCTCATCGGGCTGGGGCGGCCCTGGTGAGGCCGCCGAAACGCCCACCAGCGGTTTCGACGGCCCTCCGGCAAGCGCTCCCCACCGTCCACCGGCCGATCCCTGACCGGACCGACGACATTCAGGACGACATTCAGCCGTACGGGTTCACCCGGAGCGGGCGCACGGAGGCCGGCGCCCGACCTGGCACTCCGTGCAGTCGGAGCAGCCCCCTCTGTTCACCCGGCTCACCCGGCTTACTTGGTGTCCGGTATCGGCAGGGGGCGCTTCTCGATCGCCGCGGCCATGATGTCCGGGAACAGGTCGGGCGTGCAGGCGAAGGCCGGGGCGCCCAGTGCGGCGAGTGCCGCCGCGTGCTCCCTGTCGTACGCGGGCGCCCCCTCGTCCGACAGCGCGAGCAGTGTCACGAACTGCACCCCGGACGCCTTCATCGCGGCGACCCGCTTGAGCATCTCGTCGCGTATGCCTCCCTCGTACAGGTCGCTGATCAGCACGACGACGGTCTCGGCGGGCCGGGTGATCTTCGACTGGCAGTACGCGAGCGCCCGGTTGATGTCCGTACCGCCGCCGAGCTGCGTGCCGAACAGCACATCCACCGGATCGTCGAGTTGATCTGTGAGGTCGACGACCGCCGTGTCGAAGACGACGAGCCTGGTGTCGATCGACCGCATGGACGCCAGTACCGCTCCGAACACCGACGCGTACACCACCGACGCCGCCATCGACCCCGACTGGTCGATGCAGAGGACGACCTCCTTCTTCACCGACTGGGACGCGCGGCCGTACCCGATGAGCCGCTCCGGCACGATCGTGCGGTACTCGGGGAGGTAGTGCTTGAGGTTGGCCGCGATCGTGCGGTTCCAGTCGATGTCGTGATGGCGTGGCCTGCTGATCCGGGCGCTGCGGTCCAGCGCCCCGGTGAGGGTGGCCCGGGTCCGCGTGGCGAGCCTCTTCTCGAGGTCCTCGACGACCTTGCGTACGACCGCTCTCGCCGTCTCCTTCGTCGTCTCCGGCATCGCCTTGTTGAGGGAGAGCAGCGTGCCGACGAGGTGGACGTCCGCCTCGACCGCCTCCAGCATCTCGGGCTCCAGCAGCAGGGCCGAGAGGCCCAGCCGGTCGATGGCGTCCCGCTGCATGACCTGGACGACGGACGACGGGAAGTACGTACGGATGTCGCCGAGCCACCGCGCGACCGACGGCGCGGACGCCCCGAGCCCCGCCGAACGATCCCGCCCCGCCTTGTCC
>NZ_LIQQ01000398.1 GCF_001418565.1 Streptomyces graminilatus | reverse complement strand
GGCGTCCACGTCCGCCGGGGCGCCGGCCAAGGGGACCCGGGTCACGGCCGGGGTGCGGATCGCCTGGCCGAGTTCGCTGTAGCCGATGGCGCCCCGCGTCGCCGCGACCTTCCTCAACACGTCCTCCGTGGAGTCCAGTTCGCAGCGCATGGGAGCGGAGCTGTCCTCCTTGGGGCCGCAGGCCAGTGAAGTGCTCGGCACGCCCTCCCACTTGCCGTCGAGCACCCGGTCCTGGAAGACCTGCCGGGTGCCGGAGTCGGCGTCCCGGCTGACCAGGACCACGCGCCAGTGCGGCAGCCGCAGCGCCGGGTCCAGCTCGTCCCAGTACCGGACCGCCCCCGAGTACACCCGCCGCACCTGCGACAGGGTCAGGCCCCGCCGGAGGCCGAGCCCCTTGTCGGCGACCAGGGTGAAGACCGACAGGGCGACCGGCTCGGCCCGCAGCGCGTGGCCGGCGCCCTTGTTCCGGCCGTCCGAGAACGCGATCTCCGAGGCCCGTCTCGTCCTCGACTCGCCCTCCATCGCGGCGAGTTCACCCACCCCGGCGGTACTCCCGCGCGCCTCGACCGTGATGTGGGAGCCCTCGCAGTCCTTCTCGTACTCCTTGGCCAGTTCGTCCGCCACGAGTACGAAAGCCGTCGAGCCGACGACCGTCAGCGCGCCCTTCTCGCAGCCCAGCGGGGGCGGGCTGTCGTCGCGCACGATGACGATGCCCGCCAGGGTCAGGACCGAGGCGGTGAGGATGACGGAGATCAGCCGGGCCGCCCGGCTGAACAGCGGCGGCTTGTCGTCCGGTGTCGCACTGCGGTTGGGGTGCACCTGGCCGTCCCGGATACCGCCGACCAGCCGGATGTCGCAGCCCACGTCACCGCCCGACAGCAGCACCAGCAGCTTGAAGTGCTCGCCCCGGTTGAGCGGGACGCGCGGGATGCGCAGGGTGTTGCCGCCGACGTCGTAGCCGAAGCCCGCGTGCGGTGTGAAGTGGCTCATCAGGTGGTCGATGCCGGGTGGTTGAGTGACCGACACTCCGTGAATGGCCCGGTCGGTGAACTCCACGGTGAGGCCGTGCAGTTCACGGCTCGTGTAGTCCTCGTGGGCGATGCCCTGCGAGCCGTCGTTCTCGATGCGGAGGAGGACGAGGGTGGCTCTGTGCATGCCGGGCGCCTCGTCGAACAGGCCGAGTCTGACGTTCGTCTGGCCCGACTGCGCGCCGTCGCCTATCGGGTTGTCCATCTGTACGCGGTACCCGACCCGTTTGCTGCGCGGCACCCGGCGCTCGTACCAGACCATGACCGCCGACGCGACGATGCCGACGCCCGCCGTCGCCACGGCCACGATGTTCTCCGCGCTCAGCCACTCCATATGGGTGCCCCCGCAAGCCCCAGCGCCGACAGTGCGGTCACTTTATGGCCACTGGCGCCTCAAGTCCCTTTTCTTGTAGGGAAGTTCGCCCGAAGTTCAGCTTTCCTTCCCGTACGTCAGCTTCTCCCCGTTTCCCTCCGTCGCCCGTTCCAGCTCGCCGTTCTCGCGGAGGGTCAGTGTCGAGGCCGGTTCCGGGGCGCAGGCCGAGGACGGTTCCGCGACGGTGACTCGGGAGGCGGCGATCCTCAACAGGGTTCCGCTGGTGGGCCGTTCGGCCAGGGCCGCGACCGACACGCAGTGATACGTGTCTCCGGCAGTGCGGCCGTCTGCCGTCAGGGTCAGTATTCCTTCGCCCACCTTGCCCTGCCTGATGGTCAGTTGGCGGGTGGGGTGGCCCGTGGAGTTGTCGATGCCATTGTCGGTCGACGTGTTCCAGGTGCCGAGGAAGCCGGACGGTACGACACCCGCCGGGGTGTCCTCCTCGCCGGTCATCAGGGCGACTATCGACGCGCCCGCCCCGAGGGCGACGGCCAGCGCGGCGGCTGCCAGCCCCAGTGACAGCCGGGGTCTCCGCAAGGGGACCATGTCCGGACCGGCGGGCGTCGTGCTCCACTCGGGCGGTACGTCGGGCGGGTCCAGCGCCGGATCCCCGGGCCAGACCGGGGGACAGTGAGTCGGCCCGGCATCGACCTCGGCCCCGATCTCCAGTAACTCGCCCGCCCGCCGCCCCAGTTGGGCCACCAGCCCGCCCGGCAGCCAGTTCTCCCGGTCGTCATCCCCCAAGATCTGCGTACGCTCCACGACCTGTAATGGCGTCGGCCGCTGCCTCGGGTCCTTGTGCAGGCAGTCGCGGACGAGGGTGGACAGGCCCTCCGGGATGCCCGTCAGGTCGGGTTCCTCCTGGGCTATGCGGAACATCATGGCGTGGGACCCGCTGCCCGCCACGGCGAAAGGGAGGGCGCCCGTGCACGCGTACGCGAGGACCGAGCCCAGGCAGAAGACGTCCGCCGCCGCCGTGACCCGGTCGCCCCGTACCTGCTCGGGGGACATGAAACCGGGTGAGCCGACGAGCGCGCCCGCGCGCGTGAGGCCGCCCTCCGTCAGGGTCTCCAGGGCGCGGGCGATACCGAAGTCGATGACGCGCGGTCCGTCGACGGTGACCAGGACGTTGGACGGCTTGAGGTCACGGTGGACCAGCCCGGCGGTGTGGATGTCCTGGAGCGCGTGCGCGAGCCCGGCGGCCAGGACACGTACCGAGCGCTCGGGCAGCGGCCCGTGGTCGTGTTCGATGATCCGGGCCAGGGTCGGCCCGGCGACGTACCCGGTGGCGACCCACGGCACGGCGGCCTCGGTGTCGGCGTCGAGCACGGGCGCCGTCCAGCGGCCCCCGACGCGGCGCGCGGCGGCGACCTCCTGCCGGAAGCGCTCCCGGAACTCGTCCTGCCCGGCCAGTTCCGGCCGCACCAGTTTGACGGCGACCGTACGGCCCCGATCGGACCGCGCGACGTACACCTGCCCCATCCCGCCCGCGCCGAGCCG
>NZ_LIQQ01000397.1 GCF_001418565.1 Streptomyces graminilatus | reverse complement strand
CCCACCCCCACCCCAGGCCTCGGCGAGGGTGATCCCCTCCGCACCGACGACCCGCTCGGCGATGGGCATGTCGGTGACATGGAACCCCGTACCGAAGACGATGGCGTCAACGTCGGCCGTGCTCCCGTCGGCCCCGACCACGGTCGACCCCCGTACCTCGCTCAACCCACTGGCCACCACATCCACGTTGGGCCGGGTGAGCGCCGGATAGTAGGCGCTCGACAGCAGGATGCGCTTGCAGCCGATGCGGTAGTCGGGGGTGAGTTTGGCGCGCAGGGCGGGATCCTTGATGACCTGCCGCATATTGCGCTTGGCCAGCGCCTCCACGACACCCAGCTCACCCGGACGCTTGGTGAACGCCTGGACCTGCAACTCCCTTACGCCCCACAGGAGTCCGCGCCGCAGCCGGGTGGTGAAGGGCAGCGCGCGATGCACGGCACGCTCGGCGCCGCCGATGGCCCGGTCGACGCGGGGCATCACCCAGGGCGGGGTGCGCTGGAAGAGGGTGAGGCGGGAGACGTCGGGCTGGATGGCGGGAACGATCTGGATGGCGGAGGCCCCGGTCCCCACCATCGCGACCCGCTTGCCGCGCAGGTCGTAGTCGTGGTCCCAGCGGGCGGAGTGGAAGACCTTGCCGGGGAAGGTTTCCAGCCCCGGAACATCCGGCACCTTGGGTTCGGAGAGCGGCCCGGTGGCGGAGACAACGAGATCGGCGAGCAAGACCCCACTGCTGGTCTCAACAACCCACACCAGCCGCCCCGCATCCCAAGTCATCTTCTTGACCTCGGAGTTGAAGCGGAGATGGGGCCGCAGCCCGAAGACGTCAGCGACATTCTCCAGGTAGGCGCGGATGTGTTCCTGCCCGGAGAAGACGCGCGGCCAGTCGGGATTGGGCGCGAAGGAGAACGAGTACAGATGGGAGGGCACGTCACAGGCGCACCCCGGATAGCTGTTGTCGCGCCAGGTGCCGCCGACACTGCCGGCGCGCTCCAGCACGACGAAGTCGGTGACCCCTTCGCGCCGCAGCCGCACAGCGGCCCCGAGCCCTCCGAACCCCGACCCGATCACCGCCACCCGCACATGCTCGTGTTCGGATGCCCGTTCGGCTTCCTGTTCGGCTTCCTGTTCGGCCATGCCGATGCCCTTCCCCACGCGACCGCGCCAGTGAACACTGGCGCAATGGGAGAGTAGAGGAGGTCCGTACCGATGGGTAGGGTCCAGGAGAGGGAAAGTTACCGCCGGTACGACTTAGGGTTCCGACGTGGCAGAAGCAGACGCACCGGAGAACACCGCCGGACCCGCACACCAACCGGAGAACCACCCGGAGCACCAGAACACGCACGGGCCCGCGCACCGGACGGAGTGCCGGACGGAGTACCGGATGGCGGAGCTTGCGGGCCTGGCCGGCATCACCGTCCGCACCCTGCGCTTCTACCGCGAACGCAAACTGATCCCGCCGCCCCGCCGCGAGGGCCGCATCGCCTGGTACGACGACCACCACCTGGCCCGCCTGCGCACGATCTCGGCGCTGCTGGAACGCGGCCACACCCTCAACGGCATCGCGGAACTGGCCGAGGCCTTCGACAACGGCCGTGACGTCGCCGACCTGCTCGGCCTCGGCGCCCCCACCGAGGAGACCCCGGTCCGCCTCACCCCCGAGGAACTCGCCGACCGCTTCGGCCCGGACGCCACCCCCGAGAACCTCGCGGCCTCGATGGACCTCGGCTATCTGGGCACCGACGGCGAGCAGATAGTCCACATCAGCCGCGGCCTCCTGGACGCGTCGGCGGCGCTGGTCCAGGAGGGCATCCCGCTCTCGGCCGTCCTGGCGGCGGGCAGACGGGTACGCGACCACGCGGACGCCCTGGCCGAGATCTTCACGGACGTACTCCTCACCCACGCACCACAGGCCGACCCGACCCGCCTGCGCCCGCTGGCCCGCCGGGTGGTGGAGGCGGAACTGTCACTGGCGATGGACCGGCAACTCGGCAGATGGCGAACTTCCTGAAGATTCACTCCATGGAAGTAATTTCCAGCCAATGGAGAACATGAGCCTCGCCCATACCGCCGAGCAAGAATCGCACACCATCTCCAAACGGCTCGCCGACAGCCATGAGGCACTGCGTGCCGCCGGTCGCTACGGCGGTGGACTGGTCCCCTTCGGCTACCGCAAGGCGCCGCACCCGTCCGGTAGCGGATGGTCCCTGACTCCTGACCCCGAAACAACCGCAGTCGTCCGAACCATCGTGGAAGAAGTTCATGCGGGACTTTCACTGACCGCCATCGCACTTACGGCGGGAGAACTGAGACCACCGGGGTGGGCCGCACAGACCAGCGCAGCCCACCCCACATTGTCACGTCTCGAAAACCACCGTCACCGGCGCATGATCCGACCATCGCTGCTCGTGGCTGGCAGCACGCTCCACGATCCCCTTGACCGCGCGCCCCGCGAGCCCGGCCGTCGCGACAATCAGGTCGATCCGCCATCCCGCGTCGCTGTCAAAGGCCCGCCCCCGGTAGGACCACCACGAATACGGCCCGACCGCCTCCGGATGCAGCGCCCGCACCACATCCACGAACCCCCCGTCCTCCCCGTCGAGCACGCGCCCGAGCCAGGCCCGCTCCTCGGGCAGGAACCCAGAACTCTTCTGGTTGGCGCGCCAGTTCTTGAGGTCGGCGGGCTGGTGGGCGATGTTCCAGTCCCCGCAGACGACGACCTCGCGCCCGTCGGCGGCGGCCCGCTCCCGCAGCCCCTTCAGATGGACGAGGAACTCGTCCATGAAACGGATCTTCTCGTCCTGCCGCTCGGTACCGACCTCACCGGACGGCAGATACAGACTGGCGACGGTGACACCGGGCAGATCGGCCTCGACATACCGCCCGCTGCCGTCGAACTCGGCGGATCCGAACCCGACCTGGACCCGGTCGGGCTCGCGGCGACTGTAGAGGGAGACACCGGCGCGCCCCTTGGCGGCGGCAGGCGCATGCGTGACGTACCACCCCTCGGGCGCACGAACTTCCTCCGGCAGCTGCTGCGGCTCGGCACGCACCTCCTGGAGGCACAGCACATCTGCGGAGGTCTCGGCGAGCCACTCCACGAAGCCCTTCTTCGCGGCGGCGCGGAGTCCGTTCACATTCACAGTGGTCACAGTCAGCACCCGGGCACGATACCGGGAGACGGAGAACACCTGGCGAGACCGACATGTATACATGTACCGTACATGGCATGAATATCCGCCGGGTCTCCTTCGACCACCCCGACGCCGTCAAGCTCAACGACCAGGTCCAGGCCGAGTACGCCGCCCGCTACGACGACGAGGGCGACGCCACCCACCTCGACCCGGCGATGTTCGCCCCGCCGTCCGGCCTGTACCTGATCGCGTACGACGAGCAGGACCGCCCGGTGGCCACCGGCGGCTGGCGCGGCCACGACGAGGAGACCGAGGAAGGCCATCTTCCCGGCGACGCCGAGCTGAAACGAATGTACGTGGTCGAGGAGGCCCGCGGCCTCGGCCTGGCCCGCCGAATACTGGCCGCCCTGGAAGAGGACGCCCGCACCGCCGGCCGCACCCGAATGATCCTGGAGACGGGCACGAGGCAACCGGAAGCCATCAGCCTCTACACCTCAAGCGGCTACGCCCCCTGCACGAAGTTCGGCTACTACCGCGACCACGAACTGAGCCTCTGCTACGCCAAGAACCTGTAGAACCCGGCGGAGACGAACAGAGCCGATCCTCCACCAACCGGACGCGGGAGCGGGCAAGTTCGACGCCCCGCTCCCCAACCACCCCGGCCGTGCCGGAACATCAGCCATAACCCTTCCAATTCCAAGCCCAGAGTGACCCGCGGCCTGCGCGAGGCGGACGGCGAGGTCGGGCATGGTGACCCGCCACCGCTCCCGTCCTCATGCGACCGGGGCCGACGAGACGGCATCACGCGCACCGGCCGGGGTGAACGCGGAACCCGGCAGGGCGTAAGCGCTCAGGATGCCGACCACGGCGCGGGAACGGCACGCCAGGCGGAGGATGCCGTAACCGATCATGCCGCCCAGCGTGTTGGCGACGAGGTCGGTGGCATCGATCGTCCGGCCGTAGCTGACCGCGGCGTACAGGATGGCCTGGGTGATCTCGACCGACAGGCTGAGCAGCGCCGACCAGAGCGTGACCCGGCCCAGCGAGGACGCCTTCCGCCACAGGAGGGGAAGCATCATCCCGAACGGCACCGTCATGACCACGTTGGCCAGGATGCTGGGATCGGGCCCGAACACGGGGACCCACTGGATCTGGTCCCACAGCGGAACCTCGTTCCCGTAGACGCCGAAGTACATCCACATCGGGAAGAGGACGAAGTGCAGCGTTCCGGTGGCGTAGAGGGCGGCGGTCAGCCGGGTCGCGGCGTGCTTCCCGTACCACCCGGGCCTCCTGCTCCTCACCCGCACCGCGAGTACCACGCAGAAGGCGGTCAGCAGCGGCCCGAGCACCCACCAGGAAGGGATTTCGAACTGGACGTTGCCCATGGAATTGCTCACTCCTCATCGGTGGCGGAGACCGCCGCGAAAGGAGCGCGGCGCGGCTCCACTGTCCTGCGCCGCCCGGAGCCGGTGGATCTTCCAAAAGACGGAACCCGCACCCACCCTCTACAACTTTCGGCAGATCTCGCGGTACGTCCGCCCAGCTAGGCTCAGCTGCCATGACCTCCCGGCTCCTCCTCCGGCTGCGCGCCGCCGTACCGCCCCTGACCGCGCTGCTGCTCCTGGGGCTCGGTCTGCTCGACCTGCGTTACGGCATGCTTGAGCCGGCCCCCCACGGGGTGTTCAAGCTCAAGCTCGTGTCCGTCCTGCTGGCCGGGGCCATGCTCGTCGCCGGAAACCGGCTCGGCCCGCGCGGACTGCCCGCGGCGGCCTGCGCCGCGGTGACGATGTCCCTCGGCACCACCGCCGCCATCCATCATCTGAGGCCGCCCGACGGCAGCGACGTCGCCGACGGGTTCACCGAACCGGCCACGCTGCTCGCGCTGCTGGTGCTCGTCGCCTGGCGTGCCGCGCCGGTGTGGACGACGGTGACCGCACCGGCCCTGGTGGCGGCGGTCGTCCTGCGCCCCCTCTCGGACGGGACGCGCGAGGGAAACATCATCCAGGCGTTCTTCTGGACGCTGGCGGCGATCGCCGCGCTGGCCGCCGGTCTGGCCGCACGGCTGGTCGCCCTGGACCGGAAGCGGCGGGAGAGCACCATCCGCCTGGAGCAGCGCGCCGAATTCGCCCGGGACCTGCACGACTTCGTCGCCCACCATGTGACAGGCATCGTCGTCCAGGCGCAGGGAGCCCACATGATCGCCGCCAAACGGCCCGAACTCGTACTGCCCGCGCTGGAACGGATCGAACGGTCCGGGGCGGAGGCGCTGACCTCCATGCGCGCCATGGTCGGGATGCTGCGCGCGGCCGGGCCGGACGGGAACAGCCCCGTGCTCGCCCCGCTCGCGGGCATGGACGAGATACAGACCCTGGTCGAGGAGTTCGCGACGGTCGGCGGCAGCCGGCCCCGGTTGCTGATGGAGGGATCGTTCGACGGCCTGCCGGTGGAGGTGGTCACCACGCTCCACCGGGTGGTGATGGAGGCGCTGACCAACGTGCGCAAGCATGCCCGTGAGGCCGCCGAGGTGGAGGTGCGCCTCGTCCGGTCGGCGGACCGGATCACGGTGACCATCAGCGACGACGGCCGCGCACGCCCCGGCCTCGGCCTCGGCAACGCCCGTGGTGGTGGCTTCGGTCTGACGGGCCTCGCCGAACGCGTCGGCATGATCGGCGGCACTCTCCGCGCGGGCCCCGGCGAGGCCCGGGGATGGAGTGTCGAGGCGACGCTGCGGACGGGGGCGGGCGCGTGACGATCCGGGTACTGATCGCCGACGACCAGGCCATGGTCCGCACCGGCTTCGGAATGATCCTCTCGGTCCAGGACGACATCGAGGTCGTGGCGGAGGCGGTGGACGGGGTGGAAGCCGTGGAACTGGCCGAACGGCACCGGCCGGACGTGGTGCTGATGGACATCCGCATGCCCCGCCTGGACGGACTGGAGGCGCTGCGCCGACTGACCCGGCCGGGCCTGACGGACCCGCCGAAGGTGGTCATGGTCACGACCTTCGACGACGACGCATACGTCCACCGCGCCCTGCGCGGCGGTGCCTGCGGCTTCCTCATCAAGGACTCGGGGCCCGCCCTGCTGGTCGAGGCGATCCGCGCGGCGGCCTCCGGGGAGTCCCTGGTCAGCCCGTCGATCACCGTCCGCCTGCTGAGCGGCCTGTCCACCGGCGCCTCCTCCCCCGCGGCCCGGGCGTCGGCCGCCGGCCTGTCGGCGCGCGAGACGGAGGTGGTGCGCCTGGTGGCCAAGGGCCTCACCAACGCGGAGATCGCCGCCGGACTGTCCATCACCGTCGGCACGGTGAAAACCCACCTCGGCAACGTGCAGAACAAACTCAGCGCCCGCAACCGCGTCGAGATCGCCGCCTGGGCCTGGGAGTCGGGCCTCGCGGTCCCCGGCCGCTGAGCGAACGAACGCCTCACGCACCCGAACCATCCCGAAACGCCAGGCCGACGGCCACCAGGCAACCGCCTCCGACACCGGCCCCGTTCGGACACCACCTCGAACCGACCCCGGAAACACGAAGATCCCGCCCGATCTTCCGATCGGACGGGATCTCGTCAACTACCCCTGAGACAACTCAAGAACAGTCATTGCGGTGGACCTGTGGGGATTTGAACCCCAGACCCCCTCGATGCGAACGAGGTGCGCTACCAGACTGCGCCACAGGCCCTTGCAACGAGTGAAACTCTAGCATCCCGATCCGGGTGCTCGGAAATCCGTTCCGCGTCGGGCGGTGGAGGCCGCCGTACGCCCCCCACCTGCCGGTACCGCTCGCTACTCGTTGGCCGCGCGGGGCCGCTCGCCGTCCTCGTACTGATCGAACAGGGGGGTGCGGCCCCGCTCCCGGGCACGGCGGGCCGAGGCCGCGCGGCGGGCGTCGGTGCGGCCGTCCGGGCTCTCCGAGTCCGCCTCGGGGTCGGACTCCGGCCCGTCCGGCGACTCCGTCTCCGTCGCCGTCGAGTCCTCCGGCACCATCTGCTGGTCCGCCGACGACTCCGACTCGTGGCCCACCGTGCTGGAGCGCGCCGCGCTCCAGGCGTCCGGTGCGCCGAGGTCCACGTCGGACGTGGCGCGGGGGGCGACCGGGGCGGTGACGTACGTCGGCAGCGGCACCGGGACCGGGTCCCAGCTGTCGCCGTGGCCGGGGCGGCGCTGGCGTTCACGCTGCTGGTCGACCCACTCCGCGTGGTCGGTCTGCTCGACGAGCGCACGCCTGTCGGCGGCGAGCGCGGACAGGCCCGGGTCGGTCTCCGGCTCCGGGTGCTCGTCCTGCTCCTCGGCGCCGGGGTCGGTGGACGGCCGCCGCCGGGGCTGGCGCTCACGCAGTCGCTGCGCGGCGAGTTCGGCCTGGCGCCGGTCCATCTGGTAGGTGAAACGGCGCCGTTCCTGCGTACGCAGATAGGCGATGTAGCCGCTCAGCATGGCCGCCGGGACAGCGGGCGCCCAGAGGAAGGCGAGTCCGCCGACCGCCGCGACGATCGTACCGAGCGTGAAGGCGAAGAACAGCATCACCGTCGTACGCCGTCGGCGCGCGAGCACCTTCGAGCGCCGGGCGCGCGCGGCGGCTTCCGCCGATGCGTTCGCGCTCCGACGAGCCGCCGGCACGCGCTCACGCTTCCGTTCCCCGACCGGAGCCGGGGCCGGCGCGGACGCCTGTGCGGGCTGCTCCCGCTTCGGGGCCCTCGGCTGGTCGTGCGCCTGTTCCTGGAGTACCTGTTCCTGGAGTACCTGCTCCTGAACCGCCTGGTCCTGCGCCGGTACCTGGACCTTCGCCTGGGGGCGGGTCGGGGGCACGGCGAAGGCCCGGACGTCCACCGAGTCGGTGGCATCCTCCGGGTCCGAGACGCTGTGCTCCCCCTCGTCGGCGGAGCGCGCCCGCAGGTCCTTGGCGTACCGGCGCTCCATGCCCGCCCGTCCGGACAGGAGCCGGATGGCGGTGCTGAAGCGTTCCGTCGGACGTGCCTCGTTCAGCTCGTCCTGCCTACGGAGCCACATCGGCACCAAGTAGGCGGCCCAGGCCCCGACAATGACTGCGTAGATGAGGCCGCTGCTGCTCACGTCTCACACGGTAGAGGGGTTTGCGTGAGGCCATCTGCCAATTGAGCCGGTGTGTCGCACGATCCGGCTGATATTTCGAGCTTTTTTTGTGATCGATGCGATCAGCAGGTCATCGAGGGCGCGCATTTGGCACCTCAAGTCGGTCGCTCGAACATCTATTCAATTTATATCGGCCCCGGTGTCCCCCGGCGTCCCCCCGGGTCCCCCGGCGTCCTCTGGGAGCGTGCCCGGTGCCAGCGGCTCAGCAACCCGTCGGGCACCTCTTCCGCGGTGAGCGCGAAGACGAGATGGTCGCGCCAGGCCCCGTCGATGTGGAGATAGCGGGGCCTGAGCCCTTCGTCGCGGAATCCGAGTTTCTCCACGACCCGGCGGCTGGGCCCGTTCTCCGGGCGGATGCAGACCTCGATGCGGTGCAGTCCGACCGTACGGAAACAGTGGTCGACCGCCAGTGCGACCGCCGTCGGCATCACGCCACGGCCCGCCACCGCCTCGTCCACCCAGTAGCCGACGTGTCCCGAGCACATCGAGCCCCAGGTGATCCCGGCGACCGTCAACTGGCCCACCAACTGCCCCTGGTACTCGATGGCGAAGGGCAGCATCCGGCCCGCGTTCGCCTCCGCGCGCAGATGCCGGATCATCTGCCGGTAGGTCGGCCGGTGAGCGATCGGGCCGCTGGGCGTGGGCGGCGGGATCGTCGCCTCCCAGGGCCGCAGCCAGTCCCGGTTGCGCCGGTTGATCTCGCGCCAGACCCGCTGGTCGCGCAGCCTCACGGGCCGGAGGACGATGTCGCCGTCCACCAGCTCCACCGGCCAGGACGGGCTGTTCAGCACGCACCCCCAGGGCCGGCGCCGGCGGGTCTGGGGTGGTCTCCGCCCCGGATCTGGTCGACGGCGTGCTTCAACAGGGGCTCCAGGACGGCCAGTCCGTCCTTCACCCCGCCGGTGGAACCCGGCAGATTGACGATCAGGGTCCCGCCCGCGACTCCGGCGAGTCCGCGCGACAGCGCCGACGTCGGCACCTTCTCGCGGCCGTACGCCCGGATGGCCTCGGCGATGCCCGGCACCTCCTGGTCGAGCACCGCGCGGGTGGCCTCCGGGGTGCGGTCGGTGGGCGAGATACCGGTGCCGCCCGTGGTGACGACGACGTCGTACCCGGCCCGGACGGCGGTCCGCAGCGCGTTCTCCACCGGGTCGCCGTCGGGCACGACCCACGGTCCGTCGACAGTGAAGCCGGACTTCTCCAGGCCCGCCGCGACCAGCGGGCCGCCCTTGTCCTCGTAGACGCCCGCCGCCGCGCGGTTGGACGCGGTCACGACCAGGGCGGCGTACGGCGCGAGCAGCGCGCCGCCTGCGTCGGCGGGCAGCGTCTCCGGTGTCATGACCGGCTCCAGGTGCCCGACTTCCCGCCGGTTTTCTCCTCCACCCGTACGTCCGTGATGACCGCTCCCTTGTCGACCGCCTTGACCATGTCGATCACGGTGAGCGCGGCGACCGAGACCGCGGTGAGGGCCTCCATCTCGACGCCCGTGCGGTCCGTCGTCTTCACGGTGGCGAGGATCTCGACGGCGTCGTCCGCGACCGACAGGTCCAGTTTCACACCCGACACCGACAAAGGGTGGCAGAGCGGGATGAGGTCGGGGGTCCGCTTGGCGCCCATGATGCCCGCGATCCGCGCGGTGGCCAGGGCGTCCCCCTTGGGGACCCCCTCCCCGCGCAGCAGCTCGATCACCCTGGGCGAGACAAGGACACGGCCGCTGGCACGGGCGGTGCGCGCGGTCACGTCCTTGCCGGATACGTCGACCATGCGGGCGGCGCCCGCCTCGTCGATGTGGGTAAGTCGGTCGTCCTGCGTGCTCATGTGCCGCTGCGCTCCCGGTCGGGCCTGTTGTGCGCGACACGGTACTCCCAACCGGCGTCCTCCAGCCGCCCCCGGCAGCCGGTCAGCCGAGCAGGACGACCTCCACCTCGGTGCCGGGCTCCACGGACTCCTTGTCCTCGGGTACGACGATCAGCGCGTCGGCGTGGGCGAGGGCCGCGATCAGGTGGGATCCGGCGCCGCCGACCGGTGTCACCCGGCCGTCCGTATAGCTGCCGCGCAGGAACTGGCGGCGCCCGGCCGGTGAGGTCAGCGCCTTGTCCGCCGTCAGGACCGCCCTGGTGGTGGGCCGGTGGATGTCCGGCACGCCCATCAGGGCCCGGATCGCGGGCCGCACGAACAGTTCGAAGGAGACGTACGACGACACCGGGTTGCCCGGGAGGGCGAGCAGCGGGGTGTGGTCGGGGCCGACGGTGCCGAAGCCCTGGGGCTTGCCGGGCTGCATGGCGAGCTTGCGGAAGTCGACGCCGGCGCCGGGCTCGTCCTCGTCGGCGACGTGCGCGAGGGCCTCCTTGACCACGTCGTACGCGCCGACGCTGACGCCTCCGGTGGTGACGACGAGGTCGGCGCGGACGAGCTGGTCCTCGATGGCGGAGCGGAGGGTCTCGGCGTCGTCGGCGACCGCGCCCACGCGGTAGGCGATCGCCCCGGCGTCCCGGGCGGCGGCGGTGAGGGCGAAGCTGTTGGAGTCGTAGATCTGGCCGTGCGCGAGCTTCTGGTCGGGCTGGACCAGCTCGCTGCCGGTCGACATGACGACCACGCGCGGGCGCGGGCGCACGCGTACGGTGCCGCGGCCGATCGCGGCCAGGAGGGCGATCTGTGGCGGGCCGAGGAGGGTGCCCTCGGCGAGGGCGAGGTCGCCGGCCTGGACGTCGCTGCCCTGTGCGCGTACGTGCGCGCGTGCCGGTGCCGGGCGGTGCACGCGCACCTGGCCGTGGGCGCCCTCGGGATCGGCGCTGCGGGCGCGCATCCCGGTGACGGGGCCCCCGCCGAGGCCTCCGTCGGTCCACTCCACGGGGACGACGGTCTCGGCGCCGGGCGGCAGCGGGGCGCCGGTCATGATGCGGGCGGCCTGGCCGGGGCCCACGTGGAGCAGTCCGTCCTGGCCGGCCGCGACGTCCCCGATCACCGTCAGGGCGGCCGGGTACTCCTCGCTCGCGCCCGCGATGTCCGCGACCCGCACCGCGTACCCGTCCATGGAGCTGTTGTCGAACGGCGGCAGGGAGACCCGCACCGTGACGTCCTCGACCAGGACGCAGCCCTGGGCGTCGAGGAGTTGCAGCTCGATGGGTTCGAGGGGGCGGACGGTCGCGAGGATGTCCGCCAGGTGCTCGTCCACCGACCAGAGGTGGTCCTGGCCTGCGGTGCGGGGCGCGGGGCTGCTCAACTTCGCTACATCTCCTCGGCTACGTAACTGCGGAGCCAGGTCCGGAAGTCCGGGCCCAGGTCCTCACGTTCGCATGCGAGTCTGACAATGGCACGCAGGTAGTCGCCGCGGTCGCCGGTGTCATAGCGGCGGCCCCTGAAGACGACACCGTGCACGGGGCCGCCCACCTTCTCGTCCTGGGCGAGCTGCTGGAGTGCGTCGGTGAGCTGGATCTCGCCGCCGCGGCCGGGCTCGGTCTGGCGGAGGATGCCGAAGATGTGCGGGTCGAGGACGTAGCGGCCGATGACCGCGTAGTTCGAGGGGGCGTCCGCGGGCTCCGGCTTCTCGACCAGGCCGGTGACCTTGACCACGTCACCGTCGGCGGTGGTCTCGACGGCCGCGCAGCCGTACATGTGGATCTGCTCGGGGGCGACCTCCATGAGGGCGATCACGCTGCCGCCGTGCTGCTCCTGGATCTCGACCATGCGCTTGAGCAGGGGGTCGCGGGGGTCGATGAGGTCGTCGCCGAGGAGGACGGCGAAGGGCTCGTGGCCGACGTGCGGGGCCGCGCACAGGACGGCGTGGCCGAGGCCCTTGGGGTCTCCCTGGCGGACGTAGTGCATGGTCGCGAGGTCGCTGGACTCCTGGACCTTGGCGAGTCGCGCGGCGTCGCCCTTCTTCTGAAGGGCGGACTCCAGTTCGTAGTTGCGGTCGAAGTGGTCCTCAAGGGGGCGCTTGTTGCGTCCTGTGATCATGAGGACGTCGTCGAGGCCGGCGGACACGGCCTCCTCGACCACGTACTGGATCGCCGGCTTGTCGACGACCGGCAGCATCTCCTTGGGAGTGGCCTTGGTGGCCGGCAGGAACCGGGTGCCGAGGCCTGCTGCGGGGATGACAGCCTTGCTGATCCTGGGGTGCGACTCAGTCATGGCGGCAACCTTATCCGTAGCCTTTGTGCTGATTCAGTGGCACCGATGAACTGACGCTCATATCGGTATATGAACCACATGAGATCACTGGACACGATAAAGGGAGCGCCGTGGGGGCAGAGCCTGACAAGCGCATGTTTCGGCGGGATCTCCTCGCGGTGAGAAGCAGGTTGACGGCCGCCGACGTCCGGGAAGCGGCGGTGGCCCTGGCCGGCCGCGCGCTCGCTCTGCCCGAGCTGGCGCACGCGCGCACGGTGGCCGCGTACGTCTCCGTCGGCACCGAACCCGGCACCCGGCCGCTGCTCGACGCCCTCCACGCGCGCGGGGTGCGGGTCCTGCTGCCGGTCCTGCTCCCGGACAACGACCTCGACTGGGGCGCGTACGCCGGTGAGGGGTCCCTGGTGGAGGTGCGGCACGGCGGGCGGATGGCGCTCCTGGAGCCGGCCGGCGAGCGCCTCGGGGCGGACGCCGTGACGGGCGCCGACGCCGTCCTGCTGCCCGGCCTGGCCGTGGACGGCCTCGGGCTGCGTCTGGGGCGCGGCGGAGGCTCGTACGACCGTGTACTAGCCCGGCTGGAGCGCTCGGGCGGCGATCCGGCCCTGGTGGTGCTGCTGTACGACGGCGAGGTCGTCCCCCTCGTCCCGGCCGAGCCGCACGACCGGCCGGTGCACGCGGTGGTCACCCCGTCGGGAGTGCGCCGCTTCCGCGCCCCCTCCTGAAACAGGCTTCTCCAGAAACGTGACCGGCCCTCCACGCGCGCGCGTGGAGGGCCGGTCGGGGACGCGGGTGCTACCGCGTGCTCACGCCGGTTTCAGCAGCAGCGTGTCGGTCGTGCTGTCGTCGACCGCCTTGTCCGAGAAGGACCAGTCGAGCAGTTCGCCCTTGGCCCAGATGCCCGTCTGGTCGGTGTAGTGGCTGCTGAAGGCGTGCCCGGAGGCGCCCGTCAGGTTGATCCACTTCGACTTGTCGAGGTCGCCGAGGTTGACCACCATCCGCATCGACGGCACCCACAGGACGCCGTAGCCGCCGGCCGCGTTCCAGCCGGTCGCGTTGACCGTCGCCTCGCCGCCGCCGAGCTGCCAGGGGCCGCGGTTGAGGATGTACTGCACGAGGCCGGGGCCGTCGGTGCCCAGGGTCTGGTTCTTCAGGAACAGCCGGTGCAGCCGGCCCCAGCTCCAGGTGTCGATGTCCTTGCCGAGCTTGGCGGTCAGCTCCCAGCGGGCGTCCGTCATGGCGCGCGCGAACAGCTGGTCGCGGTTGGTCGCGGCCTTCTCGGTGCGCGTGGCGGGCGAGGTCCACCAGTCGTTGTTCTGGTCGTCGATGAGCTTGCGGACCACCTCGAACCAGCGGTCGCCGCCGTCCGGCTGCGCCTGGTCGGCGTCCCGCTGACCGCATTCGAGGACCCGCTGGTCCGCGTCGGCGGGGCTGGTGGTGTTCACCGGCCTGACGTACAGGCACTGGCCCTCGACCCGTACCTCCTTGGGCAGCTTGTTGCCGAAGGCGAGCTTCAGGATGTTGCGCCAGACCGCGTTGAAGTAGGCCGCGGCGGCGGAGTCGGGGTCCTGGGTGTAGTCCCAGCCGACGAGGAGTTTCTGCGCCTCGCGGACGTGCTTGTCGTCGATGTCGATCGCCAGCAGCTTGGGCACCAGCAGCTTGGCGATCTCGCTGCTGTTGTCGAGCTGCATCTGGCGCATGTCGTCGGTGGAGACCTTGCCGCCGCCCTTGATCTTCGACTCGATCAGGTCGGCGATGCGCTGGCTGCGGGTGCCGTAGCCCCAGTCCGTGGTGAGGATGTACGGGTACTTCGCCTGGTCGACGACGGCCTGGTTGGCGGTCACGATGTAGCCGCGCTTCGGGTTGAACTCGAAGGGCAGCTCGTCCTGCTTGATGTAGCCGGTCCAGCGGTACTTGGAGTCCCAGCCGGGGACCGGCACGGAGCCGTCGTCGCCCTTCACGCGCGTGGGGATGCGTCCCGGCAACTGGTAGCCGATGTTGCCCTGGGTGTCCGCGTAGACGAGGTTCTGCGAGGGCACGTCGAAGGCGGCGGCGGCCGTGCGGAACTCGGTCCAGTTCTTGGCCTTGTCGATCAGGAAGACGGCGTCCATGGAGGTGCCGGGGTCCAGCGCGGTCCAGCGCAGCGCGATGCCGTAGCCGTCGCCCCGGTCGGGGGCCGAGGCGTCGACGGTGGCCTTCCGGCCGACCTTGACGAGCTCGTCGTAGCGGTCGGACAGCAGGGGGCCGTTCTCGGTCTCGCGGACGACGATCTTCTTGGACGCGCCTCCGGCGACCTTGATGGTCTCCTCGCGCGTGGTGAACGGCTTCGTCTTTCCGTCGTACAGGTAGCCGTCGCCGGAGAGCTTCTCCAGGTAGAGGTCGGTGACGTCGGCGCCCGAGTTGGTCATGCCCCAGGCGATGTCGCCGTTGTGGCCGATGACCACGCCGGGCATGCCCGCGAAGGTGTAGCCGGAGACGTCGTACTGGCACTTGCTGGAGACGCTGCGGCAGTGCAGGCCCATCTGGTACCAGACGGACGGCAGCGCCGGCGACATGTGCGGGTCGTTGGCCAGCAGGGGCTTGCCGGTGATGGTGTGGGAGCCCGCGACGACCCAGGAGTTGGAGCCGATGCCGTTGCCGTTGACCCCGACGGCCGTGGGGACGTCGTCGAGGACCCGGTAGAGGCCCGCCAACTGGCTCTGGAAGGCCGCGGAGTCGGCGGCCTGGGTTCCGGACGTCCCCGAAGACGCCGAGGCCGTGCTCGCGGCGCTGCCGCCCTGGGCGAACTTCTTCGCCGTGGCGTCGTACGCGCCTTCCTGGACGATCGGCTTGTTCCGGCCGTACGGGTAGCGCGGGTACAGGTCGGCGATCTGCTGCGGGCCGAGGCGGCTGGTCAGCAGGGAGCGGTCGATCTCGTCCTGCATGTTGCCGCGCAGGTCCCAGGCCATCGCCTTCAGCCACGCGATCGAGTCGACCGGGGTCCACTCCTGCGGCTTGTAGTCGTTCACGAACCCGAGGGCCGCGTACTCCAGGGAGATGTCCGCGCCGTCCTTGCCCTTCAGGTAGGCGTTGACTCCCTTGGCGTAGGCCTGGAGGTACTTCTTCGTGGTGGCCGACAGGGTCTTGTCGTACTCCTGTTTGGCCACCCGGTCCCAGCCCAGGGTGCGCAGGAACTCGTCCTTGTCGACCTGCCCCTTGCCGAACATCTCGGAGAGCCGGCCCGACGTGAGGTGCCGGCGTACGTCCATCTCGTAGAACCGGTCCTGCGCCTGGACGTAGCCCTGCGCCATGAACAGGTCCTCGTCGGAGGAGGCGTAGATCTGCGGGATGCCGTGGCTGTCCCGCTTGACGTCCACGGGCCCCGACAGGCCTTCGAGGGAGATCGAACCCTTGGTCTGGGGGAAGGAGGCCCGGACCGTGCTGACGGACCAGTAGGCGCCGTAGGCGACGCCTCCGATGAGGGCCAGGACCAGGACGATTACGAACAGTCGGGCTTTACCCCCCTTCTTCCTGCCGGACTTGCCGGGCTTGTGACCGGAAGAGCTGGTGGTGGTGGGGGGCATCGCTGTCCTTGCTGTCCTAACGCGAGCGGCAGGCGGTACTGGAGTGCTGGAGCAACCATAGGCGCAGGGCCCGACACGACTTGACGCGGAGTCGGGTCCGAGAGCGGACGGGCGTTCGATCATGCCTGTGGAAGCGTCAAGGAATCGTCAAGAGTTAGGTAAGGTAACGAAGTACTTGGGTGCGCGGTGGCCTCACCTCGTGTCCGATGTACGTGACCCGCGCGCGTGCCGCGTCCGGGCCAGGGAAGGGAACGGCCACTGACTGTCCACCATCTCAACCAGCTCCTGCTCGTCTGCTCGCTCGTCCTCCTCATCGCCGTGGCGGCGGTCCGGATCTCCTCGCGCAGCGGGCTCCCCAGCCTGCTCGTCTACCTGGGGATCGGCATCGCCATGGGCCAGGACGGCATCGGCGACATCCACTTCGACAACGCCGAACTGACCCAGGTCATCGGATACGCGGCCCTGGTCGTGATCCTGGCCGAGGGCGGACTCGGCACGAAGTGGAAGGAGATCGAACCCGCCCTGCCGGCCGCCTCCGTGCTGGCGACGGCGGGGGTCGCGGTGAGCGTCGGGATCACGGCGTCGGCCGCGCACTACCTGATCGGGCTGGAGTGGCGGCAGGCGTTCATCATCGGCGCGGTGGTGTCCTCGACGGACGCGGCGGCGGTGTTCTCCGTGCTGCGGAAAATCCCCCTCCCCGCGCGCGTGACGGGCACCCTGGAGGCCGAGTCCGGCTTCAACGACGCTCCGGTGGTCATCCTGGTCGTCGCGCTGTCCACGGCGGGCCCGGTCGAGCACTGGTACACCCTGCTGGGCGTCATCGCCGGTGAGCTGGCCATCGGCGCCGCCATCGGCATCACGGTCGGCTGGCTCGGCGCCTGGGGCCTGAGGCACGTGGCCCTGCCCGCGTCCGGCCTCTACCCGATCGCCGTGATGGCCATCGCGGTCACCGCGTACGCCGCCGGCGCCCTGGCCCACGGCTCAGGCTTCCTCGCGGTCTACCTGGCCGCCATGGTCCTCGGCAACGCCAAGCTGCCGCACTGGCCGGCCACCCGGGGCTTCGCCGACGGGCTCGGCTGGATCGCCCAGATCGGCATGTTCGTCCTGCTCGGCCTCCAGGTCACCCCGCACGACCTGGGCGACGACATCTGGCCCGCGCTCGTCATAGGCCTTGCCCTGACCATGGTCGCCCGCCCGCTGAGCGTGTTCGTCAGCCTGACGCCGTTCCGGGTCCCGTGGCAGGAGCAGACCCTGATGTCCTGGGCCGGGCTGCGCGGCGCGGTGCCCATCATCCTGGCGACGATCCCGATGGTGAGCGGCATCGAGGAGAGCCGCCGCATCTTCAACATCGTCTTCGTCCTGGTCGTCGTCTACACCCTCGTCCAGGGCCCGACGCTCCCCTGGCTGGCCCGGAAACTGCACCTCGACACGACGGCCGAGGCCGCCGACCTCGGCATCGAGTCGGCGCCCCTGGAGCGGCTGCGCGGGCATCTGCTGTCCGTGGCGATACCCGAGGGATCCAGGATGCACGGCGTGGAGGTGGGCGAGCTGAGGCTGCCGCCGGGCGCCGCCGTCACGCTCGTCGTCCGCGATGAAAAATCGTTTGTCCCGCTGCCGACGACCATCCTGCACCGCGGCGACGAACTCCTCGTCGTGACCACCGACCCGGTCCGCGACGCGACGGAACGCCGGCTGCGGGCCGTGGGACAGGGCGGCAAGCTCGCCCAGTGGCTGGGCACGGGCGGGAACGGAGCAGAAACATGACGCACCTCGCTTCCTCCTCCCACAGGCCCACAAGTCTTCACTTTCACAGGTCCACCGGCCCGCTTCCCCTGTACAGTGAAGGCGCACCCTGATCGAACCAACTCTGCCTGAAGCAGAGCTGGCGCGACCGTATGGCGGCCGGAACATCCTCTGCGGGAGAGTCGGCATCTACCGCAGTCCGCGCAAGAGGACAGCTCTCGGCGCCGCCCCACGCGTGGGGGCCGCGCTACCAGGTGGCGGAAAGGCACGGCCGTGGCATCCACGGTCACCTACGGACAACTGCTGCGGACCCCCGGCGCCTGGACGTTCCTGCTCCCCGGATTCGCCGCGCGGCAGCCGTTCGCGATGCTCACGATCTCCATCGTGCTGCTCGTCCAGCACACCACGGGCTCGTACGGCACCGCCGGCGCCGTGGCCGCCGCCACCGGCGTCTCCATGGCCCTGTGCGCGCCCTACGGGGGCCGCCTCACCGACCGCCACGGACAGCGCGCCGTCCTCGTCCCCGGCGTCGTCCTGCACGCCCTGTCCGGGCTCGCCCTGACGGCGCTGGCGCTGACCGGCGCTCCCCTGTGGACGCTGTTCGCCGCCGCCGTCCTGACCGGCGCCACCACCCCCCAGGTCGGCCCGATGGTGCGGGCCCGCTGGGCGGCGAAGCTCCAGGACTCACCTCTGATGCCGACGGCGGCGGCCTTCGAGTCCGTCACCGACGAGCTGACCTTCGTCTTCGGCCCCCTGTTCGCCACCGCCCTGTGCACAGCGGTCGACCCGGCGGCCGGCCTGGTCACCGAGGCCGCGCTGACCCTCCTGGGCGGTCTGCTGTTCGCCGCGCAGCGGAGCACCGAGCCGCCGGTCGCCGTGAACCCCGTCGGCGGGCCGCACGCGCGCGTGGAGCGCGTTTCGGCACTGGCCGTCCCCGGGGTACGTGTCCTGATCGTCGCCTTCCTCGGCATCGGCGCCGTCTTCGGCGGTATGCAGGTCTCGCTCGCCGCGTTCAGCGAATACACCGGCAGCCCCGGCCTGAACGGCGTCCTGTACGGGATCTTCGCCGCCGGCAACATGCTCTCCGGCGTGGTCTGCGGGGCGGTCGCCTGGCGCATGGCCCCGCAGCGGCGTCTGGTCGCCGGGTACGCGGCCCTCGCGGTGACCGCGTCCGGCCTGTGGACGGCCCAGTCCGCGCTGACGCTGGCCGGGCTCGGCCTCCTGGTCGGCATGTGCGTCGCGCCCGCGCTGATCACCGGCTACACCCTGGTCGACGGTCTGGTCCCGGCGGGCGCCCGCACCGAGGCGTTCACCTGGCTGACCGGCGCGGTCGCCCTCGGCCAGGCGGCGGCTGTCACCGTCGCCGGCCAGTTGGAGGACCGCCTCTGGGACGGCGCCGGATTCCTGGTCCCCATGGGCGGCACTCTCCTGGCCCTGGTGACCCTCGTGACCCTGCGTTCACGGCTGACACCGGCGGCGAGGACCCACCCGGCGAACCCGACTCCCGCACGTGTCGTCGGTCACCGCGTGCCGGTGACAGTGGACTGATCCCCGGGAATAGGTCACACTGGACCGTCGTTAGCACTCATCGAGTGAGAGTGCCAGGAGGAAGACAAGTGCCGACCTACCAGTACCAGTGCACGGAGTGCGCTGAGGGCCTCGAAGCGGTGCAGAAGTTCACCGATGACGCCCTGACCGAGTGCCCCAGCTGCGGTGGCCGCCTGAAGAAGGTGTTCTCCGCCGTCGGCATCGTCTTCAAGGGCTCCGGCTTCTACCGCAACGACAGCCGCGGCTCGTCGTCGAGCAGCGCGCCCGCGTCGAAGCCGTCGACGTCCTCCGCTTCGACGTCGTCGTCCTCGGACTCGTCGTCGAGTTCGTCGGCCTCCTCGTCGTCCGGCTCGTCCTCGTCGTCCAGCTCCTCCTCGGGCTCCAGCAGCTCGTCGAGCACCAGCTCGGCCGCGTAGACACCGCTTCTTGCCCCGCAGGACCCCGTCGTCCCACGACGACGGGGTCCTCGGCATTTCCACCCGCCCACACGGGTTTTCCGCGCCCGGCTAATGTGCGGGCATGGTGACTCCCGCGACTTCCGCGACCCCCGCGACCTCCGCGAATTCCTTGGATCCCGCGAACTCCGAGGGTGCCGAGATCGGCGTGATCGGCGGCTCCGGCTTCTACTCCTTCCTCGACGACGTGACCGAGGTCCAGGTGGACACGCCGTACGGGTCCCCGAGTGACTCCCTGTTCCTCGGCGAGATCGCCGGCCGCCGGGTCGCCTTCCTGCCCCGGCACGGACGCGCCCACCATCTTCCGCCACACCGCATCAACTACCGGGCCAACCTGTGGGCGTTGCGCTCGGCGGGCGTGCGCCAGGTGCTCGCCCCGTGCGCGGTCGGCGGGCTGCGGCCCGAGTACGGCCCGGGCACGCTGCTCGTACCGGACCAGCTGGTCGACCGTACGAAGACCCGGGCGGGAACGTTCTTCGACGGCCTGCCGCTGCCCGACGGCACCGTCCCGAACGTGGTGCACGTGTCACTTGCCGACCCCTACTGCCCGGCCGGCCGCGAGGCCGCCCTGACGGCTGCGCGCGGGCGCGACTGGGAGCCGGTGGACGGCGGCACGCTGACCGTGGTCGAGGGGCCGCGCTTCTCCACCCGCGCCGAGTCGCTGTGGCACCGGGCGCAGGGCTGGTCGGTGGTGGGCATGACGGGCCATCCCGAGGCGGCCCTCGCCCGTGAACTGGAGCTCTGCTACACGTCGTTGGCGCTCGTCACCGACCTCGACGCGGGCGCGGAGACCGGCGAGGGCGTCTCGCACGAGGAGGTGCTCCAGGTGTTCGCGGCGAACGTGGACCGGATGCGGGGCGTCCTGTTCGACGCGGTGGCCGCACTGCCGGCGAACGGGGCGCGGAACTGCCTGTGCACAAGGGCGCTGGGCGGGATGGATCCGGGGTTCGAGCTGCCCTGACGGGGGGGCGGGTAC
>NZ_LIQQ01000396.1 GCF_001418565.1 Streptomyces graminilatus | reverse complement strand
CCACCCCACCCGTACCGTCCATCCCCCACACACCGCACTCACCCTGGCCGCGACCCTGCTGACAGCGACCCTCGCGCTCTACACAGCCCTGGTGGCGCTCGGCAACATCACCGACTTCGACTCGAACCAGCAGTTCGTGCGCCATGTCCTCGCGATGGACACCACGTTCAAGGACGACGACCTCATGTGGCGGGCCATCACGTCGAAGAGCCTCCAGGACACGGCGTACGTGGCGATCATCGCGTGGGAGACACTCGCCGCGCTCGTCCTCGTCGCCGGCACGTGGCTGTGGGCCCGCCGCGACCTGGAACGGGCGCGCCGCGTCTCCACGTACGGCCTGCTGATGCTGATGCTGCTGTTCGGCGCGGGTTTCATCGCGATCGGCGGCGAGTGGTTCGCGATGTGGCAGTCGGACGACTGGAACGGCCTGGACGCGGCGACGCGGGTGTTCATGCTGAGCGGGGTGGTGTTGCTGGTGATCCACTTGCCGGTGGGGGCGCCCGCGAGGGCAGTGGCGGGGGCTGCGGCGGCCGTGGTCGATGCCGAGATAAAGGCCGCGAAGTCAACCGACTGACGTAGGGACGCTCGACGGGCCCGTCCTCGGGCCCGTCGCTTCCCCTCTCTCCCCCCGGGTCAGGTGACGCCGGTCGAGGACGGACTCGTACGAGGACTGGAGTCGCTTGCGCGGCTCGCGTCGTCAACCGCGTCGGCTGCGGCAGCCGTCCGCTACTCGACCACCGAGACCGTGGTCCCCGTCGAGCCGAATGCCCAGACGGCGTCCCCGTCCGCGACCCGCATCCGGATTCCGCCGGTCTGCTTCCCCGTCACCGGTGGAGGGGAGGAGCCGTCCAGCGCATTGGAGAACGCGATGTTCACCCCGGATATGGCGGTGAAATACACGACGTGCTCGATATCCACGCCGTCCGACCCCGTGAGGGCATCGGTGCGCTTGGACACCGTGTACTTCCCCGGGGCGGGGCTCACCGAGCCGGGCCACACCGCGAACGTACGGCGGGACTGGTCGCTGGCGTCGACCAGCCAGACCCGCTTCTGGCCGAGCGAGTAGACGACCCGCCGCCCGACCCCGGAATCCTTCGGCACGGCAGCCTCGGCGGCCGGGCTGGGCTTGGCGGTGGGCTTCGCCGGGGCGGACGCGCTGTGCTTGGCGGCGGCGGGGGTGGCGTGGGGCTGCGGCCCCTGTTCGGCCTTCACGGCCAGCGCGGCGACCACGGCGACCGCACCCACGGTCAGACCGGTGACCCAGACCGATGAGGGAAGCCGTCGGGCAGCCACGGTCACGCATCTCCTCAGCTACGGAACCCGCCGCCGGGTCCTCCGCCGGGGGTCGGATCATCGTACTCCGATGCGTGGTCCGTACCTGGCGGAACATGGGCCGGGCGTCGGGCAGATGGGGGTGAAGCCGGGTGCCGATGTCAGTCCTGGCGGACGACGTTGCGGCCTGGGCCGCCGCTGAGGGAGTCCTTGCCGGGACCGCCGTACAGCTTGTCGTTGCCGCTGTTGCCCTGGAGGGTGTCGTTGCCGCTGTTGCCGTAGAGGATGTCGTCGCCCGGGCCGCCGTGGATCAGGTCGTTGCCGGTGCCGCCGGTCAGGATCTGCCGGCCCGCGCCTGCATTGATGAGGTCGTTGCCCGCGCCTCCGTCCACGCGGCTCCCCTCGCCGTCGGCGGAGATCGTGTCGTTGCCTTCCTGGCCCCAGGCCCTCTCGTTGCCGTGCACGCTGATGTTGTCGTCACCAGGTCCGCCGTAGACCACGTCGCCGCCGTTTTCCAAAGAACCGTGGAGGTTGCTGCTCACGGTCGAACTGTCCTTTCCGGTGCCCAGGTCGATCGCGGCTGTGAACGTGTCCTGACCGGTGTGGTTGTTCATGGTGATGGCGTCGTCGCCGTCGCCGAGTTTCATGCTCATCGCCACGAACCCGTGTTCGGGGTCCGGGGCGCTCAGGTCACAGGTGATCCTGGTGGGGTCTTCCGGGACGGGGCGGTGGCAGAGGCCCCCCGGGTCGTCGATCGGGACCACGTCGTCAATTTCGTACCACATGTACAGGTTCATGCCGCCGTCGGCCCACACCTCGACGTTCACGTTGTTGGCCTGACCCGGCGCCGCCGTGTAGACGAAGGACCCTTTACTGGGGCCTCTCGTCACGGTGGCCCTCGTTTCCGCAGCGCCGGCGGTGGCGGGCAGGGCGACCAAGGCGGTCAGTGCGGTGGTGGCGACCAGGGCCAGAGCCGAGGCCACGCGGAGCGCCCTGCTGCTGACGGGGTGACGTAGGGGGCGGTTCACGGAGCGGCTCACGGGGTGAGAGGGCATGGCACAACCTCCAAGAGGAGCAAGCGGTTTCAACGCCCCCAGGTGACTCACGGCGCGTACAGAGGGTTGTGCACAAAGAGCACCCGCAACGTCGCCGGAGTGATTGACGAGCAGGGTGGGTCGCCCCGGACGCGGTGGAGCGCTTCCTGAGCCACGCTTGCTTGATCCATGTGTCAGTGCCAGGTGGCATGCTCCACCTCCATGGACAGACAGCAGTTCTGGCAGGTCATCGAGTTCGGCCCGCAACCAGGTGTCAGACCCGAACGACGCGGAAGCGGTCGCCCGCCATGCCGCGTCGCCACTGGCCGCGTACCCGGCCGAGGAGATCGTCGCCGCTCAGCAGGTGTTGTGGGACTTGATGGCCGACTCCTAGCGCAACGACCACGGCGACGCCTTCGGCGAGGTCGGCTACCACGGCCGCGACGTCGCTCACCCGACAGTCCTGAACGTGCCGTTCGCGGCCCGGCTGTAAGAGTGGGCGGCTACGCTCCCGGGCCATGACCGACGCACCCCAGCAGGACGCTCTGCGCGACGTCTCCGTGACCGTGGCCCGAGACTCGGACGGCACGGTCGCCGTCCTGAGTGCCGAATTCCCCAGGCACGGCGGCGAGTACGTGTTCCTGCCCGGGGGACGGAGAGAGCCCGGCGAGACACCGGAACAGTGCGCGCGGCGCGAACTGCGCGAGGAAGCCGGGGTCACCGCCCGGGCCTGGCGGCCCCTCGGCTCGTACGCCATCACCCCGGTCTCCACCGCACGCATCGACCTCTTCCTGGCCGAAGACCTCACCCGCGGCCCGCAGCAACTCACCCCGAGCGAGGAGGACTTCGAGCTCATGTGGTGGCCGATTCCCGACGCGATCCGGGCCGCCACCGAGGGACGCTTCCTGCTGCAAGAGGGGCCATTGGCGCTGCTTCTCGCCCAGCAGATCGCCGCTGCCTGACAGCCCCAGCGAATCCCTGACACCGTCCCTCGACGATCCGACCCCGAGGAACCATGACCGCACAACTCGCCCAGCCCATCATCGACACCCACGTCATCCTCCGCGACGGAGACATGGTCCTCATGTCGCAGCGCGGCAGCCCGTACGGCCGCTACCGGTGGCACATGCCGTCGGGCAAGCTCGACAAGGGCGAGCCCTTGAGCGTTGGTGCCGCCCGGGAGTTGTACGAGGAGACGGGCGTCGTCGTCGACCCCGCCCACCTCCGCCTCGTACACGTCGTGCATCACCGGCACGGCGAGGGCCACGGTCGGATCGGCTTCTTCTTCGAAGCCACCGAGTGGGAGGGTGTGCCCCAGAACCGGGAGCCCGAGAAATGCCTCGCCCTCGAGTGGTTCAGCGTGCACGATCTGCCCGCCGACATCATCGAGTACCCCGAGGCCGGCCTGCGCGGCTACCTGAACGGCACGAACCGCCTTTGCGAGCACGGCTGGCGGTAGTAGCTCCCGGCTCGCTCTCCTGCTGTCCCCTGATCGCTCGAACGATTGATATCAGCGCCCAGAATGCGTAGTAGACAACAATCGTCAACGGAACGACGATGCAGAATCCGAGGACATACGAATCCGTGATCGGGCTGGACATCCTCTCCGCAATGGTGAAGCTGAGGAGCCCGAGAAGCCACCTCAGCAAGTCACCAACAGCAGCCCGAAATCGCTTGCTCGTCATGGGTTTTACGGAATTCTCCCCGCCAGGTTCTTTCGTAATCCCGATCATTGCGCGCAGGACCACGCATACGGTACCCGCGCGCAACACCCCGGCCGAGGAAACCGAGTTCACTCCTACCCACTTCTTAATTTCATTCCAGCACAGGCAACAACTCCGGCAAATGCCCGTCCGACGCGGCCGCAGCCCGCTGCCGTTCCTCCGGGACCTCGCCGTAAAGGGTGGTCCGGGGCTTGGCAGGCCGCCCCGCTGCCTCCGCGACCGCGATCAGGTCCTTGACCGACTTGTACGAGCCGTACGACGACCCCGCCATCCGGGAGATCGTCTCCTCCATCAGCGTGCCGCCCAGGTCGTTCGCGCCCGAGCGGAGCATCTCCGCCGCGCCCTCCGTGCCCAGCTTGACCCAGCTGGTCTGGATGTTGGGGATGTGGGTGTGCAGGAGGAGGCGGGCCATGGCGATGACCGCGCGGTTGTCACGCATCGTCGGGCCGGGGCGTGCGATGCCCGCCAGGTACACGGGGGCGTTGGTGTGGATGAAGGGGAGAGTGACGAACTCCGTGAAGCCGCCCGTCTGTTGCTGGATGCGGGCCAGCGTGCGGAAGTGGCCGAGCCAGTGGCGGGGCTGGTCCACGTGGCCGTACATCATCGTCGAGGACGAGCGGATGCCCAGCTCGTGGGCCGTCGTCACCACCTCGATCCACGTCGCCGTGGGCAGCTTGCCCTTGGTCAGGACCCAGCGGACCTCGTCGTCGAGGATCTCCGCCGCCGTACCGGGGATCGTGTCGAGGCCGGCTTCCTTCGCGGCCGTCAGCCACTCGCGGATCGACATCCCGGTGCGGGTCGCGCCGTTCACCACCTCCATGGGCGAGAAGGCGTGTACGTGCATGTCGGGGACCTTCTTCTTCACCGCGCGCGCGATGTCGAAGTAGGCGGATCCAGGAAGGTCCGGGTGGATGCCGCCTTGCATGCAGACTTCAACTGCCCCTACATCCCAGGCCTGTTGGGCGCGGTCGGCCACCTGGTCCAGGGACAGCGTGTAGGCGTCGGCGTCCGTGCGGCGCTGGGCGAAGGCGCAGAAACGGCAGCCGGTGTAGCAGACGTTGGTGAAGTTGATGTTCCGGGTGACGATGTAGGTGACGTCGTCCCCGACCGCCGACTTCCTTACGTCGTCGGCGACTTGGCACAACGCGTCCAGGGCCGCGCCGTCCGCGTGGAACAGGGCCAGCGCCTCGTCGTCCGTGAGCTTCGTCGGGTCGTCGGCCGCCGTGCGCAGCGCCTGCCGTACGTCCGTGTCGATGCGCTCCGGCACCATCCCGGGCGCCGCCGCCTCCCGCAGGGCGCCCCAGTCGCCGTACACCTCGTCGAAGTCGTCGCGCCGGTCGGACGTACGGCCGTCGGTGTCGATGGTGGCGTGGAGGTCGGTGCGGCCGGAGGAGACGAACACCTCCTCCGGTTCCTGCCACGGGTGGCCCTCGACCACCGCGTCCTCGCGCGCGAGGCCAGTCTCCGGGTCGGCCAGGGCCCGTACGTGCGGGAGGAGGCGCGGGTCCAGCCAGGGTTCGCCGCGCTGGACGAACTCCGGGTAGACGCAGAGGCGTTCACGGAGTGAGAAGCCGACCGCCGCCGACTTCTCCCGCAACTCCTCGATCTGCGGCCAGGGGCGCTCGGGGTTGACGTGGTCGATGGTGAGCGGGGAGACCCCGCCCCAGTCGTCGATGCCGGCGCCGATCAGGCGCGCGTACTCGGAGTCGACGAGGTTCGGCGGGGCCTGGAGGCAGGCGCTCGGGCCCATGATGTGCCGGGCCACCGCCACCGTCGCGACGAGTTCGTCCAGTTCCGCGTCCGGCATTCCGCGCATCGCGGTGTCCGGCTTGGCGCGGAAGTTCTGGATGATCAGTTCCTGGATGGAGTGATATGCGCGGGAGACCTTCCGCAGCGCGAAGAGGGACTCCGCGCGCTCCTCGTACGTCTCGCCGATGCCGATCAGCAGGCCCGAGGTGAAGGGGACGGAGGACCGGCCCGCGTCCTCCAACACCCTTAGCCGTACGGCGGGTTCCTTGTCCGGGGAGCCGTAGTGCGGCCCGCCCGGCTCGGACCACAGCCGCGTCGCGGTGGTCTCCAGCATCATGCCCATGCTGGGGGCGACCGGCTTCAGGCGCTGGAAATCCGTCCAGGACATCACGCCGGGGTTGAGGTGGGGCAGCAGGCCCGTCTCCTCCAGGATGCGGATGGAGATGGCACGGACGTACGCGATCGTGTCGTCGTAGCCGTGCGCGTCGAGCCACTCGCGCGCCTCCGGCCAGCGGTCCTCGGGCTTGTCGCCGAGGGTGATCAGCGCTTCCTTGCAGCCGAGGGCCGCGCCGCGCCGGGCGATGTCGAGGACCTCGTCCGGGGACATGAACATGCCGTGGCCGGCCCTGCGGAGCTTGCCGGGCACGGTCACGAAGGTGCAGTAGTGGCACTTGTCACGGCAGAGGCGGGTGAGCGGGATGAAGACGCTCTTCGAGTACGTGATGACGCCGGGGCGGCCCGCCGCCTCCAGGCCGGCGTCCCGGACGCGGGCCGCCGACGCGGTGAGGTCGGCGAGGGCCTCGCCACGGGCCTGGAGCAGTACCGCTGCCTCGCCGACGTCGAGGGCGACGCCGTCCCGGGCCCGTTTGAGGGCGCGACGCATGGAGTTCTCGGTCGGGCCGGAGGCGCCACCGGGGCGCTGGGTGGGACCGGTTCCGGAGGTCTCGGGAGTCGTCATCCTTCGAGCATACGATCGATGTGATCAGGTCCCGCAGGACCGCCCTGTCCGTTCGGGCTGCCGAACGTTTACAGGGCGGCACTGGCAACCACGGACACCGGGCTGCACCCGTACAGCCATGGGTGCGGCTACAGGTACGGGGTGTACTGGTCCAGCAGGCCCAGTACCTCCGCCTCCCCCACCGACGGCAACTGCACCACGGCCTCCTCGATGCCCAGCTCGGCGTAGTGGGCGAGCTTGCCCGGGGTGGGCTGGACGGCGTACGGAACGACCTGGAGGGCGGCCGGGTCGCGGCCGGCGTCCGCCCACACCGACCGCAGCGCGGGCAGCGACTCGGACAGGCCGCGCCCGCCGATCGGCAGCCAGCCGTCGGCGTACTCGCTGATGTGAGCGAACAGTTTCGGCCCGGCCGCACCGCCGATGAGGGTGCGGGGGCCGACGACCGGCCCACGCGCCTTCTGCACCGGCTTGGGATACGCGGAGCTCGCCCGCACGCTCCCGAACTCGCCCTCGTACGCGGTCGGTTCGTCCGCCCACAGGGCGCGCATCAGCGCCATCCGGTCCCGGGTCAGCTCGCGCCGCGTACGCCACTCCACACCGTGGTCGGCGGCCTCCTCGACGTTCCAGCCGTAGCCGATTCCGAGCGTGAAACGTCCGCCGGAGAGGTGGTCGAGGGTCGCGACCTGCTTGGCGAGGTCGATCGGGTCGTGCTGGGCGACGAGCGTGATGCCCGTGCCGAGGGCGAGCCGCTCGGTGACGGCGGCGGCCTGTCCGAGCGCGACGAAGGGGTCGAGCGTACGGCCGTACTCGCGCGGCAGGTCGCCGCCCGCCGGGTACGGGCTGGTCCGCTCGACCGGGATGTGCGTGTGCTCGGGCAGGTACAGCCCGGCGAACCCGCGCTGCTCCAGCTCTCGGGCGAGCCGGGTCGGGGTGATCGTCTCGTCGGTGAGGAAGATCGTTACGGCTAGGCGCATGTCCATATCCGTATCTGTACCGGGCGGCGCCCCGCCTGTCCATACCGACCGGTCGGCATTGATGAGTATCGGTCGAACGTCACTCGGAGCACCCCCATGCACCTCTGTCTCTTGTCACGGCGATTCCCCTGTCTTGTACGGGAGTTCACCCCAGGGCCTGATCGTGGCTATGAAGTGGCTCTGAAGTGGCTCTGAAAGAGGTACGCGCCACCACTGCCTCACCCACGTCACACACCGACATCCTGGGAGCAGCAGCATGTGCGAAGACGACCACGGTTCCGGTACGGGAAACACCCTGGCCAGGCGCGCCCTCTTCGTGTCGGGGGCCGCCGCCGCGCTTACGTTGGGAAGCGTGAGCTTCTCCCAAGGCACCCCGGCCGAGGCGGCGCCCGGCACCGAGACGAAGACAGTACGGGGCACGCTGCCCACCGGCTCCCCCGACTTCGTCTACCTCCCCGTCGAAATCCCGCACGGCGTACGTGAGTTGAGGGTGTCGTACACCTACGAACGCCCGCCCGTCCCGGCCGGCACCGCCGGCAACGCGCTCGACATCGGTGTCTTCGACCAGCGCGGCACCGAACTGGGCGGCAAGGGCTTCCGGGGCTGGTCGGGCGGGGCCCGTACGGAGTTCTTCGTCCGCGCGGACGACGCCACGCCCGGCTACATCCCGGGCCCGGTGAAGGCGGGCACCTGGCACATCGCGCTGGGCCCGTACACGGTCTCCCCGCAGGGCCTGGCCTACGAGATCACGATCACGCTGAGCTACGGCGAGCCCGGCGAGGTCGTCACCCCGGTCTACCCGCCGGAGCGGGCGAAGGGGCGGGGCCGGGCCTGGTACCGGGGCGACTGCCACCTCCACACCTGGTACTCGGACGGCCGCCGCACCCCGACCGAGATCGCGGCCCTGGCACGGGCGGCGGGCCTCGACTTCATCAACTCCTCGGACCACAACACGCATTCGTCGCACGCCCATTGGGCCGACCAGGCGGGCGACGACCTGCTCATCATGGTGGGCGAGGAGGTGACGACCCGCAACGGCCACGTACTCGCGCTCGGCACCGACCCGGGGACGTTCGTCGACTGGCGCTACCGGGCCCGTGACAACCGCTTCGGCAAGTTCGCGCGCCAGATCCGCCGCGCCGGCGGCCTGGTCGTCCCGGCCCACCCGCACGCCACCTGCGTCGGCTGCAACTGGAAGTTCGGCTTCGCGGAGGCGGACGCCGTGGAGGTGTGGAACGGCACCTACTCGCCCGAGGACGAGGTGGCCCTCGCGGACTGGGACGGCATGCTGGTGGCGTCCGTACGGGAACGGAAGGGTGAGGGCGACGAGGGCCGGGGGTGGATTCCGGCCATGGGCAACAGCGACACCCACCGCGACCCCGACCCGGTGGGCGTCCCGCAGACGGTGGTCCTGGCCGACGACCTGACCCGGGAGGCGATCCAGGCGGGCCTGAGGGCAGGGCGCTCGTACGTCGCCGAGTCCAAGTCGGTCTCGCTCACCTTCACCGCCTCCGGCCCGAAGGGCGAACACGCGGACATCGGGGGCCGGTTGAAGGTGTCCGGGGACGCCCCGGTGACGGTCCGCCTGGAGGTCTCGGGCGCCCCGCGCTGCACGGTCCGCTTCGTCACGGACCAGGGCGTCCTGTTCACGAGCGCGGTCCTGCCGGTGGCGGGCACGGGGGTCGTGGAGTGGCGTACGACGGCTCAGTACGCGGCGTACGTACGGGCGGAGGTGCGGCACGAGGCGGTGCTGGCGCCGCTGCCGGGGGCGTTGGCGGCGTTCACCAACCCGATCTTCCTGGGTCGGTAGGTAGCGGGGACCGCACGGTCGGGGCGGGCTTCGGGCGGGACAGCCT
>NZ_LIQQ01000395.1 GCF_001418565.1 Streptomyces graminilatus | reverse complement strand
ACCCTCCCCCGGTCCCGCCTGCGCGTCGCCGTCGCCCCGCCTGGACACCGTCGGCGCCTCAACTGCCTTCCATACCAGCAGATGTGACTTTTCGTGACCGGCTTGCGACGCGCCGTGGTGACGGTCTAGCGTTCGCAGCAATAAACAACCCCGGCCGGGTGCTACCAACACCCGCCGGGGTCTGACCGACAAGATCCTCGTAGGAGATCTCGTGGCGTACGACGACTTTATCGCTGCCCTGCCCGCGCCCGCAGCCCAAGCCCACCCGATGGCCAAACCCGGCTACGGCAAGCGCTCCGCCCCGGACCAGTCACCGCCCCGCAAGGGCGACTTCGACCACCTCCCGGCCCGCGCCGCCTACCTCGCCGGCCTCCTCGACCGGCTCGACGAGAACGCGGCCATGGACGCCAAGACCATCGCCAAGTCGCAGCCCCTGTACGGCCAGGCAGCGGTGCGCACCGCGCTGAACGAACTCGGCGTGGCCGGGCATCTGCGCCGGGTACGCCTCCAGGTCCCCTCCGGCGAAGGCGTGAGCGGCACCCGCTGGGTGTTCCACACCTATTGGTCGCGTACCGCACGTGACAACGAATGGTGGGCTGCCGTCCTCAAAGGTGACGTGGCCCCCGAGACGCCCACGGCAGCGTCGGGCGCGCCCGACGCCCGGAGGACCGACGCTGAGGACTCTCCGGATGCCGACGAAGACCCGGACGCCTCCCGCGCCGTACCGCCCCGGACCGCCAACTCACCGCGCCCCGCACGGGATTCGGGCCCCTCCGTCGCGTACGACACCCTGGCCCGGCTCGGGCTCCAGGAGCCTCGACTGGTGCTGTCCGCCGTCGACTGCGCGGCACTGGAACAGCTCGCCGCCGACTGGCTGGCCCGGGGAGCGACGCCGGACCACATCACCCACGCGCTCCTCGCCGGACTTCCGGACCCGGTCCACTCCCCCAGGGCGCTCACCCGGAGGCGACTGATGGACAAGATGCCGCCCGAGCGGACCGTTGAACCGCTGCTGCGTACCCCTCGCCGAACCCTGCTCATGGAGTGCACGGACTGTGGGGTGCCAGGGCGGGCGGAGGCACTGCCCGGTGGGCTTTGCCGGGGCTGCCGCAGCAGGAACGACGAGAGCGGGCCAGAGGCGCCCACGCAGTTGGTACGCCGTCCCGATCCGACGGTGCGCGCTTTGGCCGCGCGGGTGCGTGCGGGGATGCGCGCACCTCAGCGCGCCTGAGAACCTCGTCTGGATGAACCGTGCGGCCTCAGGCGCAACAACAAGCGTGGCAGCCACAACGAAACGGGGTCTCGGCCATGCGGGCGTCAGGACGCGCGGTCCCGTGACGACCGAACCTGCTCGATCGGCCCGGGGTCATATCGCAGACCGGCTTCCTCAACGCTGTAGGGCGAAATCCACCATTCCGGTACAGCGTTGCTGACGAACAGGCTGGGCACGGCACGTTGATCTGGGCACCGCCGACGGCGGCGTTGAACACCGCCCGCCAACGCGGATGCAGGAACTCATCCGTTTCATGCCAACCACCCGCTGGAGGCGTCGTCACCGGTTGCCCTCGATCCAGTCCTGAAGCGCGTTTCCTGATCCGTAAGGGGTTCCGTCCGCCAAGGAATCCGCGGTTCCGTGGACCTCGCCGTCGAAATTGCCCTGCCTAAGGTACCGACGGGCATGGGTCAGCTCATGAGCGATGATATTGGCGGCGGTTGCGTCGTCGTAGATGCCTTCAGGTCCCACGCGAATCACCCGCCCGCCGTCGACGGCTCTGGTCACACCCATCACCCCGGACATCTCGGGCGACGGCATCCCCGACATGCTGGCAACGAACAAGGCCGGCGCCCTGCTCCTGTTCGCGGGCACCGCCACCGCCACCGACACGAGTCCGACCACGCTGAGGTCCAGCGGCTACGCCACGGTGCAGCGGTTGGGCTGATCGCCGAAGTGCCGGAGAGCCAGAGAACCGGCGACCACGCCCGAGGGGCCCTCCCGTCCATCCGGACGGGAGGGCCCCTCGGTGTACGTCCGCAGCGTTAAGCGTTATGTCAGGCAGCCGATTTCCGTACCGCCGGAGGTGTCGCCGGAGGTATCGCCCGAGGCGTTGCCGGAGGCGTCGTCGCCGAAGCCGCACCCTTCGCCAGCAGCCACTCCTTATGGAGTTCGCCCAGCGGGATCCGCTTCTCGAAGACCGGCGTACCGAAGATGGTCAGCTTGAGGTGCAGGGCGCCGGACAGGTCCAGGCCCCCGTACAGGGCCCAGGAGCCGTTCGCCGAGCCCGTGCCGGCGCTCGAACCTCCGGCCGAGGCATCCGCCTCCGCGCGGAGATACGGGGCGAGGTCCGCGCTGACGCCGACGGTGCCGTACAGGCCGATCGACGCCTCGGCGCCCAGTGACGCCTTGACGTCACCCGTCGCCGTGACCCCGACGTTCACCGGCGTGCCGGTCATCTTCGACTCGCTGACTGGCTGCCAGCCCTTGTTCCAGGAGAAGCTGCCGCCGACGCGGAAGTCGCCCTTGAGGTTCTGCTCGACGTCGACCGTCACCCTGCCGTCGGCGGCGACCTGGAAGTAGCAGACCAGGTCAAGGTTGATGACGATCGGGACCGGGCCCGCGTAGATGACGGGGTCGGAGTGGAGCTTCGCGAAGGGGATGCGCAGCGGCTTGCCGTCGGTCGTGGTGGTCCCGGCCGCGCGGCCCTTCAGCGACCACCGCGAGGCCCAGTCACCGGTCAGCCCGAGGAACGCGCCGCCGGGTGCGGAACCCTTCGCCTTGCCCGAACCGTCGTACGAGAAGGCGACCTCGGGCGCGAGCTGGACGAAGCCCTCCACCGAGGCCGACGCCGAGGCGGGAGCGCCCTCGGCCGTGGCGATGGAGGCGCCCACGTCGATACGCAGGCTGCCCAGCGGAAGTTTCGCGCCCTCGGGGCCGAAGGTGAGGTCGCCGGTCTTCGCCCAGGAGACCTTCACGCCCTCGACGAGCGGCTCGACCTTGATGGTCGACGGGTCCACCGGGACATCGCCCGCCGCCTTGCCCGCGCCGAGTACGGAGTTGAGTGCGGCCGGCTTGGTGATCACCTCCGTACCGCCGTCACCGGCGTCACCGACGACCTTTGTCACCTCGGCCAACAGGCCGTCGGGGGCGCCCGGAGCGGGGGCGCTGGCGATGATGTCACCGACGGCGACAGGTTTGGCGGGCGCGACGGGCGCGGTGGAGGACGTGGAAGGGGGCCCCTTGCCCTCCACGGGCGTGGTCACCGGCTTCGCGGTGATGACCGCCCGGCCGCTCTTCCTGTCGTACGAGGCGACCTTGAGCGGTGACTTGCGCGCCCCGGTGCCCGTGTCGGCCGCGTTCCGGGTTGCCACGGCGGTGGGGGTCGACTTGTCCAACGGAGCCTGCACTACGGCGAGTTGGTCCGCCTGGTGGGTGCCGGTGGCAGCGGCGGGCATTTCGGCCGCTGCCGCGCCCGTACGGTCTCCGCCGCTCGGCGACGAGGTCGCGGAGCAGCCCGTGGTGAGCAGGGTGGCGACGGTGACCGACGCCAGCAGGGCATGTCTGGTGAGCTTGTGCACGCGTGGGGGTCCTCGGGATCGAGTTCTCGAACAGCGGGACGGAGCACAGGGGTTGAGCCGTTGTGCCCGGAGTTGAGCCCGAACGGTTACCCCTCAGTAGCTATGCATGAGCATGCCAGCCCCACCCGCCCCCGAAACACCCTCCCTTTTCTTTGTTCACATCACGTTCGTGTGGTGTGGCTCATTCTTCGGCGTCCAGTCGGTACTGCTCCGACTGAACCAGATACATCCGCCGGAAAAGCCCCGGTCCGTCTCCGTCGGTCCTCAACAGGCCCTCGAATGTGCCGTGTTCGGCGACGCGGCCCTTCTCCAGGACGTAGATCTCGTCCGCGTGCCGGACGCTGTGCAGGCGGTGGGTGATCAGGATGACCGTCTGGCCGGCGGCGGCCAGGCTGCGGATCTGGTCGAAGACCCGCTGCTCGGTCTCCGCGTCCAGCGCGCTGGTCGGTTCGTCGACGACGAGGATGCGGGCGTCGCGGTGCCGGGCGCGGGCGATGCCGAGGCGCTGCCACTGGCCGCCGGAGATCTGGTGGCCGCCCCGGTAGCCACGGGCGAGGAGGGTGTCCCACCCCCGGGGCAGGGCGGCGATGGTCTCGTCGGCGCCCGCGTACTCCGCGGCGGCGTGCAGGAGTTCGTCCTCGTGCGGGGCGTCGGGGCGGCCGATGGCGATGTTGACCCGGGCGGTGAACGGCCAGCGGTAGAAGTCCTGGGCGACGACCGCGACCCTGTCGAAGAGTTCGGTGCGGTCGAGTTCGGTGGAGTCGATCCCGTCCCAGAGGATGCGGCCCTCGTCGGGCGCGTACAGCCCGCACAGCAGCTTGGCCAGGGTCGACTTGCCGCTGCCGTTGTTGCCGACGAGCGCGACGATCCGGCCGGCCGGGATGGTGACGTTCACCGCGTCGAGGGCGGGTTCGGTGGCGGTGCCGGGGTAGGTGAAGGAGACGTTCTCGAAGTGGACGGCTTTCACATGGGCGGGCAGCGGGCGGCCGGTCTCCGGGATGAGCCTGCGGTCGGCCTCCTGGCACAGGCGCTCCAGGTCGGCGACGAACAGGCTTTCCTCGTAGAGGTAGTTGAGCTGGACGACCAGTGCCTCCAGGTTGGCGGACCCGGTCCGGATGGCGATGACCGCCGTACCGGCGACCGCCAGATCCATGGCCCCCGTCCACAGCAGCAGCCCGAGCACTCCGTACGCGCCGGCCGTCGCGACGCCCGTCCACCCCGAGGCGATCAGCCCGGTACGGGCGGCCAGCGAGGCGAGCCGGGTCTGTTCCCGCTCGCCCGTCTCGGCCATGGTCCGGAAGTGCCGCAGCAGAAACGGCCCGATGTTGTGCACCCGCACCTCGGGCGCCGCCTGTACGTCGATCAGCAGCCGCCCCAACAACTGCCCCGCGCGGGCGTGTTGGACCCAGGTGTGGAACGACACGTACCGCCTGCGGGCGATGGTCAGCGCGCTCCAGGCGCTCGGCAGCGTCATCAGGGCGAGCAGCGGGAGCAGGGCCGGGTGCAGCACGGTGAGCACCCCGGCGGCCGCGACCAGCGCGATGCCCGCCGTCATGACGGACGTACAGAAGCGGATCATGCGCCGCGCGGACTCGGCCCCCCACTGGGCGGAGTCGAGCAGCTTGTGGAACTCCTCGTCCTCTACGGCGGCGAGTTCGACCCGGGCCACCCGCTCCAGGTACTCCTCGGTCGCCACCCGGAACACCTTGGGCTCCAGCCGCCCGGTCCCGGCGGTGGACGCGGACCGCAGCAGCGCCCCGACGGACGCGGTGACCGCGACGACGACCAGCGCCGGTACGGCGTCCCGCAGCCGCTCGGCGGTGCTCCCGGCGCCGAGCAACTCGGTGAGCACCCGGTTGACGGCGACAAGCCCGACCGCCTGCGCCACTCCCCCGCCCAACTCGGCGACAGCGACCCGGCGCAGGGCGCGTGGGTCGGCACGGTGGGCGAGCCGGATGGTGGCGCCGATCAGCCGGGGCATCCGCGCGACCATGGTCCGCAGCCCCAACTCCAGGAAGGATCCCTGGTGTTGGTTCCACCCCATGTCGTACCTCAACGGCCCCCCGAACAACAGCCGTTCGGACTCGGAGACACCTTCGCCGTCACTGCCGCCGTCACTGGCACCGGCACCGTCGCCTTCGCCGGGTTCCGCGTCCCCTTCCGGCTCTTCCGGCTCTTCCGGCTTCTCCGGCTTCTCCGGCTTCTCCGGCTTCTCCGGCTTCTCCGTACGTTCGTCACGCGTCGTCATACGGGTGAGTCCCCCTTCGGCGAGCCGGTCCAGAGGGTCCTTCCCGGGCGTCATCGGCGGCAGACATCGCCGATCGGTCTGGAACCTCTTTGCCCAGTGCGCTTCGCCCGGCGTGTGTTCATGAACGAACGGCGTTCGTTCCGGGCGCTGTTGCCGGTGCCGTCGGTTCGTCGGTCGCCGTCGCGTTCCACAGGACCACCGTCACGCACACCGACCCCGCCGCCATCAGCGCCATCGCCGTTCCCGGTGAGGTGAGTTGGGCGATCGTGCCCGCCAGGGCCGCGCTCACGCCCTGTGTCGTCAGCATGCCGGCGGAGTGCAGCCCCAGAGCGTGGCCGGAGAGTTCGGGTGGGGTGAGGGACATCAGGTGTTCCTGCTGGACCAGGCTCGCGCCGTAGCCGACCGAGGCGACGCACGCCGTCACGGCAGCGACCCACACCCCGGGGCCGAGGGCGAACACCAGGTTCGGCACCGCCAGCAACAGCAGCAGAGGCACGGCCAGTTGGCGGCGCAGCCGGGGTGGCACGAACCGGCCGAGCGTCACGTCCCCGATCAGCATGCCCAGGGCCGCGCAGGCGAAGAGGGTGCCCGCCGATTCCGGGGCGTAGGACACGTACAGGGACTCCACGCCCACGACCAGGCCGTTGGGGATCCACAGGGCCAGGTAGGTGAGCCTGCGGGGCCGGGACGACCACAACCGGGCGTTCGTACGCCAGGTCCGGGCGATCGACGGGCGGCCGGAGAGGCGGGGCGGGCGGCGGGTCAGGCACAGGCGGGTCGTCAGCGCGCCCGCCAGGTGGAGGGCCGCCGAGGTGAGGAGGGTGGTGCCGGGGGAGAGGGTGGCCACCATGACCCCGCCCGTCGCGAAGCCCGCGATCTGCATCAGCCCGTTGGACATGTTGAAGACCGAACGCCCCAGCAGATAGCCGTCCTTCGGCAGGATCTCGTTGAGCAGGCCCCAGCCGACCCCCGCCCCCAGAGACGCGATCAGGCCCAGGACGAACAGCAGGGCGAAGAGCGCCCCGATCGGCAGACCCGGGGTCGCCATCGCCGCCGTGCCGAGCGCGAAGGCGAGCGCGATGCCCGTCAGGGTGGCGCGCGGGGGCAGGCGGTCGGAGGCCGAGAGGAGCGTCGTCGCACCCACCACCTGGGCGAGCTGGGGGCCGAACATGCTCAGGGCGGACAGCAGCGGCGAGCCCGTGGCGCGGTAGGTGAGGGTGGCCAGGGCCAGGCCGCCGATCGTCGAGGCCGCCGCCTTCAACGACGCGGAGAGGAACAGCGGGGTGAACTCACGGGTGCGGAAGAGGGCGGAGTAGCTGCGCATTCGGGGAGTCTGCGAGGGGCGCCCGGCCTCCGTTATTGTTTCGCGCACACGCGAAACATCATCGGGATCTGGGATCACTGGAGGGTGCGGGCATGGGGTGGTGGCAGATGAACGCCGACACCGTCGCCCGCAGCCGGTTCGTCATCTCGCCGCTCGCCGAGACCTTCGCGAGCCTGCGGCTGCTGCACACCGGGACGGCCACGCATCCCGGTGAGCGCGCCTGGCTGGCCGCCCATCTGCCCGCGTACCGCCACCGGCTCGCGCGGGATCCCGTCACGGCCCTCCTCGTCCGCGCCGGCCTCGGACGAAACTGGATCGCCGACTTCCTGACCCCCACCCCCCGGTACGGCGAGACGTTCGAGGAGGCCGTCGCACGGGTCCGTACGGTCGCCCCCGGTCTCGCCCGCGAGCACCTCGTCCGCTCCCGCCCCGGCCCGCTGCCCGCCGCCCTCGCCGACCGGGACGACCTCCCGGAACGCGCCGCCGAACTCCTCACCCACGTCTGGGAGGAGGCCGTACTCCCGTACTGGGACCGGCGTCGGCGCGTCCTCGAAGCCGATGTCGTCGCGCGGACCGCGCAGGTCAGCCGGGGCGGCTGGGCCGCCGTGCTGGACGCGCTGCGGCCGGGCACCCGCTGGCTCGGCGACAACCGGCTCCAGGTCAACGCGCACGAGTACCCGCCCCGCGAGATCTCGGGCGCCGAGCTGGTCTTCGTACCCGTGACACCGAAGGCGGGGTGGGTGGCCTGGGAGGAGTCGGAGCGGTACGCCGTCATCTACCAGTGCGCGGGGGCCCTGGCGGGGGTGGACGGCCCGGACGGTTGGCATGGAACCGCCTCCGCCGCCCTCGGGGCGCTCCTCGGACCCGCCCGGGCCGCCGTCCTCGTACTCCTCGACTCGCCGCACAGCACCACCCAGCTCACCGCCGTGACCGGGCAGACGCTCGGCTCGGTCGGTGCTGTACTCGCGTACGGCCGCCGGTGAGGTCTTGGTCAAGGCTTCGGGGGCGGACGCCGGGGCCGGGACCTACCGGAGTTAGCATCCGCTTATGACCACTGATGCCGCATCCTCCGCTTCCCTCCCCTCCGCCGACTCGCCGCTCGGTGTCGAGATCGGTGCCCTCACGGGTGGTTCCGCGGACCTCGCCCAGTACGCGGGCAAGGCCGTCCTCATCGTCAACGTCGCCTCGAAGTGCGGGCTGACCCCGCAGTACGCGGGGCTGGAGAAGCTCCAGGCGCGCTACGCCGACCAGGGTTTCACCGTGCTCGGGGTGCCCTGCAACCAGTTCCTCGGGCAGGAGCCCGGCAGCTCCGAGGAGATCGCCGAGTTCTGCTCGGCGACGTACGGCGTGACCTTCCCGATGACCGAGAAGGTCGAGGTCAACGGGGCCGCCCGGCACACCCTGTACGACCGTCTGGTGGGCTTCGCCGACGGCGAGGGGCACACCGGGGACATCCGCTGGAACTTCGAGAAGTTCCTCATCGGCCGTGACGGCCAGGTCGTCGCCCGCTTCTCCCCGCAGACCGAGCCGGAGACGGACGAGCTGGTGGGCGCGCTGGAGAAGGCTCTCGGCTGACCCGGCGGTTCCCGCACGGGTTGACCTTGTCCCTGGGGCAAGGGTGAGCGTCCTTGTCACCGGGCCGACCGTGCCCGGTGACGGAGGACCTCTGTGAGGATGTCGGTGAGGATGTCGGTGTGAACGGCTACCTGGACGGGTGTGGCGACGGCGAACTGCTCACCATCGGCGCGTTCGCCGCGCGCGCCCGGCTCTCGGCCAAGGCACTGCGGCTGTACGACCGGCTGGGGCTGCTCGCTCCCGCGCACGTCGACGAGGCGAGCGGCTACCGCTACTACCGGACAGGGCAGATCGAACGCGCACGTCTGGTCGCCCTGCTGCGGCAGCTCGACATGCCGCTCGCCCTCATCGGCGAGCTGGTGGCCGAGGCGGAGCGGGACGGGCCTGCCGCCGCCGAGCGGCTCGCCGCCTACTGGGCGGACGTCGAGGCGCGGATCGCGGGCCGGCGCACACTCGTCGGCTACCTCCGTGGACGACTGTCGGGGAGGAGTTCCGATATGGCTGAAATGGCCGAGTTGTACGGGAAGTTCGTGGTCGAGACCGTGGACGTGCCCGAGCGGGTGGTGCTGACCGAGACGCGGCACACCCTCGCGGACGAACTGCCCGCGTGGATCGGGGCGTCGCTGGGGCGCCTGGAGGCGGGGGCCCGGGAGTGCGGGGGCGTGACGGCGGCGCCGTTCGTCGTCTACCACTCCGAGGTGTCCCTGGAGAGCGACGGTCCGGCCGAGTCGTGCGTTCCGGTCGCCGACGAGGCCGCCGCGCGGGTCTGGGCGCGGACGCGCGGGCGGGCATGGGAGACGGCGGTACGGGTGGAACCGGCCCGGCGGCTCGCGTACACGCGGATCACCAAGGCGCAGGTGGCCTATCCGCAGATCATCGCCGCCTTCGAGGCGGTGGAGCGGTGGATGGCCGGGCAGGGCATCGAGCCGTCGGGGCCGTGCCGCGAGGTGTACTTCGCGGACTGGGACGCGGCGGGGCCGGACGACGAGGTGTGCGACGTCGCGTTCCCCATTGGCCCTGTGCGTCCCGCCGGGTCCGTCGGGTCCGTCGGGTCCTGAGAATGCCCTGGTGGGTGGCCTGAGGAGGGCGCCCTGAGGTGACCGGAAGGGGGTGGCCCGAATTATCAGGTCGCGCCCTTCTGGGAACCGTCGCAGGCTGGTGGGACTCTTTCCCGTCATGCCCTGGTCACGACCGCGCCACATGGGGCCCGGTGAACCAACTTCCGGGGTGCGATTAGCGTCTGTTCCGGAGACACCTCCACAGGACGGACACCCGCCAGTCGTCCGCGCGCACCCGAGCCGAAGCGAAACGGAAGTTGCAGTGGCCTTTGCCGAGCTGACCCCACGCAGACCTGTCATGCGCGCAGACAAGCCCACGCAGGCACGTGCGGTGTGGCACGAGCGCCACCGGGTGGCCCTGACGGTGACCGCCTGCGCGGTGCCGCTGTACTTCGTGTGGTGGGCGGTGTTCGCGACCGGCGGCGGCGATCTGGCCGCCCAGGTGGCGTGGGCCGAGTTCGCGAGGACGTACCCGGACTCCGCGTACAACCTGTTCTGGTACGGCGGTCTGCACGCGGCCAACTACAGCCTGATGTCCCCGTATCTGATGGCCGCCATCGGTGTCGTCGCGGCCACCATGCTCTCCGGGGTCTCGGCCACCCTCCTCGGCGCGGAACTCGTCGCCCGAACAGGCGTGCGCAAACCACTGTGGCCGGCCCTGGCGGTGGGGTTCTCGCTGTGGTGCCAGGTGATCTCGGGGCGCTCGACGTTCGTCCTGGGCACCGCCTTCGGGATGGCCGCCGTACTGGCCGTGGTGAGCGGGCGCGGCGCACGGCACCTCGGCATTGCCGCCCTGTGCGCGACGCTGGCCACCACCGGCAGCCCGGTCGCCGGTCTGTTCGTCCTGGTCGTCGGCGCCGCGTACTTCCTCTCGCGCGACTGGGGCCGGGCCGCGGCCCTGCTGGTGCCCCCGGTGGCCGTCGTGGGCGTGACGACCCTGCTGTTCCCCTTCGAGGGCGAGCAGCCGATGCCGTTCGCCCGTATCTGGCCGCCGGTCATACTGTGCGCGATCATCGTCCTGACCGCCCCGAGTGCCTGGCGCACACTGCGTCTGGGCGCCGCGGTGTACGCGGTCGGCGTGGTCCTCTGCTTCCTGATCCCGACCCCGATCGGTACGAACGTCGAGCGGCTGTCGGAGCTGGCGGCCCCGGCGGCGCTGCTCGCGATCCTGATGTACCGGCCGCGGGAACGGGCCGGGGAGCCGGGTGAGACCTCTGAGGGGGCCGAGTTCGAGGGCGGCGCCCCGGTGGCCGCTCCCCGGCTGCCCCTCCCCTGGTTCACCCCTCGGCGGCGGGTCGTGGCCCTCGGGATCGCGATGGCCATCTCCGTGAGCTGGCTGTCCGGCAAGACGATCGCCGACATCGTCACCAACACCACGGTGCCCGAGTGGGCCGTCAAGACGGACGGCGTCGTGAACGAGCTGAAGCGGCTGGGCGCCGAGCACACACGCGTGGAGGTCGTACCGGCCCGCGACCACCGCGAGGCCGCCATCCTCGCCCCGTACATCAACATGGCGCGCGGCTGGAACCGGCAGGCGGACGTCGAGCGGGGCCGGCTCTTCTACGAGGGCCACCCCGGCACCGCGGAGCCCGAGGGCGGCTTCACTCCCACGGCCTACAAGGCTTGGCTCTCCGAGTGGGCGGTGGGCTTCGTCGTCCTCGTCAACGGCGAACCGGACGGCCCGGCCAAGCTGGAACACGCGCTGGTAACCAGCGGGCCGAGCTATCTCCAGCCGGTGTGGGAGGACGCCAACTGGAAGATCTACCGGGTCAAGAACGCCACCCCGCTGGTCGACCGGCCCGCCTCCGTGGTCAGCGCCGACGGCGCCAACATGGTCGTCCGGATGCCGAAGGCGGGCGCGGTGACGGTACGGATCGCGTACTCGCCCTGGCTGTGGGCGGAGAACGGCTGCCTGACGGACGAGGGCGAGTTCACCAGACTGACCGTCGAGCAGCCCGGCGACATCCGGATCAGCTCCACGTACGGCGGCCCGTCCCGGGAGACGACTCTGCGGTGCGAGAAGGAAGCGGCGAAGGAAGCGGATAAGAACAAGTAGCGGGCCCGCTTTCGGCTTTCGGCTTTCGGCTTTCGGCTTTCGGCTTTCGGCATGAGGAAGCGCCCGTCCCGATCGGGGCGGGCGCTTCCTCGTACTCCTTGGTCCTGCCGGGTGCCGGTGCCGGTCAGCCGAGCCGCGTCAGCTTCTTGTCGAAGCCGGGCTCGGCCAGGTTCTTCTGGAGCTGTACGGGAACCTTGACCGCGCCGCCCTTGCCGTCACCGACGGTGAGGCTGCCCACCGTGGTGCCCGCCTTGGCGGAGTGCGGCAGGCCGGCGTCGGCGACGAACGACAGCTGGACCTTGCGCCCGGCCCAGCCGACCGCCGTGACGTCCTTGGACAGCACGACGGGCGTACGGCCGCCGAGTCCGTCGTCGACGTATCCGACGACGTCGCCCTTCTTCAGGATCTTCGACGAGAGCAGATCCTCGCGGGCGGCGATCATCACGGTCCGGCTGACATCGTTCACGGTGTCGATGATCGGCGCGGTGTGCTGGGCGAGGACCGCGCCGACGACGATGGCCGTCTCGCCGCCGACCTCCTTGGTGGCGGCGAAGAGCAGGTTGCCGCCGGCCATGCTCGTGGTGCCGGTCTTGATGCCGATGCCACCGTTGGCCGGGACGACCTCGTTGTAGTTCCGCCACTTCTTGCCCGTGGGGTCGAACCAGAAGGGCTGCTTGGTGATGTCCATCAGCGCCGGGATCTCCACCAGCTTGTTGCCGAGCTTCACCTGGTCCTCGGCGGTGGAGACGGTGCTCTCCTTGAGGCCGGAGGCGTCGGTGTAGACGGTGTTCCTCATCCCGAGCGCCTTGGCGGTGTCGTTCATCTTCTTGATGAACGCCGTCTCGTTCCCCACGTCCCAACGCGCCAGCAGCCGCGCGATGTTGTTCGCGGACGGGATCATGACGGCCGACAGCGCCTGCTTCAGCGTGAGGACGTCACCCTCCTTGACCGTGTTGAGGGTCGACTCGTTCTGCTTGTCGTAACCGCCCTCCTTCTCGGCGGTCGCGTCGATCTTGATCTTCGGACCCTCCTCGCCGACCTTCAGCGGGTGGTCCTTGAGAACGATGTACGCCGTCATTGCCTTGGCGACCGACCCGATGGGGACCGACTTCTGCTCACCGGACTTCCCCATGGTCCCGACGCCGTGGACGTCCATCCAGCCCTGTCCGTCGGTCGGCCACGGCAGCTCGGCGGCCGTCCCGTCGAAGGTGTAGGAATCCTTGGCGGTCAGCGTCAGCTTGGGGTCAGGCAAGGGACGTACGGACTGTACGACCGCGAACACGATTGCCAGCAGCACCACCACCGGCGTCCAGATCTTGACGCGCCGCACGATCGAACGCACCGCGGTGTCCCTGGGCGGAGGCGTGTTCGTCAGCTCGGCCAGCAGATCCAGCGGCGGCAAGGGCGGCAACGGCTGCTGCGTCGTCCGCTCGGGCCCGACCTGCGGAATGACCGCGGTGGCCTCGGCGGCGGTCACCTTGGGCGGCTGGGCGGCGGACGGCCCGGCGGGCGTCTTCGCGACCCTGACACCGGACGACGCACCGGCCGGCGGCTTCCGGGTCGCCGGGTCGTCCAGCTTCTTCAGGGCTACAAATTTGCTCGTTCGCTCAGCAACGGGATCGTCTCCCTTGCCGTCCCCCTTGCCGTCCGCACCGGCGCCCGTCTTGGCGTCGGCGTCGGTCTTCGCGTCGGCGTCGGCATCCGCCTTCGCGTCGGCGCCCGTCTTCACGTCCGCGTCGGCCTTGGGCTTCGCGGCCGGGAGGGCGCCCAGCTTGAGCATCGTCGTCGGCTGGTCGACGGGGGGTGCGGCGGGCGGACGTACGGTCTTGAAGACGGCGGTGGGC
>NZ_LIQQ01000394.1 GCF_001418565.1 Streptomyces graminilatus | reverse complement strand
TTGGACTCGATCTGGCGGATGCGTTCCCGGGTGACGCCGAAGATCCGGCCGATCTCCTCCAGGGTGCGCGGCCGGCCGTCCGCCAGGCCGTACCGCAGTTGGACGACCTTGCGTTCCCGCTCCCCCAGCGTCGACAGCACCGCCTCCAGGTGTTCCCGCAGCAGCAGGAACGCCGCCGACTCGACCGGGGACGCCGCGTCGCCGTCCTCGATGAGGTCGCCGAGCGCCACGTCGTCCTCCTCGCCCACCGGGGCGTGCAGCGACACGGGCTCCTGGGCCAGGCGCAGCACCTCGCTGACGCGCTCGGGCAGGAGGTCCAGGTGGGCGGCGACCTCCTCGGAGGTCGGCTCGTAGCCGCGTTCCTGGAGCATCCGGCGCTGGACCCGGACGACCCGGTTGATCAGCTCGACCACGTGTACGGGCACGCGGATCGTCCGGGCCTGGTCGGCTAGGGCGCGGGACATGGCCTGGCGGATCCACCAGGTCGCGTACGTCGAGAACTTGTAGCCGCGCGCGTAGTCGAACTTCTCGACGGCCCGGATCAGGCCCAGGTTGCCCTCCTGGACGAGGTCGAGCATTGTCAGGCCCCGGCCCACGTACCGTTTCGCCACCGACACCACCAGGCGCAGGTTCGCCTCGATCAGGCGGCGCTTGGCCATCCGGCCCATGACGACCAACCGGTCCAGGTCCAGGGCGAGTTGACTGTCCAGGTCGGAGTCGGAGGCGAGCCGCAGTTTCTCCTCGGCGAACAGGCCCGCCTCGACCCGGCGGGCGAGTTCGACCTCCTCGACGGCGGTGAGCAGCGGGATGCGGCCGATCTCGCGCAGATACTGGCGGAACAGGTCGGAGGACGGCCCGCTGTTGTCGGCTCGGGCGGGGGTCCGAGTCCGTGCGACGGGTGCGACGGGTGCGACCGGTGCGACAGATTCAACGGGATCTGTTGGATCTGTCTCGTCGAGCAGCTCCAGCGGCTCCATTGGTTCGAGCGGCTCGATCGGCTCTGTCGGCTCTGTCGGCTCTGTCGTTTCCGCTGTCTCCAGCGCTTCGTCGGCCGTCTCGGGGTGGTGTGTGGCGCGGCTCTGCGGCGGCACGGCCGAGATGACGTCGGCGACGTCCGTGACATCGCCGTTGCCGGTCTGGGCGAGGGTCTGGGTCTGCACGGGGGGCGACCTCCAGGATGATCGCTGCTGAGGCGTACGGCAGCGGTACTCGGGGGGCGGAGTGTGCGGCTTCGCCGCTTCCGTCCCGTACGCGTTGAGCGGAATCGCGGGGGTGACGGACCCGTTGGGGACGGGTCGGCCGCGCTCCGAGGACTCAGGCACCGGAACCCAGTGTGGAGTACGACACATCGCTGCCACGAGGGTCGTGCGGGGACTTTCTGAGTCCGTTCCGTGACCAGGTGATTACCCTGGCGCCGAAATCGACCGCCCGTGCGGGGTCCGACCTGGCACGATCGGCGCGCGTCTCGTTCTCTTCGCTCAGCTCATGTGTACGAAACGAGTGCCGCCGTGCGTCACGCGTCAGAGCGCTGCCGCGCCTCGCTCCCGTAGCGCCTGGTCGTACTGCTGGAGTACCCACAACTCGTTCTGTACGGCGGCCAGTTCGGCCGGGTCGCCGTGGGTGGCCAGGCGGGTGTGGGTGACCTGGACCTCCTGGATCCGGCGTTCCACGGCCCTGCGGCGGACCATGACCAACTGGTCGCTCGCGTACACGTCGTCGACCGTACGGCGCATGATCGCCTCGACCGCCAGCTCCGTCACCATGGAGCGGACCGTGTTGTCCGGGGCCACCTCACGGACCCGGACCAGATACTCCTGGGGGTCCTGGACGCCGTACTCCGCGCCGCCCGCTTCCATGATCGCCAGGCGTACGGCCGCGTAGGGGGCGGCGGTGAACTCGTCGATGCCGTACGCGTCGAAGGCCGGGGAGACCAGGTCCGGGCGCTGGAGGGCGAGTTTGAGGAGTTCGCGTTCGGTGGCGTAGACGGGGTTACGGAGGTTCAGCGCCGGGCCCGAGGGGCCGTTCGGTCGCGTCGTCTGCTCGTACGGCTGCCTCTGGTGCGGCCCGCCGGCGGGGGCCGGGCCCTTGCCGCCCCGGTCCTTCGCCCAACGGGCCAGCTGGGCCACCCTCTTGACGACGAACTGGGTGTCCAGGATGCCGAGCATGCCGGCGAGCTGGACGGCCACCTCGTGCTGGGCGCCGCTGTTCTTGATGCGGGCGACGATCGGCGCCGCCTCGTCCAGCGCCGCCGCGCGGCCCGCCGGGGTTTCCAGGTCGTAGCGGGAGGCGATCTGGGCCAGGGCGAACTCGAAAAGCGGGGTGCGGGGTTCGGCTAGTTCGGCGACCGCCTGGTCGCCCTTGGCGAGCCGCAGGTCGCAGGGGTCCATGCCGTCGGGCGCGATGGCGATGTAGGTCTCGGCGGCGAACTTCTGGTCGTCCTCGAAGGCGCGCAGGGCCGCCTTCTGGCCGGCCGCGTCGCCGTCGAAGGTGAAGATCACGCGGGCCGAGCCGTTGTCCATCAGCAGCCTGCGGAGGATCTTGATGTGGTCGGTGCCGAAGGCCGTGCCGCAGGTCGCGATCGCCGTCGTCACGCCGGCCAGATGGCAGGCCATGACGTCCGTGTAGCCCTCGACGACGACCGCACGGCTCACCTTCGCGATGTCCTTCTTGGCGAGGTCGATGCCGTACAGGACCTGGGACTTGCGGTAGATCGCCGTGTCCGGCGTGTTCAGGTACTTCGGGCCCGTGTCCGCCTCGTACAGCTTGCGCGCGCCGAAGCCGACGACCTCGCCGCCGATGTCGCGGATCGGCCACATCAGCCGGCCCCGGAAGCGGTCGATGGGGCCGCGGCGGCCTTCCTGGGCGAGGCCGGAGAGCTGGAGCTCCTTGTCGGAGAAGCCCTTGCCCCGGAGATAGCGGGTGAGGTGGTCCCAGCCCTGGGGGCTGTAGCCGACGGAGAAGTGTTCGGCGGCCGACTGGTCGAAGCCCCGTTCCGCGAGGAACTTGCGGCCCGCGTCGGCCTCGGGGCTGGTGGCCAGCTGCTCCATGTACCACTGGGCGGCGATCTTGTGGGCCTCGACCAGGCGGATGCGTTCGCCGCGCTGGTTGGCGGGGTTGTAGCCGCCCTCCTCGTACCGGAGGGTGATGCCGGCCTGGCCGGCCAGGCGCTCGACCGCCTCGGAGAAGGAGAGGTGGTCGACCTTCATCACGAACGTGATGGTGTCGCCGCCTTCCTGGCAGCCGAAGCAGTGGAAGAGTCCCTTGCTCGGGCTGACCTGGAAGGACGGTGACTTCTCGTCGTGGAAGGGACAGAGGCCCTTGAGGTTGCCGCCGCCCGCGTTGCGCAACTGGAGGTACTCGGACACGACGGCGTCGATCGGGACCGCGTCCCGAACCGCCTTCACGTCCTCGTCGTTGATCCTTCCGGCCACACGGTGATTCTACGGGGGCGGAATGACAGTGCCGTGACCGTGGCGGGCCCCGGCGGGGTCACGGGACGAGGCTCTCCAGCGGTACGTGCGGGGCCGCCAGGGCCTCCGTGTCCACCTGGGCGCGGGAGCGGATGAGCTGCTGGACGGTCTCTGTGACGTCCCACACGTTCATGTTCATCCCGGCCAGCACCCGGCCCTCCTTCACCCAGAAGGCGATGAACTCGCGCTTGCCCGCGTCGCCCCGGATCACCACCTGGTCGTAGGAGCCGGGGGGCGCCCAGCCCGAGTACTCCATGCCCATGTCGTACTGGTCGGAGAAGAAATACGGCACACGGTCGTACGTCGATTCGCGGCCCAGCATCGATCGGGCCGCCGCCGGGCCGCCGTTGAGGGCGTTGGCCCAGTGTTCGACGCGCAGCCTGGTGTCGAACAGGGCGTGGTGGAAGGCGGCCACGTCACCGGCCGCGTAGATGTCGGGGTCGGAGGTGCGCAGTCGTTCGTCGACCGCGATGCCGCCGCCGTGCGCCCGGTCGGCGAGGGTCAGGCCGGCCGCCTCCGCCAGTCCGGTGCGCGGGGCGGCTCCGATGGCCGCCAGGACGTCGTGGGCCGGGTGCTCCTCGCCGTCGTCCGTGCGGGCCGCGAGGACCATGCCGTCCTGGCCGACGATCTCCGTCAGCCGGGCGCCGAAGTGGAAGCGGACGCCGTGCTCGCGGTGCAGCTCGGCGAAGAGGTTGCCCAGCTCGGGGCCGAGCACCGAGTGCAGCGGGGTCGCCCCCGGTTCGACGACGGTCACCTCGGCGCCGTACTCACGGGCCGCCGCCGCGACCTCCAGGCCGATCCAGCCGGCGCCCGCGATCACGATGTGGCCGTTGTCCCGGCCCAGGGCGGCCAGGACGCCCTTGAGCCGCTCGGCGTGCGCGAGGCGGCGCAGATGGTGGACGCCGGCCAGGCCGGTGCCGGGGATGTCGAGGCGGCGCGGCTCGGCGCCGGTGGCGATGAGCAGTTTGTCGTAGTGGACGAGGGTGCCGTCGTCGCCGAAGCGGACCGTCTTCGCCGTACGGTCGATGGCGTCGACGGTCTGGCCGAGGTGGAGTTCGATGTCGTTGCGCGCGTACCACGCGGGTTCGTGGACGAAGACGCTGTCGCGCTCCTCCTTGCCGAGGAGGTAGCCCTTGGAGAGCGGGGGCCGCTCGTACGGGTGGTCGCGTTCGTCGCAGATCAGTATCACGCGGCCGGTGAAGCCCTCCGTCCGGAGCGTCTCGGCCGCCTTGGCGCCGGCCAGTCCGCCTCCGACGATGACGAATGTCTGATCCGCGTCGACCACTTCATGCCTCCTTGTGAAAGGTGCCTCTGAAAGGTGCCTTGCGTACGGATGCCCTGTGGGTTACCGCCACATGGCGAGCGTCCCGCACGGAGTGTGATGGGGGAAGAGGGTGTGGCCCGATCAGGCCACGCAGGGTCACATCTTTGTCATATGCGCGCAGGTCATGGGCGTACAGGTCATGTGCGGGCAGGTTATGTACGGGCAGGTCATATGCGGTTCCTCCGCAGGCGCTCGTGCAGTGAGCGCGCCGACGCGTCGGTGAGGGAGGCGATCTGGTCGACGATCACCCGCTTGCGCGCCCTGTCGTCCGCCGCCTCGTCGAACAGCGCGCGGAACTGGGGGTCCAGGCCGTCCGGGGCGCGGGCGGTGAGTGCCTCGGCGAGTTCGGCGACCACGACGCGCTGGTCCGCGCGGAGCAGTTCCTGTTCGGCGCGCTGCATCACGTACCGGTCGGCGACCGCCTTGAGGACCGCGCACTCCAGCCGCGCCGCGCGCGGGACCACCAGTTCCGCCGCGTACCGCGTGAGCCGGCCGGTGCCGTACGCCGCGCGCGTGGCGCTCTCCGCGGCCAGGCAGAAGCGGCCGATGAGCTGGCTGGTGGCGTCCTTCAGCCGGGCCTGGGCGACGGCCGTGCCGTCGTAGCCGTGCGGCCACCACTCCTCGTCGAGGAGCCGGTCGAGGGCCTCGGCGAGTTCGGCGGGGTCGGTGTCCGCTGCCACATAACGGCCGGTGGCGACCCGGAAGATCTCCTGGCGTTCGGGCTCCGCGTGCAGGTAGTTGGGGTCGATGTGCCCGGCGTGCAGGCCGTCCTCGACGTCGTGCACCGAATACGCCACGTCGTCCGCCCAGTCCATGACCTGGGCCTCGAAGGTCGTCCGGGTCCCGGGGGCGCCCTGGCGGACCCAGTCGAAGACCGGACGGTCGTCGTCGTAGACACCGAACTTCGGGGAGGCCGGGTCGGTGGGGTGCGCGCCGCGCGGCCAGGGGTACTTGGTGGCGGCGTCGAGGGTGGCCCGGGTGAGGTTGAGGCCGACGCTGACGAATTCGCCGGTGGCCGTGCCCCGGCCGCCCGTGGACTCCAGGTCCAGGCGGTCGCTGCGCACGAAGCGCTTCGGTTCGATGCGGGTGAGGAGCCGGAGGGACTGGGCGTTGCCCTCGAAGCCGCCGCAGTCCGCCGCGAACTCGTTGAGCGCCTGTTCGCCGTTGTGCCCGAAGGGCGGGTGGCCCAGGTCGTGCGAGAGGCAGGCCGCCTCGACGAGGTCGGGGTCGCAGCCGAGGGCGGCGCCCAGTTCG
>NZ_LIQQ01000393.1 GCF_001418565.1 Streptomyces graminilatus | reverse complement strand
CCCACCCACCCGTCTCGGCCTGTTTGCCGGGCACCCGACCAAATGCAAGAGCCCGACCAGCCTGCGTGCCGGTCGGGCTCTTCTCGGCAGGCATCTACTGATGGAAATCGCTGCCCTTGACGCGAGAGATGAAGGCCCGCCACTCACTCGCGGTGAACGAGACGAATCCGCCACCGGGGTTCTTGGAGTCACGCACAGCCCGACCCCTGCCCGGCAGGTCGGCTATCTCCACGCACTCGTTGGTGCTGCCGCTGAAGCTTGACTTGCGCCAGTTCGTCGGGGTGTCCATGCGATACCTCTAGTTTCCTTTAGTCCCGAGTTCGTGAGCGATCCTGGCGATGCGTTCCAGGGAGCCGGCGGGGTTGAGCGCGCTGGAACGCAGGTCGTCGAAGACGAGGGTGTACCCGGCCACTTCCTCTTGCGTGTCCAGGTACAGGCTGGAAGACAGGTTCTCCAGCCACACGACCCCGCTGTCATTGGGCACAGCGAACGACAGCACGAGGAACGGGCCGCTGAGTCCGGCGTGCGCGCCGACCGAGTACGGCAGCACCTGGAGCGTGATGTTGGGCCGCTCGGTCATCTTCGCCAGGTGATCGAGCTGGGCCTGCATGATGGCCGGACTTCCTACAGGAGTCCGTAGCGCGGCTTCCCCGATGATGGCCCAGAAGCGCACCGGGTCCTGATCGCGCGTCAGGATGACCTGGCGCTCGGCCCGCACCTTCATCAGGGTGTCCACGACCTCATCCCGCACCATGGCGGGGTTGGCCTTCATGACAGCCCGGCTGTACTCCTCGGTCTGAAGGAGGCCGGGAATCAGGATGGACTGAAACGTCCTGATGTACCCCGCATCGGCTTCAAGGCCAAGGTAGTTGGCGTAGGCAGGCGGGATGATCTGACCATAGGCGTCCCACCACCCGCGCTTGCTGCCGTCCCGGGCAAGCGCCGTCAACCGCTCAAGAAGCTCATCATCCTTGACGCCATAACTGGCCAAAAGGTCGCGCACATCGCGGACCCGGATACCCAGATACCCCAGCTCGATTCGGCTGATCTTGGAACGGCTGCACTCCAGCGTCTCGGCGGCCTGCTCCAGACCAACGCCCGCCCCCTCGCGCAGTTTGCGCAGTTCAGAGCCCAGACGACGGCGGCGCACCGTCGGTGTCTGCTCGACCACCTAGCTCCTCCTCTTTGCCTTGGAACCAGTCTGCCCGCTTTCCCGGCCGGACGGTATCCGATGATCAAGGAACCGTTCCTGACGAACGGAACCGTTCCTTGAGAACCGTTGCGACAAGAACAGATTCCGGTCTACCGTAGGCGGCACGTCACTACTGGCACTTCCGCAAGTACCGACTGTGACGAACTCCCCCCACTGGTCACGACCAAGGAGCCCCGTTGGTCAACAACGAGTTCGGCCAGACCCCGGGTCTGCGAGTACCGCTCATACGTCGGGTCGCACCAGGTCAACACGGCTTCTTGCTCTACTTCGGCCGGGACGGCCTGCGCATCGAGACTCTCTCCGAAGCCCAGGCCATGACGCTGGCGACCGACTTGGCCCGCGAACTCGGCCTCTCAGTGGCCAGGCAAACGGGCCCATGACCGACGCGTAAGTCCCCCACCAGCGGCCGAAGATGGCCGCGCCCCTCGAACGAGGCCAGCACTATGACCATCAGAAAGATGCTCGCCACCCATCGTCTCAACCACTCACCCACCGGCCGACTCCACACGGAGGAACGGTCATGACGAATCCGCCTCACCCCTGGTCCAACCGCTTCGAGTTGGCCTGCGCACCGACCGCCGTCCGCTGGGCCCGCATCCACGCCCGGGACGTCCTCAAGAAGTGGGGCGTCCCGGAAGGCGTCATCGATGACGCGGAGTTGGTCGTGTCGGAGCTGACCACCAACGCCGTTCGGCACAGTGGTGCCGCAGACACTCCGCCGCCCAGGGTGGTGGATGGCCGCGTGCGCCGGTTCATCCTGACGCTGTGGTGCTTCCCCGACCACATCCACATCTACGTCCATGACCAGGACCGCACGCCTCCGGCACTGCGGCCGCCCTCGGTCGAAAACAACGGCGGGCGTGGCCTCCATCTGGTCGAGAAGCTGAGTTCCAAGTGGGGCTACACCTACCCCACGCGGTTCCCGGACTCCGGCAAGACCGTATGGGCGCAGCTCGACTTCCCTGGCAGTCCGGCTCCGACCGACGTGCAGGATGATGCCACTCGGTCCGTCGCCATACCCCGCCAGACTGGCGTGCAGACGTGGCGCAACGACCCGGCCACATGACCGAGGTGGTCAGGCGATTGCGGGCCAGGGTGACACGTCACGGCTTCGCCGCAACCTGAAGTCGAGCTTCTCGGCGCCCAGGCAGGGGACGAGGTGAACGAGCACCATTTTCGCGCTCGCGTTCTCGACGCAGGTGATCGCCCTGTCGGTCACCGACGACGGGGGTACCGGCACGACCCCGAAGGTCGAGCACCGGGACCAGGAGGCGGAGCACGGCCGGGGCCTGGGCATGGTCAGCGCACTCGCCCACCGGGTCGTGGTCCACTGCAGCCAGGGCGGCTACACGGTGACCGCGGAACTCTTCACCGACACGCACAGGGGAGGCCATCCGTGCTGACCAACTGGCCCCGCCGGGGCTTCTGGTGCGAGTGCTGGACACAGGACCTCACCAAGGAGGAACAGCCCGTACTCCGGGAATCCTTCGACGCGTACTCGCCACCCCAGGCAGACAGATGGATCGCCATCGCCCTACGCACCATCACGCCGGCCCTCGACTCCGGCGCCTCCGACGAGGCATGGGCGTGGCTGTACGAGGGACGCATCGAAACACGGAGAGCACTCCTACGCGCAAAACCCTGCACGGTCTCCATCACACACGCCGACACACGCATCACCTGGACAGTCCGACCGGCACTCTTCCTACCCCTCGCACACCACCAAGGAACCGAACTCCCGGCCTGCGCACACGACTTCAAAACCCCCACCAGCCACAGAACCGAGCATGTCGGATCCCAGCAGACCGTGTCGGATCCCAGCTGACCGACTGAGTTACAACTTTCTCTACTGGTTCAAGCCCCGGCTGCGCTCCGCTCCGCCGGGCGCGCTTCCCGGCTCTGGCTGCGCCCGCGCTCCTGCCTTCGGCCCGCTCGGCGCTGCCGCCGCCGACGCGCGCCCACAGTGGATAGGGCCGGAGGCCATGAGTTGAGCACCGTATAAGCGGCCACGGTCAGAACGAGCCTCCGGCGGGGGATCGGCCGGCACCGGGGCGGAGGGGGCGCCGTTCGAGGCTGCGGGTCCGTAGTGGCGTGCGTGGGGAGCTTCCATCCCGTCCGCCATCGACCCAGGCAGAGCCGGGCAGACGCGGCCCAGGGCGTCAAGGTCGTTCGTACAGTGGCGCGCTCCACCTTGACGCCCTGAACCACGCCCGCTCCACGGTGTGTGGGTCGACGGCGGACGGGATGGAAGCGGAGCTAAGTGGTGGGCAAGGACGGCAGCGAGCGCATCGGTCGACGCCACAGCTCCCATCGAGATTTTCCAGCCAATGTTGGCGAGCACAGCCTGGCTACACGTTGACCACACGGTGTATATACACCCTGACCTCGCAACCAGCGCTTACACCGAAATGCCCGTCCCCGAGGAACCAGCCTTACGCCAAGCGCTTCGTTGCTGGAAGTGAGCGTCTGCTTGGTGACTGGATTGGGACCCAGGCGAGCCGCTGCTACGGTCTCCAGACAGATCAACCGAGCGACGCCCCACAACCCCCTGAAGACTCAGACCAGTTGTCGCGTCGCGCCTGCTAAAATCCCGCACACCGAAGACCCGCATGGCTTCCCGCACCACCGGGTTTGCCGCACGGGTCACTCGATATTCAACAATTTAGGAGCAGTTCGTGTACCAGCACGACTCCACCCAAAGCGGCGTGCCCGTTGAACCTAGCGCACTGCCCAGTGCACAGAACAGTACACCCAGGGAAATGGCCCAGTCACCCCAGGCATCTCATGCAGCGGCTTGGGTTTCGGCCTTCGCGGGTCTGATCGCTGCTCTGACCGGAGCAGCGGCATTGTTCATCCGCTAGGTCGACCGCGTCCCCCTCGTGCCCGTCCGAGGGGGAACACGGGAAACAACAGCGCCCAGTGGCTCACGAAAGCGGTACCCGCAGGTCAGCGAACCCGCAGGTCCGCCGTGATCCGCATACGCGATCTTCCAAACTTGTGCTCAGGTCTCAGCTGGCCCACTTGACTGGCGTCATTGAGACTCCGCCGACCGCTATGTGACGTACCGGTCACTTCGACACAGACCGCCGCTTCGCGGTGCGATCATAGTCAAGTGACCAGCCTGATCATCAGCATCATCGCCCTGTGTGTTGCCACGGCAAATCTGACCTGGCAACTCGCGCTCTATCTGCTCAACGGGCCGCGCATCCGGGTTCGCATGGCAGTAGGGGCATACGGCCGAGGTGGCCTGATCACAGTCCCGGTAGAGAAGGTTAAGGATCTCAACGAGACCTTCGCGTCGTTCGAGAGTCAGGGCTTCAGCCAACTAGTACTGGTCGTTCAGGCTGTGAATCACGGCCGACTCGGCGTGCAGCTGCTCGATTTCGGCATCGACGTGCCGAAGGGACTCAGCGCCAAGCCCGTGAAGGACGCCATCACCGAGACACCCATGCCGTACGTGCTGGAGCCTCATCAGGAAGGCACGTGGGCTATGCCTTTTGAGTTCGTGCCCGATCTGATTCGAGCGTGTCGAGGAGTATGGCCGCATGAAACGCATCCCATCAGGGGCTACGTACACAGAGCAGGGGGCAAGAAGATTCGTTCCACTCGGAGCCTGACCCTAGATCTGCGGGATCCGGAGTCGGTCTCTTGAGGAGATCGTCTCGCGAGTCGCGGACTATTCGTGGACAAGGGCCTAACTACGGATCACTCGTGCAGCCGTGACCTGGGCATACGCCCGGGACCGAAGGGCCCTCCGGAACCGTGTGCTTCTGCGTCTCAACGCAGGCGAACAGCAGTGAGCCTGACACCACAGCGGTGCCAGGCTCACTGAGTTGTGGCTACCGGAAGAGGTTTACCGGAACCGTGAACCTGGCCTCCAGGTCCTTCCAGAGGGTGTCGCCGGTGACCAGCGGCCGGTTCAGGCGCTCGCCAAGGGCGATGCACAGGGCGTCACCCAGGGCGAGCGTCCGACCGCCGTAGTGCTGCCGGTCGCGATAGGACTCGTAGACGAGCTTCCCGGCCCGGACCGCCTCGTCCACACTGGTGGGCTCGACGCGCAGGCCGAGGGCCGTGAGGTCCTGGTGGAGCTGTTCAGGCGGATTGAGGTATCCGCGGCGGAGACAGACGGTGGTCACCTCGGCGAAGTTGGCGGTCGACATGCTCGCCTCAGGCAGCAGCTCGTCGACGAAGTCGGCTCCCTCCTCATGGAAGACCCACGCCAGTACAGCGCTGGAGTCAAGGACGACGGGGGTTTCGCGGTTCACTCTGGTACTCCTCGAGAAGGCCATCGGGATCAGGTGGACCAGCCCCGGAAACGGGCTGATCTAGCTCCCGAGAGGCGCCCAGGTGGTCGAACCGGCTGGCGTCGGCGCCGCGCAGAGTGCGGATGTCACCGACGGCGTCGAAAGCCTCCGTCTCCGCGGTCGGCGGGATGCCGGCGCGGATACGGTCCTTGACCGCCTGCGGGGTCTCCACGATGACGACGCCGGGGCGCAGGGCCCGGAGGATCACCTCGGCCCCCTCGGTTAGGCCGACGGCCCGCTGGAGGGCGACGGGAACCGTCACCCGGCCGCGGGGGCCGACCTTGGTGCGAGTGGGCTCGCTCATGCTTGTTGCTCCTTGTAGGGGGCCGGCTCCGTGCGCACGAAACCAGGCTGCGAATCCCCCCTCGGCGTCCCGAACAGGAATGACATCCGTCCGGGATGCCCGGCGCGACTGCCTCACTGGTGGGCAGGTCTTTCCCCCGCCACTAGGCGAGGGAGCGCCGCTCATCCTTTCTAGGGGAGAGGTCTCCTTTTTGGTGTCCTCTGTTTCTGGTCGCAGGCCCGCGCCACCTTCGCTCAACCCGAAATGCTGAGGACTGCGACTTGTGGGCTTACGACCATCACGATACACCTAACACTATCCGCGTCACCAATCTGACCTTGTCCCACATCGAGTGGAGTGTGGGCTGCCTCTTCGCGCTCACCGGCGACGCAGACGGCACGCCGGCGCCCAACGAAGAGGTCGTGCCAGATCCGTGCCAAGGTCGTGCGGGGGATCACGGGGAATGGCGGGGAACAACGCGTCAGCCCGTCATGCCTCACAGCAGCTTCGCCGCTGGTCAGTGCAGCAACTACTGCCAAAGAACCCGAGCTTCCCAAGCTGAGGGCCCCTCGTGAAAGCGAGTCCCGCTGTCAGACCTGCGCTGTACGGTCCGTCCCATGGCCAAGAGACCAACAACGAACTGGCGCGAGGGCATAGCCCAAGAGGTCGCGGAGCTTGCCGCCAGCACCCTGGATCCCGACTGCGCGTGCATGGTCGAACTGTTCCCTGACGAGCTCTTGCTGGAGACCGACGCAGTCTTCGACACGTTCGAAGCCGAGTTGCCTACCGTCGCCGAAGAAGACGACGCACGGATCTTCGCCATAGTGGAGCGTGTCGTCCTGGCCCTGAACGCAGTGAACGCAGCTCACGACGAATCCGCCTTCGAGACCGACGAACGCGAGCAGTTGTGCTCTTACATCGATGAGGCCCTTACCGAGCAAGGAATCGACGTTGCAGCCCTGACCGCCAGGCACGGGCTCGGTCGGTACGAGCTCACTGACCAGTGGCGAGACTGGTGAACAACCCCTCACCGCGAGTCAGGTTGGCTGTGGTCCGTCTCAGTTTCCGTCTCATTCAGCCCAGTTCACCGACGTTCAGCCAAGACCAGAAGCCGAGACCCACCTGACGACGGACCACCGATGAACGCAGGTGAACGGCCCCGTACGAGCGCCATCACCCCACCACCACAGTTGGAAAGCGTGCATCTGGCAGCAGGGCCGCAAGTGCCACGCACGAACGATATGGAGCATCCGTAGTCAGGGCTGCTCCGGTGGACAAGGCCTGCTCATGGCCGACTACACCTCGTTGAAGCCACGCGACGCGTCGTAGATGTCAGCCTCGATGACGACCACGAAGAAGCTCGTCACGACGTAGTGGACCATTACTCGGTCTTCCCAAGCCGCGCGCGTCACAGTGAGCCTTTTCCAACCTCCCGCGTTAGTTCGGACGTAGAGGAACAAGCCAGGAAGCGATGGCTGGTCCGCTGGCCGGAACAGAAGGCGACTGCGCGCTTTCGCCGGGACACACTATCCCCGAGCGAGACGGAGTCGGGTTTCCGGTCGACAAGTCATAGGAGTTGCGACGATGAAGATCCAGAACAGGATCACCGTCCTGGCGGCGACGCTTCTGAGCTGCGCGGGCATGGTCACGTTGGCGACGGGAGCGAGTGCCGCCGTGCCGACGCCGGACTCTACGGCGGGAGTGTCCGCCCGTGTCACGGCCGCCGCTGCCGCGAGCAGCTATCACACGATCAAGAACATGGCCTACAGCCAATGCGTGGACGCGCCCGGCGGGGTGCTCAACGTCAGACTTCAGCTGGCCACCTGCAACGGCTCCAGCACGCAGAACTGGGCGTTTGTGTCGACCGGTTCGGCGGACACCTACTACCTGGTGAATCAGGCGAGCGGGTACTGCGCCGAGGTCAACAACGGCACTAGCGTTCCGGGCGAGGCCGTCGACGAGTACCTCTGTGACGGGCTGGCGTCGGAACAGTGGGTCGAGACCGCCGTGATCGTCGACCAGAAGATCGGCGCGAAGTTCAGGCACGTGGGCACCAATCTGTGCCTCGACACGGTCGGCGGTGCCGGCAGCCAGCTCATGCAGTGGAGTTGCGACGACGCACACCCGGCGGCGGCCCAGGTCTGGATCGTGAGTTAGGCCGCTTCCGAGCAGCCTGCCGCTCACCGTTCGGCGGGCTTGCTCAACCGAACGCCGTTCCTGCCGGGGCGATCACACGGCAGGAACGGCGTTCACAACGGCAGGGCCTTCTGGCGGTTCGGGATGCGATCCCGGGGCGAATACCAGGAGGCCCTGCTGTGGCAGTGAGCCTTTCCAACCTCTCGCGTTGGTGGGGCAGTTGGCCTGACTGACAGGTGAAGCCCCTGGTAGATGGGTTTCGACCAAGAGAACCGTCTCCACCAGAGGCTTCGCATGCTTGTCTACCCGTCCGGCGTCGACGTGTCCAGCTCTGCCCTCCGCTTCCTCGCCGCCCGTTTGAGGAAACACCGCCACGCTCTCGGAACCCGGTGGCGGCGCCTGAGCGCGGGCCGACAAGCCCTGCTCACTCTCACGCACCTCCGTAACGGCCAGCCCTACGCCCAGCTCGCGGCCGGTTTCGGGATCGGCACCACCACCGCCTACCGGTACATCAGCGAAGCAGTGGAACTCCTGGCCGCCCTTGCCCCCACGCTCGCCGAAGCAGTACGGGCTGCGTCGACGAAGGCGTACCTGATCCTGGACGGGACGCTTCTGCCGATCGACAGGATCGCCGCCGACCGGCCTTTCCACTCGGGCAAACATGAGAAGCACGGCATGAACGTGCAGGTCATAGCCGACCCGAAGGGTCGTCTCCTGTGGGCTTCGCCAGCCCTGGCCGGTGCCGTCCATGACGTCAGGGCCGCACGCGAACACGGCATCATCGACGCTCTCGCCCAGGCCGGCATCAACTGCTGGGCGGACAAGGGTTATCAGGGCGCGGGTGGCACGGTCCGCCTGCCTTACCGCGGCCGATGGGAGAAGCTGTCCGCCGGTCAGCAGGCCGTCAACCGGTCCCATGCGAAGGTGCGGGCACTGGTCGAACAAGCGATCGCCACCCTCAAGTCCTGGCGGCTCTTGCGCAAGCTCCGCTGCTCGACGACCCGAATCACGAGCCTCGTCCAGGCTGTCCTCACCCTTCATCTGGCCAGCTCAGACTGAAGATGGAAAAGGCTCAGTGTCGGTCGTGAAGGCAAGGTGACTGTCGGCGCCTTCAGGGTCCGCTGCGATCCTCTTGACGAGCCACAGGAACTTCTCTCGATCTGCGGCCGGCATGTAATCACGGAACCGCGCAACCTGCTCGGTGAACTGGACGCGTCTCTTCATCAGCGCAGGATTCTATGGACACGGCGCGGACCTCTGCAGGAAATATCGGTCGAGGGCGTTGGGCCCACAACAGGTCGTGGGCACAGTCAGCGAGCAGGTCGATGACGGCTGCTACGTAGCGTGGGCGGTGCCGATGGAAATGCCAAAGCCAGCCGCGGGTTGGGCGGGCCCAGCCGCCCCGCCGCTGACTCCGCACAGGCACCACCCCCGGAAGCACCTGCCCACACCATCAGTCAGGGCCGAAGCGGGGGTCTGGGGGCGGCAGCCTCCAGGAACGGGACAGGTGCGGCCTGGGCGCGCGAACCCCTTCCCACCTGCACCTTTTCCCGCTGCACGGGCCGTTGTCAGTGGGCTGCGCTAGCTTTCTTCGTGTTGGGTCGCCGTGCGGCGACGAAGGCAGCCATGGGGTGGGTTGGCGATGGGTGACAGTACGGCTACTGCGACAGATCTCGACGTGCAACTGGAGCGGTACCGCGTCGAACTGACCGGGTACTGCTACCGCATGCTCGGCTCGTCCTTCGAGGCCGAGGACGCCGTGCAGGACACCATGGTCCGTGCCTGGCGGAACTTCGAGAAGTTCGAGGGGCGGTCCAGTCTTCGGTCGTGGCTTTATCGGATCGCCACCAACGTCTGTCTGGACATGCTCGCCGCCGGCAACAAGCGCGCCCGGCCCATGGACCTCACCGACTCCACCCCCCTCGCCCGGGCCGCCCTCTCC
>NZ_LIQQ01000392.1 GCF_001418565.1 Streptomyces graminilatus | reverse complement strand
CCCGGCCCCTGCCCCGTCCCCGTCCCGGGCCCGCCGCACCGTCGCCCTCCTCGCGGCCCTCACCCTGACGGGCCTCGGCACCCTGCTCACCGGCTGCTCGGCCGCCCCCGACCCGGCGGTGCGTGTCGCGCCCACCGGCGCCATCGCCCCGACCGCCGTGACCGGTGCCCCGGGGGCCGGGCGGCCCACCGCTCCCCGCGCTCCCGGGGCACCGGCGACCCCCGCCGAGGTCGCCGTCCCCTCCGTGGGGATCACCGCCCCGCTGATGGAACTGGGCCTCAACCCGGACCGGACGGTCGAGGTCCCGCCGGCCGACAAGGGGATGACCGCGGGCTGGTACACCGGCGGCGCCGTGCCCGGTGAGGTCGGCGCGGCCGTCGTCATCGGCCACAACGACACCCGCTTCGGCAAGGCCGTCTTCCACGACCTCAGGAAGATCGAGAAGGGCGCGGACATCACGGTCACCGACGCGGCGGGAAAGGCCCGCCACTTCACCGTCACGGCCACGGAGAGCGTCGCCAAGACCGCCTTCCCGACGGAGAAGGTCTACGGGCCGACCAAGGAGCGGGCCCTGCGGCTCATCACGTGCGACGGCGACTTCGACGAGCAGGGGCACCCGGTCGACAACCTCATCGTCTACGCGACAGCGAGCTGAGGACCGTGCACCGCGAGGTCGCGCGCGTGTCCGATTCGTCCCGCCGTCACGAGTAACGTCCGGACGGTCCTGCCTGAACTCTCAAGTATTTGCCACAAGTTGCTCGATTGAATGCACCAACTGTCCCGTCAGCACCTACTCTCCCTGCAAACACATTCGACGGGGAACAGACGGAGAACAGGCGAGCTGAGGACAATGGAGCCACTTCGTCCCACGGATCCTGAGCGGCTGGGGCCGTACCGTCCGGTCGCGCGACTCGGCGCCGGAGGGATGGGCGAGGTCTTCCTCGCCAAGGACGACCGGCAACAGACCGTGGCCCTCAAGGTCATCCGTCCGGAACTGGCCCTGGGCAAGGCGTTCCGCGACCGGTTCCGCCGCGAGGTGGACGCGGCGCGGGCGGTGAGCGGCGCCTACACGGCGTCCGTCGTGGACGCCGACCCGGACGGCCCCGTCCCCTGGCTGGCCACCACGCACATAGTCGGCCCGACGCTGGCCGACGCGGTCGAGGCGTACGGGCCGCTGCCGCCGCGATCGGTACTCGCCCTCGGCGCCGGACTCGCCGAGGCGCTGATCGCCGTGCACTCCGCCGGGCTGGTGCACCGCGACCTCAAACCGTCCAACGTGCTGCTCTCCGCCGAGGGCCCGCGCGTCATCGACTTCGGCATCGTCCGCGCCACCGACGGCTACGAACTCACCATGTCCGGCGTGCTGTTGGGCTCCCCGAGATACATGTGCCCCGAGCACGCCTCCGGGGACCCGATGGGCCCGGCGGGCGACGTGTTCTGCCTCGGCTCGGTCCTGGCGTACGCGGCCACCGGGAACGCGCCCTTCGACGGCGCGTCGGCGGCCACCCTGCTGTACCAAGTGGTCCACGGCACACCGGACCTGACGGGCATTCGGGAACCCCTGGACACGATCATCCGCCTGTGCCTGGAGAAGTCCCCGGCGGCCCGCCCCACCCCGGACCGAGTGTCGGCGGCGTGCGCGGCCGGTGGCGTCGACGCCCTGGACTGGGACGGCTGGCTGCCGGCTGCCGTGCACGCCGCGATAGGGCGCCAGTCCGCCGACCTTCTGGCGCTGGACCTGGAACTGGACATGGACTTCGGGTCCGACCCTGGGACGGCCGTCCTGGGGCGGAGGCCCGCCCCTGCCGCCATTTCGGCGGCCTCCGGCTCGGGCGGTCTCCGTGTCGACCCGCGCGTGGCGGCCCCCCGACGACCGGCCACCGGCAGCCCGGGCGGCCCCCACCACGCCGTCCTCCCCGAAATCCCCGACCGTCACGACTCCGGCAACTCCGGCAACTCCGATGACTTCGACGACTTCGACGACTTCGACGACTTCG
>NZ_LIQQ01000391.1 GCF_001418565.1 Streptomyces graminilatus | reverse complement strand
CGCTGATCAGCGGAACTGTCTGCTTCGAGCTCGTGTCGCGTTCGGTGCCGGACGATGAGTGACAACGGTGAGGGCGACACCCGCGATACGTGTGCCGCCCTCACCTTGCGTGTCCGACGCGTCGAGGCGTCAGAAGAGGTTCCCCGACTCCGTCGGGAAGTCCGGCGGCCAGGGCCCCTTGTACAGCGACTCTCGGTCGTCCATCAGCGCGTACTCCGCCTCGCGCCAGTCCGGGGGGCTGGCGACGACGAAGCTGCCGCCGTCAGGGTCCAGCATCCAGGTGTAGTTCGCTTCGTCGGGCTCCACCCCGTGCCGCTCCGCCAGCACCGCGAACTCCTCGGGACTGGCGCGCCGGATGTGCAGGCCGTTTTCGTAGTAGGGCTGCAAGAGCATCAGCCTCACGTGCCCGATGTGCACCTCAATGTTGGTCGAGGTCCCATCGATCAGCGTCGCTTCGCTCTGCAGAAAGAGCTGCCGGTGGGACGGGTTGAACCCGACCAGTCGGAACAGCCTCCCGGTACGGATGAAATCGGTCATGCCTGAAGCCCTCTCTTGATCACGGCACCGGCTTCCCGTTGGCCAGCTTGAAGCGCTCGGGCTTGACAGGCTCACCGCCCCAGTACCACGTGATCGACTTCCAGTCGCGCTCGCCAAGCCTGACAGCGCTGCGCAGCTTTATCATCTCCCACGCGGTGCCGTATCCGGGGGACCTGATCAGCTCCCAATTGCTGCCTTTGATTGTCTCGCCCCGCTGCAGGAGCAGACTGAGCGCCTCGTTTTCGTCGGCGGCGCCGACCACGCCATCCAGTGAGACTGTCAGCTGCACCTCGGGGTTGCCCACCGTCCGTTCGACTCCGACCGTCCAGATCGGACGCTCGCCCATACCCATCTCCGCTGGCAGGTTCGTCCCGTAGGCACCACTGTTGAACGTATCGGCGCCGATCGTCTTCGCCAGCCTGTCCGCGTAGGGATTGATCCCAAGGACAATGTGGTCCCCGTCGTTCACCAGGTCCCTGAGGACCTTGTCTATGCACTCCTGAGGCGAGCCCTTGGCAGCGAGCGCCCGAGCGGCGAAGGCGCGCAACCCCCTCGAAGGGGCTGATTCACACGCCTCGTACACCGCCTGCATGAACTTGCTGGTGATGCCCGCGACGGCGGCCTCGGACAGCCGGAGGGAGCGCAGGGCCGCCCAGGCCTCCCGGAAACCGATTCCGGTCCTGGCGGCGGCGTCCATCGCACGGACGGCGTCCGCGATGGGGCGGAGGATCTTGCCGGCGAACATTGACACCACGTCAACGGCGGCCCAGGCGCAACCGCCCCAGCTCCCCTTCTCACCAAAGGAGGTGAGTTTCTGGGTGCATTGGATCCAGCTGCCGAAGAGGATGTCGACGGGGTCGATGCCCTCCTGGTACTCCGCGATCGTGATGGTGTGCGTGACGTCGGTGGACTGCGTGTCCGTCGTCTGCTCGCCCAGGTACTGCGTCTCCCCGGAGAAGCACGAGTTGTTCCAAACCTCCGTCGGGCACAGGTACAGGTCGACGACGGCCTTGTATCTGATCCTCTCGGTCATCGTGCAGTCGCCGACGTAGATGAGCGGGTTCCACCACTTGTCGCAGCCCTCGGTCTTTTTCAGGACCTCAGGTTCGCCGACCTTCTCGATGTGGTTGACGACGTAGAACATTCCATCGATGAGTTCGGCGGAACCGTCGGGGACCGTACCGGTCGCGATCTGCCCGTTGTTCTCCGCGTTGGACGCGGCCTCCGCAGCCTTGGCCGCGTCTGCCTGGGCCTTGACCGCAGCCTCTTCGGCCTTGACCGCGTCGGCCTCGGCGTCGGTGGCAACTCGGTCCGCCGCGGCTGCGTCGGACTCGGCCGAGGAAGCCGCGGAACGGGCGCCGGCGGCGTCCTTCTCGGCATCCGAGGCATCGCGGTCAGCCTGGGCTGCCGCCGACTCTGCCTCGCCCGCCGCGAAGTTGGCGTAGAAGGCGTCCGTGCCCGCCTGCGCGTCGTACTTCTGGGCGTTCGCGTCGGCCTTCTTCGCGGCTGCCGCGTCGGTCGACGCGGCAGCGGCGGAGGCGTTGGCCGCAGCGGCGGAGTTGACCGCCTGCACGGCGTAGTTCGCAGCGTCGGCCGCCGCCTGGAGGGCGATCTTCGCGTCGCCTGCGGCCTTGTCGGCGAGCGCCTTGGCTTGGGCCGCCGCCTTCTTCGCCTCGTCCGACTTCGCCTTGGCGGCGGAAGCCTGCTGCTCGGCGAAGGTCTTGGAGGTCTGCCCGATCAGCACCGCGTACGCCGCCGAGGTGTCCGTCTCGCGGTACGGGGAACCGACGGTGATCGCTTCGTCGGCCGCCTTGGTCGTCGCGGTCGCGGCGTCCCTGGCGCCCTGCGCGTACTGGGCCGTGGCGAGGGCGTACCCGGCGGTCCTCACCGACCAGGCAGCCGTCTTGACGGCCTCGGCCCCCGCCAGCGTGGCCTCCTTGCGCGCGACGATCGCCGCGGCCTGGGCCTTCTTCGCCTCGGCGTCCGCCTGCTTCGCCTTCTCCTTCGCGGCTGCTGCCGCGTCGATCGCCTCGGCAGCGGCAGCGTGCGCGGTCGAGGCAGCCGCCTGCGTCTTGGCGTACGCCGACTGGGCCGCGTCGGCAGCAGAGCGGGAACGCTTCGCCGCGCCCTCGGCCCGGGTGGCCGCCGCTCGGGCGTTCACCGCCGCCGTGGTCGCGTCGTTCGCCGCCGTACGGGCCCGGGTCGCAGCGCCCGCCGCGTCGGTGGCGGCGGAGCGTGCCTCGGTGGCCGCCTGCCGGGTCTCCTCTGCGGCACTGGTGCCCTCGGCTGCGGCGGCTGCCGATTCCAGCGCAGCCGCACGGGACGCGGTGGCGTTCTTCTCCCGCTCGGCCGTGACCGCCTTGTTGCGGGCGAGGAACGCACGCACCTCGGCGTCCTCAGCCGCCGCCAGCTTCTCCTTCGCCGTCGCGCCGGCCGCCTCCGCAGCCGTGCGGGCCTGGCCGGCCGTGGCCTGCTCGCCCCTCGCGCGCTCTTCGGCCGCACCTGCCTTCGCCCGCTCGCTCGCCGCGAGGTCGCGCTCCTGCTCGGCGGTGGCCTTCTCGGCCTCTGCTATGCCTCGCTGCCGCTTCGCCTCGGCGGCCTGGGTCTTGGCAGTCTGTTCCGCCCTCTCGGCGGTCGCACGGGCGGTCTTCGCAGTGGCGGCGTTGGCCGCAGCCTCGGTGGCCAGCTTGGCCGCGGATTCTGCGGCGGCCTTGGCCTGTGCCTTCGCCTCAAGCGCGGCCGTCTTGCGGAACTCCGTGTTCATCGCGTGCGTCTGGGTCTTCGCCAGCGCCAGCAGCGTCTGGGAGTCCGCCACCGTGGCTTTCGCGGCGTTCGACGCCGTCAGCGTGGCCTTCGCCGCCGCCTGGGTGGCGGCAGCCGATGCCTTGGCGACCTGCACGGCCTGCTGCGCGTAGAGCAGCCCCCGGCCGCGCGGCAGCCTCGCGGCGTCGGCGATCTCCCACGCCTTCGTCTGCTGAGTGCCTGCCGTAGCTGCGGCCGTCTTCGCACGGGCGGCCGACGCGTCAGCCAGAGTCACCTGCTTGGCGGCTGCCGCCTTCGCAGCGTTCAGATCCGCCGTCGCCTTGGTGAATTCGGCCTTCGTCGGATAGAAGACCGAGTCCTTGTGCGCGGCGAAGTACTTCTGCCAGTACAGGATCTGGTCCGCCTGCCAGGCCTGCCGCACCGCTTCGATCATCGCGTCTGTGGCGACCCGCGTCTCCTTCGCCGCGGCGGCCTTGGCGGTGAGGATCGCCTTGCGTTGGTCGGCCTGGCCGGTGTATTCCGCCTCCCATTCCGAGTAGGCCTGCACGACCGGGCCGGTCAGCACCCGGTAGTAGTCGATCGGGTTGGCACTGTCGCAGCCGGCCCAGGCCGTCTTCAGCGCCTCGACCTCGGTGCGGAACTCCAGCGAGTCCGGCTCGGGGGCCTTGGTCGGGAATCCGCCGAAGCGCAGGAAGGTCGCTACGTCGTTGGACGACGAATAGATCAGGTTGTCCGTGCTGAGCAGTTCCCCACCGGCCAAGTCCTTGTACGAGGCTGCCCAAAAGTCGTCGGTGTCGAACGCGTCGAGCACCTTCTTGGCCTGGTCCAGCGCGGTCTGGCCGGGTCTCGGAGTCGGGTTCTCCCTCGCCTTGTTGTACAAGTCCTGCTGAGTGCCGAGGGTGAAGGCGACGATGTCCTTGCCGAACTCCGGTGCAAAGTAATCCCGACCGCCGAAGAAATTTGCCGAGGCGTAGGGCTTGTTGGCGGTGTTCAGCTTGTCCTGGCGGTCCTGGAAAGCACGCAGGTCGGCAATGGCGGCGTCGCTGTCCCGCGTGGCGGCCTGGCTCCACTCACCGAGGAGCATGTCCGGGCGCACGAACGTGTACAGGTCGGCGTCCGTTCCAGTGAGCTTGGCCGCCGCGACCGACTTGAGTTCGGGCCCGCCAAATTGCACGGCCCGTCCTGCCTGGCAGCGGCCCTTGCGGGCCTGCTCGCCGAGGCTTATACGGAGGGTGCGCTCCCACGGATTGGTCGGGTTGTCCCCTGGCTCGTCGGAGGCCGCCGGGGCGGCGGACACCAGTCCGCCGAGCACTGCGGCAGCAGTCGCGAGCGCGACGGCCGTGAATCTTCTTTGTTGACGGCTTCGTTGAGGTCTTCCTGGAATTTTCCGCACGCCGATACCTGCCTGGATGGTCGGTACTGATGATCAGTCCCGTCCGGACAGGAAGAAGGCACGACGAACACTCGACCGCGATTGACCTGTGGTCACCAGCGGCCTGCCTCATAGGAAAAGTCAGGAAGGTGTGAGAACCCCGCCCCTGCTGCGCGTGCGGTCAACACGTGTCTCTTATCCCCATCT
>NZ_LIQQ01000390.1 GCF_001418565.1 Streptomyces graminilatus | reverse complement strand
CCGCCTACCCGTCCGAGTACCAGCGCCCCGATCCCGGCGCCTGGCCCCGGCCGACCCAGGACGACTACGGCTGGCAGCAGCCCAGGCTCGGCTTCCCGGAGCGCGACCCGTACGCGTCACCCTCCTCGGACTACCGCCCGCAGCCCCCGCGCGACCGCTCGCCGTACGAACAACAGCGTTCCGAGTACGAACCGCCGCNNNNCGCGACGGCCGCCGCGACCTGCCGGAGTCCCCGCCGGGCGGCGGTCACGGGCACCGGGGCGGCCCCGGGGGCGCCGTGCGTCCCGGCGGCGGGGCACCCGGGTCGCCGGCCTCACGGCAGACCCCGCCACCGGGCCCGGGCGAGCCCACCGCACGCCTCAACCCCAAATACCTGTTCGATACGTTCGTCATCGGAGCGTCGAACCGCTTCGCCCACGCCGCCGCCGTCGCCGTCGCCGAGGCACCCGCGAAGGCATACAACCCGCTCTTCATCTATGGGGAGTCGGGACTCGGCAAGACACACCTGCTGCACGCGATCGGGCACTACGCGCGCAGCCTCTACCCCGGCACACGCGTGCGATATGTGAGCTCCGAGGAGTTCACCAACGAGTTCATCAACTCCATCCGCGACGGCAAGGGCGACAGCTTCCGCAAGCGCTACCGCGAGATGGACATCCTGCTCGTCGACGACATCCAGTTCCTCGCGGACAAGGAGTCGACGCAGGAGGAGTTCTTCCACACCTTCAACACCCTCCACAACGCCAACAAGCAGATCGTGCTGTCCAGCGACCGGCCGCCGAAGCAGCTGGTCACCCTGGAGGACCGGCTGCGGAACCGTTTCGAGTGGGGCCTGATCACCGACGTCCAGCCGCCCGAGCTGGAGACCCGCATCGCCATCCTCCGCAAGAAGGCGGTCCAGGAGCAGCTCAACGCCCCGCCGGAGGTCCTGGAGTTCATCGCCTCCCGCATCTCGCGCAACATCCGCGAGCTGGAGGGGGCGCTGATCCGGGTGACGGCGTTCGCGTCGCTCAACCGGCAGCCGGTGGACCTCGGCCTCACCGAGATCGTTCTCAAGGACCTGATCCCGGGCGGCGAGGACTCGACCCCCGAGATCACCGCGCCGGCCATCATGGCGGCGACCGCCGACTACTTCGGCCTCACGGTCGACGACCTCTGCGGCAGCTCACGGGGCCGCCAGCTGGTCACGGCCCGCCAGATCGCCATGTACCTGTGCCGCGAGCTCACGGACCTCTCGCTGCCGAAGATCGGCGCGCAGTTCGGCGGCCGGGACCACACGACCGTCATGCACGCCGACCGCAAGATCCGCGCGCTGATGGCCGAGCGCCGCTCCATCTACAACCAGGTCACCGAGCTGACCAACCGCATCAAGAACGGCTGACAGCAACGCCGTTACGGCACCGAGGGCGCCCCGGGACGAGTTCCCGAGGGCGCCCTCCGTCTTTCCGGTGGGCTCCCCGAGAGTGCCCTCGGCGTTCTCCAGTGGCTCCTCAGAGGGTGCCTCGCGCGCCCCCGGGCCGCCCTCTGAGGCTCTTCGCCGGTCCCCGCGCCCGTTTCGGCGGCCGTAGGCCGTTGCCGGGCCGCAACCCACTGTTCGAATGCGGGCCGGGTTACGGCCACCCTCCACAGATTCGGTGACTTTTTCGCGTCCACACCCTGGGGACCCAGAAGTTGTCCAGACTGTGTCCACAGGCCAGGCTGGTGATAGATCATCAGGCCAGGTCAGGTGGTTGTGGATTGGTGGACAAAAGATCTCCACAGGCTGTGGACAAAGAAATGATCCACAGGCTGTGCACGGAGTTGTCCACCGGCGACCCACAGGCTGCGGCCCGTTGTCCCCAGCGATCACCCGCTTCTCCACACCTCTGTCCACTGTTCGGCAACCCGACGCGCCTCCTCACCGGGTCGAGTGAAAGGCGTCACACCAAGGTGCCCGGTTGGGCTGTGGGAAAGCTGGGTAAAGCTGGGGACGGTCCTGGGGAGAAGTCGCCCTCTCCTGTGCACGGTGTGTGCAGAACTTTCTGTTCTCCACAGAGGGGCCTGGTTATCCACTGCCTCCGCCCACAGGGCCGGTGGACAAAATCTTGCGCCTGAGCTGCGCAAACGGGGTTATCCACGGTATCCACAGCCCCTACTACTACTGACAACTAGAGAGAGCTGGGAATCCGTTTCGAAGTGGGTCCTGTGCACAACTCGCTCTCGGGACCTCGGCTGCCCCTCGTCACGACTTGACCTCGACGGGCACCTACTGTCAGTGCCGTGCGTCAGACTGTTCCCCGGTGTCCTTCCCAGCACAGGGCCCGACGACACCGAGACAGACGACGAAGCCAGGCAGGCCGAGAAGCGCCGGCAACAGCAGGAGGCGGCAAGAGTGAAGATCCGGGTGGAACGCGACGTACTCGCGGAGGCAGTTGCCTGGGCGGCGCGCAGCCTCCCGGCCCGTCCGCCGGCCCCTGTCCTCGCCGGACTCCTGCTGAAGGCCGAGGAAGGCCAGCTCAGCCTGTCGAGCTTCGACTACGAGGTCTCCGCGCGGGTGTCGGTGGAGGCCGAGGTCGAGGAGGTGGGCACCGTCCTGGTGTCCGGCCGGCTCCTCGCCGACATCTGCCGCGCGCTTCCCAACCGCCCTGTGGAGATCTCCATGGACGGTGTCCGGGCGACGGTGGTGTGCGGCTCCTCCCGCTTCACCCTCCACACACTGCCTGTGGAGGAGTACCCGGCGCTGCCGCAGATGCCCACCGCGACCGGCACGGTGCCCGGCGAGGTCTTCGCCTCCGCCGCCGCCCAGGTGGCCATCGCGGCCGGCCGTGACGACACGCTGCCCGTCCTCACCGGTGTGCGTATCGAGATCGAGGGCGACAGGGTGACGCTGGCCTCGACCGACCGCTACCGCTTCGCGGTCCGCGAGTTCCTGTGGAAGCCGGAGGACCCGGAGGCGTCCGCGGTGGCCCTGGTGCCCGCCAAGACGCTCCTGGACACCGCCAAGGCGCTCACGAGCGGCGACAGCGTGATCCTGGCCCTGTCCGGCTCGGGCGCGGGCGAGGGTCTCATCGGCTTCGAGGGCGCCGGCCGTCGCACGACGACGCGTCTGCTGGAGGGCGACCTCCCGAAGTACCGCTCGCTGTTCCCGACGGAGTTCAACTCCATCGCCGTGATCGAGACCGCCCCCTTCGTGGAGGCCGTCAAGCGCGTTGCCCTGGTCGCCGAGCGGAACACCCCGGTGCGGCTCAGCTTCGAGCAGGGTGTGCTCATCCTGGAGGCCGGTTCCAGCGACGACGCACAGGCTGTGGAAAGGGTCGACGCCCAGTTGGAGGGCGACGACGTCTCGATCGCCTTCAACCCGACGTTCCTGCTCGACGGCCTGAGCGCCATCGACTCCCCGGTCGCCCAGCTCTCCTTCACGACGTCCACGAAGCCCGCGCTGCTCAGCGGCAAGCCGGCCGTGGACGCCGAGGCGGACGAGGCGTACAAGTACCTGATCATGCCGGTGCGCCTGAGCGGCTGAGCCTCTGCTGAGCGGCTCGGCTGCAGGACTGCTGGGGGTGTGGGGGTTATCCCCCACAAGATCGCAGTATGCCGGTTCGCCTGAGCGGCTGAGCCCGCTGAGCTGCGGCTCGCCTCGCCGGGGACACCGCAGGTGAGGGGGCATACGCCTGAGCGCGTATGCCCACAGATGTGCATGAGCGTCCGGGTTTAGGCTCGGACGTGGGCACGAGCAACAGGAGTGCCCTCATGCCACGTCGCAACCTAAGGAACAACTGATGGAGCTCGGTCTCGTCGGCCTCGGCAAGATGGGCGGCAACATGCGCGAGCGGATACGCCGCGCAGGTCACACCGTCATCGGATACGACCGCAACCCGGACGTCGCCGATGTCCACAGCCTCAAGGAGCTTGTGGACGGGCTCAGCGCCCCGCGCGTGGTGTGGGTGATGGTCCCGGCCGGCGCCCCGACCCAGTCCACCGTCGACGAGCTCGCCGAACTCCTGGAGCCCGGAGACGTCGTCGTGGACGGCGGCAACTCCCGCTGGACGGACGACGAGAAGCACGCCGAGGAGCTGGCGGCCAAGGGCATCGGCTTCGTCGACTGCGGTGTCTCCGGCGGCGTCTGGGGCCTGGAGAACGGCTACGCGCTGATGTACGGCGGCGACGCCGAGCACATCGCCAAGGTGCTGCCGGTCTTCGACGCACTCAAGCCCAAGGGCGAGTTCGGCGCGGTCCACGCGGGCAAGGTGGGTTCCGGGCACTTCTCGAAGATGGTCCACAACGGCATCGAGTACGCCATGATGCAGGCCTACGCCGAGGGCTGGGAGCTGCTGGAGAAGGTCGACTCCGTCACGGACGTGCGCGAGGTCTTCCGGTCCTGGCAGGAGGGCACCGTCATCCGCTCCTGGCTCCTCGACCTGGCGGTCAACGCCCTCGACGAGGACGAACACCTGGACAGGCTGCGCGGGTTCGCGCAGGACTCCGGGGAGGGCCGCTGGACCGTGGAGGCCGCGATAGACCACTCGGTTCCGCTGCCCGCGATCACCGCGTCGCTGTTCGCGCGGTTCGCGTCCCGGCAGGACGACTCCCCGCAGATGAAGATGATCGCGGCGCTGCGCAACCAGTTCGGCGGCCACGCGGTCGAGTCGAAGTAGTCCACAGGGCCGCCCAGCGGTCCACGAGTCCGGGGGAGGTCGGCGACGACCATGCACGTCACACATCTGTCGCTGGCCGACTTCCGTTCGTACGCCCGGGTCGAGGTCCCGCTCGAACCGGGCGTGACGGCCTTCGTGGGCCCCAATGGGCAGGGTAAGACCAATCTCGTCGAGGCGGTCGGCTATCTCGCCACGCTGGGCAGCCACCGGGTCTCCTCGGACGCTCCCCTGGTCCGCATGGGCGCCGACAGGGCGATCGTCCGGGCCCAGGTCAAGCAGGGTGAGCGGCAGCAGCTCATCGAGCTGGAGCTGAACCCGGGCCGGGCCAACCGCGCCCGCATCAACAGGTCGTCGCAGGTCAGACCCCGTGACGTACTGGGGATCGTACGGACTGTGCTGTTCGCGCCGGAGGATCTCGCGCTGGTGAAGGGCGACCCGGGTGAGCGGCGGCGGTTCCTCGACGAGCTGATCACCGCGCGGTCCCCGCGGATGGCGGGTGTGCGTTCCGACTACGACCGGGTCCTCAAGCAGCGCAACACGCTGCTGAAGTCGGCGGCGCTGGCCCGGCGGCACGGCGGTCGCACGATGGACCTGTCGACGCTCGACGTGTGGGACCAGCATCTCGCGCGCGTGGGGGCCGAGTTGCTGGCCCAGCGGCTCGATCTGATCGCGGCGCTCCAGCCGCTGGCCGACAAGGCGTACGAGCAGCTGGCGCCCGGCGGCGGTCCCCTCGCCCTGGAGTACAGGCCGTCGGCGCCGGGTGAGGCACACGCGCGTGAGGAGCTGTACGAGCAGCTGATGGCGGCCCTGGCCGAGGTGCGCAAGCAGGAGATCGAGCGGGGCGTGACCCTGGTGGGGCCGCACCGGGACGACCTGCATCTCAAGCTCGGCTCGCTGCCCGCCAAGGGGTACGCGTCGCACGGTGAGTCGTGGTCGTACGCGCTGGCGCTGCGGCTGGCCTCGTACGACCTGCTGCGGGCCGAGGGGAACGAGCCGGTGCTGGTGCTCGACGACGTGTTCGCGGAGCTGGACACCCGGCGCCGGGAGCGGCTGGCGGAGCTGGTGGCGCCCGGTGAGCAGGTGCTGGTGACGGCGGCGGTCGACGACGACGTACCGCATGTGCTGGCGGGGGCCCGGTACTCGGTGTCGGACGGGACGGTGGAGCGCGTATGACGGCCGACCGGTCCAAGTCGGGGGAGAGCCCTCAGGAATCCCCCAGGCCGATCCCTGAGCCCTCTGGGGTGGATCTCGCGCGGGTGGCGCTCAGGGCGGCGAAAGAGGCGGCACGCGCGCGTGGGGACGCGGTTCAGCAGAAGAAGCAGGCGCGGCGCGGGGGTGGTCTGCGGTCCGGCTCGGGCCGTGACCGGCGGGACCCGATGGCGCTCGGCGCGGCGATCAACCGGCTGGTGACGGAGCGCGGGTGGGAGGCGCCGGCCGCGGTGGGCGGGGTGATGGGCCGCTGGCCGGAGATCGTCGGCGCGGACCTGGCCAACCACTGTGAGCCGGAGTCGTACGACGAGGACGAGCGGGTGCTGACCGTGCGCTGCGACTCGACGGCGTGGGCGACGAACGTGCGGCTGCTGGCGCCGCAGTTGGTCGCACGGCTGAACGAGGACCTGGGGCAGGGCCGGGTGCGGCTGATCAAGGTGCTGGGGCCGCAGGGTCCGGCCCGCCGGTTCGGCCCGCTGCGGGCGCCCGGGAGCACCGGCCCCGGTGACACCTACGGGTGAGCCCCACCACTCCCAGTGGGTGAGCTGTGTCACATGGGAGGCGTCGCGCGGGCGCGTGGACGTGAGCGGGCGCGATGGCGGATCCGTACCTGACCCGTCGGTAGCCAAGGGTTGACACCCGGAAGCGCTGAGTGCCTCTCCAAGCCTCTTGGAGCCCCGCTCCGCATATGGGGACTCGGGAGACGCCGGTTGAGGGCGGCACATGCGGACTCAGGTACCGGCAAACCCCCATCACTGTCGGCGCTACCGGTAGACTGGGAGCTAATCCCGCCCCATTGGAGGGGATCACCGGGAAATGGTGTGCACCGCTGACTAAGACTTACCAACGCAACACGCCGCAGCCGCTCCGGCCGCCCTCCTGAGGGGGCCCCGGAGTTCGGCTTGTGCTGTGCCAGAAAGGGCGCTTCGTGGCCGATTCCGGCAACCCCAACGAGAACATCCCGTCCGCCGACGCCGGCGCGAACGTCGAGGCGATCTCCATGAACGCCGAGGTCACCGCCTCGTACGACGCCAGCGCCATCACCGTCCTCGAGGGTCTGGACGCGGTCCGCAAGCGACCCGGCATGTACATCGGTTCGACCGGTGAGCGTGGTCTGCACCATCTGGTGCAGGAGGTCGTCGACAACTCCGTCGACGAGGCGCTGGCCGGTCACGCGGACACCATCGACGTGACGATCCTCGCCGACGGTGGCGTGCGCGTCATCGACAACGGCCGTGGCATCCCGGTGGGCATCGTCCCGTCGGAGGGCAAACCGGCCCTCGAGGTCGTGCTGACCGTGCTGCACGCGGGCGGCAAGTTCGGCGGCGGCGGCTACGCGGTCTCCGGCGGTCTGCACGGCGTCGGTGTCTCCGTCGTGAACGCCCTGTCCAGCAGGGTCGCGGTCGAGGTCAGGACGGACGGCTACCGCTGGACGCAGGACTACAAGCTGGGCGTCCCGACGGCTCCGCTGGCCCAGCACGAGGCGACGGACGAGCACGGCACGTCGGTCACCTTCTGGGCCGACGGCGACATCTTCGAGACCACCGAGTACTCCTTCGAGACGCTCTCGCGGCGCTTCCAGGAGATGGCCTTCCTCAACAAGGGTCTGACGATCAACCTCACGGACGAGCGTGAGGTGGCGAAGGCCACGACCGGCGCGGACGAGGCGGGTGCCGACGAGAAGGACGAGGTCAGGACCGTCTCGTACCACTACGAGGGCGGCATCGTCGACTATGTGACGTACCTCAACTCCCGCAAGGGCGACGTGGTGCACCAGACCGTCATCGACCTGGAGGCGGAGGACAGGGAGAAGAGCCTGTCCCTCGAGGTCGCGATGCAGTGGAACAGTGGTTACACGGAGGGTGTGTACTCCTTCGCGAACATCATCCACACGCACGAGGGCGGTACGCACGAGGAGGGCTTCCGGGCGGCGCTGACCTCGCTGATCAACAAGTACGCGCGCGACAAGAAGCTGCTGCGTGAGAAGGACGACAACCTCACGGGTGACGACATCCGCGAGGGTCTGACGGCGATCATCTCGGTCAAGCTCAGCGAGCCCCAGTTCGAGGGCCAGACCAAGACGAAGCTGGGCAACACGGAGGCGAAGACCTTCGTCCAGAAGGCGGTCTACGAGCACCTCAACGACTGGCTGGACCGCAATCCGGTCGAGGCCTCGGACATCATCCGCAAGGGCATCCAGGCGGCCACCGCGCGCGTGGCGGCCCGCAAGGCGCGCGATCTCACGCGCCGCAAGGGTCTGCTGGAGACGGCGTCGCTGCCGGGCAAGCTGTCCGACTGCCAGTCGAACGACCCCACCAAGTGCGAGATCTTCATCGTCGAGGGTGACTCCGCCGGTGGTTCGGCCAAGTCCGGCCGCAACCCGCAGTACCAGGCGATCCTCCCGATCCGGGGCAAGATCCTCAACGTCGAGAAGGCGCGGATCGACAAGATCCTGCAGAACCAGGAGATCCAGGCGCTGATCTCCGCGTTCGGTACCGGGGTCCACGAGGACTTCGACATCGCGAAGCTGCGCTATCACAAGATCATCCTGATGGCGGACGCCGACGTCGACGGCCAGCACATCAACACCCTGCTGCTGACCTTCCTGTTCCGCTTCATGCGCCCGCTGGTCGAGGCCGGACACGTGTTCCTGTCCCGTCCCCCGCTGTACAAGATCAAGTGGGGCCGGGACGACTTCGAGTACGCGTACTCGGACCGTGAGCGCGACGCCCTGATCGAGCTCGGCCGGCAGGCCGGCAAGCGCGTCCGCGAGGACTCGATCCAGCGCTTCAAGGGTCTCGGTGAGATGAACGCCGAGGAACTGCGCATCACGACGATGGACCAGGAGCACCGCGTCCTCGGCCAGGTCACGCTCGACGACGCCGCGCAGGCCGACGACCTGTTCTCGGTCCTGATGGGCGAGGACGTCGAGGCGCGCCGCGCGTTCATCCAGCGCAACGCCAAGGACGTCCGCTTCCTCGACATCTGAGTCGGTCTCAGCTGACCGCACCGGAAAGGATCTTCACCAGCAATGGCCGACGAAATCACTCCTGGCACGCCTGAACAAGGCGGCGAGATCACTCTGCGCGTCGAGCCCGTCGGGCTCGAGACGGAGATGCAGCGCTCGTATCTCGACTACGCGATGTCCGTCATCGTGTCGCGCGCGCTGCCCGACGTACGGGACGGTCTCAAGCCCGTCCACCGGCGCGTCCTGTACGCCATGTACGACGGCGGCTACCGGCCCGAGAAGGGCTTCTACAAGTGCGCCCGTGTCGTCGGTGACGTCATGGGTACCTACCACCCGCACGGCGACTCCTCGATCTACGACGCGCTGGTCCGTCTCGCGCAGCCGTGGTCGATGCGGATGCCGCTGGTGGACTCCAACGGCAACTTCGGTTCCCCGGGCAACGACCCGGCCGCCGCCATGCGGTACACCGAGTGCAAGCTGAAGCCGCTGTCCATGGAGATGGTCCGGGACATCGACGAGGAGACCGTCGACTTCACGGACAACTACGACGGCCGCAACCAGGAGCCGACGGTTCTGCCGGCGCGTTTCCCGAACCTGCTGATCAACGGCTCGGCGGGCATCGCGGTCGGTATGGCGACGAACATCCCGCCGCACAACCTCCGCGAGGTCGCGGCGGGCGCCCAGTGGTACCTGGAGAACCCCGAGGCCTCCCACGAGGAGCTGCTGGACGCGCTGATCGAGCGCATCAAGGGCCCCGACTTCCCCAGCGGCGCCCTGGTGGTGGGCCGCAAGGGCATCGAGGAGGCGTACCGCACGGGCCGTGGCTCGATCACGATGCGCGCGGTCGTCGACGTCGAGGAGATCCAGAACCGCCAGTGCCTGGTGGTCACCGAACTCCCGTACCAGGTCAACCCGGACAACCTGGCGCAGAAGATCGCCGACCTGGTGAAGGACGGCAAGATCGGCGGTATCGCGGACGTCCGCGACGAGACGTCGTCCCGTACGGGCCAGCGCCTGGTCATCGTCCTGAAGCGGGACGCGGTCGCCAAGGTCGTGCTGAACAACCTGTACAAGCACACCGACCTCCAGACCAACTTCGGCGCGAACATGCTGGCGCTGGTGGACGGCGTACCGAGGACCCTGTCCCTGGACGCGTTCATCCGGCACTGGGTGACGCACCAGATCGAGGTCATCGTCCGGCGTACGCGGTTCAGGCTGCGCAAGGCCGAGGAGCGGGCGCACATCCTGCGCGGCCTGCTGAAGGCCCTGGACGCCATCGACGAGGTCATCGCGCTGATCCGGCGCAGCGACACCGTCGAGATCGCGCGCGAGGGCCTGATGGGCCTCCTGGAGATCGACGAGATCCAGGCCAACGCCATCCTCGAGATGCAGCTGCGCCGCCTGGCCGCCCTGGAGCGCCAGAAGATCGTCGCCGAGCACGACGAACTCCAGGCGAAGATCCGCGAGTACAACGAGATCCTCGCCTCGCCCGTGCGTCAGCGGGGCATCATCAGCGAGGAACTCGCCGCGATCGTCGAGAAGTTCGGCGACGACCGCCGCTCCAAGCTGGTCCCGTTCGACGGTGACATGTCCATCGAGGACCTGATCGCCGAAGAGGACATCGTCGTCACGATCTCGCGCGGCGGCTACGTCAAGCGGACCAAGACCGAGGACTACCGCTCGCAGAAGCGCGGCGGCAAGGGCGTTCGCGGCACGAAGCTCAAGGAAGACGACATCGTCGACCACTTCTTCGTGTCGACCACGCACCACTGGCTGCTGTTCTTCACCAACAAGGGCCGTGTCTACCGCGCGAAGGCGTACGAACTGCCCGATGCCGGACGTGACGCGCGCGGGCAGCATGTCGCCAACCTGCTGGCCTTCCAGCCGGACGAGGCGATCGCGGAGATCCTCGCGATCCGCGACTACGAGGCCGCGCCCTATCTGGTGCTGGCCACCAAGGGCGGTCTGGTGAAGAAGACGCCTCTGAAGGACTACGATTCCCCGCGTTCGGGCGGTGTCATCGCGATCAACCTCCGTGAGACGGAGGACGGCTCAGATGACGAACTGATCGGAGCTGAACTGGTTTCGGCAGAGGACGATCTTCTGCTGATCAGCCGGAAGGCACAGTCGATCAGGTTCACGGCCACCGACGACGCGCTGCGTCCGATGGGCCGTGCCACCTCGGGTGTCAAGGGCATGAGCTTCCGTGAGGGAGACCAACTGCTCTCGATGAATGTTGTTCGACCCGGTACGTTCGTGTTCACTGCTACGGACGGCGGATACGCGAAGCGGACCGCCGTCGACGAGTACCGCGTCCAGGGGCGCGGCGGCCTCGGAATCAAGGCCGCCAAGATCGTCGAGGACCGCGGTTCCCTCGTCGGTGCGCTGGTGGTCGAGGAGACCGACGAGATCCTCGCCATCACGCTCTCGGGCGGTGTGATCCGTACAAGGGTCAATGAGGTCAGGGAGACGGGCCGTGACACCATGGGCGTCCAACTGATCAACCTGGGCAAGCGCGATGCCGTGGTCGGCATCGCACGTAACGCCGAGGCGGGGAGCGAGGCCGAGGCGGTCGACGGCGAGGACGCCGTGGACGATTCGGCCGAGGCGACCGCGCCCATCGGCACGGACGAGGGCGATCAGTCCTCGCCGGAGTAGCGCGAGGAGTGAGTCAACGTGAGCGGAGCCACGGGCCCCGGTTCGTCCGGCAGTTCGTCCGGTCCCTCGACCGGTACGGACAAAGACGGCGGCGGTCGTGGCTCCGCCGCGCGTGCGGCCGACGCACAGCAGGGTGCGAGGGACGCGCACAGTGCGACGGATCCGCAGACGACCAACCTGAAGGCCATCAAGCCGCTTACGGCGGGCAAGCGTTCGCCCGACACGCTTGGATCCCAAGGGTCCCAGGGGGGAACCGTGACGGACCCCAGAGGTCCGCAGAGCCAGCAGTACGGGGGCGGCGGGGCCCCGGGAGCCCCGGGGACCGCGCCGGTGGCGGAGCAGGCCGCGCAGCGCTCCGTCGCGCCGTCGCAGCAGTCGCCGCTGCCCGGCGAACGGCAGCCGCAGCAGCCCGCGGGGCCCTACCACCCGCCGCAGGCCTACTCGCCGGCCGCTCCGGCGGGCTCCGCGGCCCCGGGCCAGCCCCAGGCCGGTTCTGCGGCGGGGGCCGTCCGGCGCCCGCGCACGGGGGCGACCACCCTGCCCCGCACGCGCAAGGCCCGCCTGCGCGTGGCCAAGGCCGACCCGTGGTCGGTGATGAAGGTCAGCTTCCTGCTGTCGATCGCGCTGGGCATCTGCACGATCGTCGCGGCGGTGGTCCTGTGGATGGTCATGGACGCGATGGGCGTCTTCTCGACCGTCGGCGGCACGATCTCGGAGGCCACGGGCTCGAACGAGTCGAACGGCTTCGACCTCCAGTCCTTCCTGTCGCTCCCGCACGTCCTGATGTTCACGTCGGTCATCGCGGTCATCGACGTCGTCCTCGCGACGGCGCTGGCGACACTCGCCGCGTTCATCTACAACCTCTCCGCGGGCTTCGTCGGCGGCATCGAGCTGACGCTCGCCGAGGACGAGTAGGACGAGTGAGTTCGTGAAGCGCGGGTGACGTGCGGGTCACGGGCCGGTGAGGCACGGTCCCGAACGTCACCCGACTGCCGCCCGGCCGTCGCCCGGCTATCGATTTTGGGACTGGCCGCGTCGTGCGCTAATCTTCAGAGGTCAGCGCGCGGGACATACACCGGACAGCGCGGCGGGGCTATAGCTCAGTTGGTTAGAGCGCATCCCTGATAAGGATGAGGCCACAGGTTCAAATCCTGTTAGCCCCACAGAAGCAGTACCAGATCAAAAGGCGTCTCCCCAGGTGGGAGGCGCCTTTTTTGGTTTTCTGCGCTCAGTTCGGGTGTTGGTCTGCGTTGGCCTGGCGGTGGCGTGGGTCGGCAGCGTGGGAGAAGATCCTCTCCCAAAATTCTCCCAACCCTCTCCCGCTTTCCTGGGCTGAACCTGGAAGCTCCCCTGACCGAGGGGCATTGGTTCATGGGGTGCTGGTAAGAACCCTGTCACCAGCTGCAACCGAGCGGCGTCCCATCCGGCGACGTGCAGCGGGGTCGCGCTCCGCCACGTGCCGGGCGACGGCGTCTACGTACCTTGTCAGCCGTCGACGTATACCTCGGGCAGCAACGCACAGCGCAGACTCTAGGCGTCGTGCTCGGGCACCTGGCGCTGTCCGAAGTCAAAAGTCTCTGAAGCCACACCATCCCAGCACTACGAAGTCGACTCGGCAGACGAGACGTAGGCGGCGGGACTCCTTAGTGACCTGTGGAGTCTTCCGTGTCCCTGTTCTCTCGCCTGCATCGTTGCCGCGAGACTTTGGAACGGATGGGGCTGCGCGATCAGGCAGGCAACCCGATGCGCTACACGCCCCACGACTTCCGCAGGATGTTCGCGACCGAGGCCGTGACCGGCGGGCTGCCTGTCCACATCGCCGCCCGCATCCTCGGACACAAAACCCTGACCACAACTCAGGCATACCTCGCGGTCTTCCAGGATGACCTGATCCGCACCTACCGCGGCTTCCTCGACCGCCGCCGGGTCGAACGCCCCATCGAGGAATACCGGGAGCCCACCGCGCAGGAGTGGCGCGACTTCCAGCAGCACTTCGAGCTCTGCAAGGTCTCGCTCGGCACCTGTGGGCGTCCCTACGGAACCCCCTGCAAGCACGAGCACGCCTGCTAACCGAACTGATCTTGAAACGGCTTCTTCGCATCGCGGCCGCTGCCCGTTGACTGAAGGTGACCATAGAGATTCTCGTGATGATGTGAGGTGCGGCGTGTCGCCTGCTTTTAGGGCAGGAGGAGGACCCGGCCAAGCTGAGACCGGTCTTCGAGTAGCCGGTGTGCTGCGGCTGCCTCGGCGAGCGGGAGGCGGGCGTGCACGGCGGTGTGCAGTTGCCCGGCAGTCGAGTATTCGGCGACCTCGGTCATTTCTCGGCGGGCCTGCTCGGGGTCGGCCGCGCGCCATGCGATGAGCGAGAACCCGGCCACGGACTTCAGGGCGAAGAGGTTGGTGACAGGCAGGCTGGTCAGCTCGCCGCTCGCAGCTCCGTAGATGACGATCCGGCCGAACGGAGCCAGTACGTCGAAGCTCCGCTGCAGGGTCTCGCCGCCGACGGAGTCGAGAACGACGTCCACGCCTCGCGGTGCGGCCTTGCGGACCTGGTCGGGCCAGTCGCTGTCCCTGTAGTCGATGGCGATGTCGGCGCCGCACTTGCGGGCGAAGTCGAGTTTGGCCGGTGAGCCGGCGGTGGCGATGACCATGCCGGCGCCGAGTAGCTTGGCGAGTTGTACGGCCAGGTGGCCGATACCGCCGGCCGCGGCGTGGATCAGTACCGTCTCACCCGGCGCAAGCCGGCCGGTACGCAGGGTCCGGAGTGCAACCGGGGCGCCCATGGGCAGCATGCTGGCTGCACCGAGGTCGAGTCCGTCGGGTATCGGGGCGAGCCATTGCGCGTCGGCGACGGTGTAGTCGGCGAACGCGTCTTCGGCCAGCCCTGCGACTCGTCGGCCGACCTGCTGTGTGTCGACGCCAAGTCCGACGGCTTCGACGGTGCCCACCACGTCGCCGGTGAGTTTGCCGGGCAGGGGACGCTGGAAGATCGCCCCGCTGGACGGCCCGCGCCGGAACTTGGTGTCGACGAAGTTGGCCCCGATCGCCTCGGCCCGGATGAGCACCTGGCCCGGCCCCGGCGTGGGGATTTCGGCCTCCTCGATCGTGAGGACGTCCGGATCGCCGTATTCGTAGTAGCGGACTCGTCGCATGATGACTCTCCTGAGGGGCCAACGGGCAAGGGGTGCCACCGCCGACAGCTAAAGTGGACTTCCGGTCAGCTTCGGCGACCGTACTGGACCGTCAGTCCAGTTGTCCATGCGGGGTGAGGACTCGATGACAGAAGGCCGCCGCGAACGTGCCGACGCGGCACGAAATCGGCACGCGATCCTGCTGGCGACCGAGGAACTCCTGGCGCGGCACCGGCCCGAGCAGATCTCGATGGAACAAGTCGCCGCCGCAGCCGGCGTCGGCAAGGGCACGGTCTTCCACCGCTTCGGCAACCGCATGGGCCTTATGCGGGCGCTGATGGCAGAACGGGCCCTTGCCCTGCACGAAGCCGTCACGACAGGGCCACCGCCTTTGGGCCCGGGTGCCCCGTCACGAGAGCGCCTCCTCGCCTTCCTCGACGCCGTCGTTGGCGTGGTCGCCCGCAACAAGGGGCTCCTGGCCGCGCTCGGCCACGCCGTGACGACAGCACACAAGCCCGAAGAGGATCCGCGCAGCGCGCACCCCGTCTACCAGTTCTGGCACGGCCACATCACCTCGCTGATCAGCCAGGAGCGTTCGGACCTGGACGCCGAACTCCTGGCCCATATCCTGCTCGCCACCCTGCACAGCGACCCGATCCTGCGCCTGCTGGAGCAGGGCAACGGCCAGCGCCTCGCCGATTCGCTGCGCACCCTGGTGACCGCCTTGCTCAACGCCTCGGCGGGCAGAACCGAGCCGAGGAACGGCCGCCACCCGAACTCCCCGCAGCGATGAGTATCCAGCGACGCGCCGACCGCGCTTCGCGAACCGAAGGTCGGGCGAGCCTCAATCCATCGACATGGATTGAAGTAGGTTGCGACAGGTTGAAGCCGCTGGTTTGTTCAGCACGGCGTAAGAAGTGCGCCCCTCGGGAGGCGCCCTTTTCCGTTTCCGGGGCGCGCTTGCAGCCTGGGCAACGGCTCAGCCGCCGTGTCGGTCGGTCCGCCAAGGGTTGATGAGGCTCGTTGAATTTGGTTCTGGCCGCGATTTCGCGAATGATCTTCGACTTCTGACTTGGCCTGCCGAGCTCTTGCTCCCGATCGGAAGACGGCAGTGTTCTGAGCTTCAGAGTCAAGCTAAGTTGTTCTTGCGGATTTGGCGGGGTTTTCGGACCCCGCCTTTTCATGTCTCCCGGATCACGCTGCCGCTGGCGCGTAGGGCAGCCGTCATTCGTGCTCGCAGTTTGTCGGGGACTGTCCCCGCCCCGAGGGCGCAGGCCCGCACCAGGGCGCGGCACTCCTGGGCTTGCCGGTCCGTGGCGAGTGCGGCGAACAGAGGGTGCGCCAGGTTCTCGCGGGCCGCGTAACCGTCTTCGGCGTCCGTCGTCCTGTGGTGGACGACCCCGCCGGTGGCACTGGTGGTGGCTTCGAGGCCACCGCCGATGCTCGACTCGGCTGCCAAGGACCGGGGCGCGTTGGCAGGCTCAGGGTTGCCGTGTGCTCAGCCGCTCGACGATTTCCGTGACGTTGGCCAGGTTCTGGCCCAGGTCAAAGGTGGCGATGTGGAACCTGGGCCGGCTGTGCACGACGAACTGTGTGCCCGTGCCCGACGCGGCGGACGATACCTCGATCACCTGGGCGTAGCCGACTCCGCCATGCGCCTTGCGTACGGCGCGCAGGTCGCCGGTCACCGGGTCTTTGGCCACCGACTTCACGCCGTCGAGGTCCAGCAGGATCTGGCGGCACCGCCCCGCATTCCAGGAGGCACCGCCCTTGACCGTGAGGGTGCGGGAGTGTGCGGTGGCGACGTTTTCCACAGTGAGGGGAACACCGAGGCGCCTGACAGCCCGGAGGTGGAAAATCAGCCCTCCCACGCAGTTGAGAAGCGAGAGTCCGCAGAGTAGACCCAGGTAGATAAGCGCGAGCACCCGCAATTGGTCACTCACGCTCCTGTCCGGTGTTCCCTCCGCCGTGGCGGTGAATCCGGCGACCAGCAGCACGCAGACTGCAGATTGGATCAGCGAGTAGCCGAGCGCACGGCCTGCTACGTACCAGAAAACTCTGTTCATGATTCCGATCTCACATGAAAAGGGCGGGGCCCGGCCACGGCGGCCGGGCCCCAGTCCCGCGCTATAGGCCTGCTTGCGTGATGCCTCGGCTGATGGCTGACCAGGTCGACGACCCCAAGGCTCTGGTGATGGGTTTACGTGCGGCGCCTATCGCTTTCTCTATCTCCTTCGCGTAAAGAGATTTCGCTCTACCGAACGTCAGACCCGACACTAGGCCAGAGGTGAATCCGGTGATGAATTTCATGGCAGCGGTCCCGACGCGGAAGCACCGGTTATAGCACTCGTAGGTGTACTTGGCGATCGCCATCAACCCGCCGATCACCGCGGAGCAGATCATGGAGGCTTCGGCGAAGAACTTGCAGGCGATGTTACTCAGGAGCATGTTCAGCCCGGAGAATATGAGACTGCAGGTTATGCCGCAGTGCCGCGGCTTGTGCGAACTCTGGCCGTCCAGGTCGAAGCTGTTGACCGGGTCGCCGTATCCGTACTCGTAGGCGTTGGCGCTGCCGTCCGGAACGGGGTCGGTCTGCAGGAAGCGGCCGGTCGCCGGGTTGTAGACGCGGGCACCCATGAGAGTGAGACCGGTGGGGGTGTCGCCGGCGCGCTGATCCACGCCGAGCCAACCGTAACGGTCGGTGCTGGTGGTGTTGCCGTACTCGTCGTAGTTGCAGGCCTCGGCGGAACCGGTGCTGAGGGTGAGTTTTACTCCGATGTCGCCGTGGATATTGGCGAGTTGGAGTGTCGTGTCACCGGTTGCCGAAGTGGTGGCGGTGAGGCCGCCTGCGAGGTCGGCGACGTTTCGGGTGATGGTGCCGGCCGATTCGGTGGTCCAGGTAGGGCTGTCGGCGTCGCCCGCGTAGTGGTTGGTCGTAGTGCCGCTGGTGGTCCAAGTGGTGCCGCTGTCGCTGCTGGTCGCGGTGGTGGTGACGGCCAGCCGGTGGTCGGCGTCCAAGGTCCAGGTCTGCTTGGTGGTGCTGGTGGCCTCGGTCCGGACGAGGTCGTTGGCATAGTAGGTGAGGGTGGCGTTGGGAGTGGTCAGTGTGCGGCCGAAGGCGTCGTAGCTGTAGCCGGTGTCGGTGAGACGATCTGCGCTGTCGTAGGTATGGGTCGATCTGGCGGACGTGGTGGTGGTTGTGTCCGCGCAGTCACTGGTGCTGCCGGCCGTGGTGAGCGCGGTGCGGTTCCAGCTGGTGGCGGCGGCGAAGGTGTAACTGCGGGTTGTGCACGCCGCACCGGTGTCGTCCTGGGCCTGCGTGAGGCGTCCGGCGGCGTCGTAGGTGTATGTGGTGTCGGTGCTGTTGCCGTTGTTCTCGGCGTGGTTGGCCTCGGCGCCGTCGGCGGTGTAGCCGGCCTGGTCGTCCAGCACGGTGGTGTTGGACGAGTCGGCGTAGGTCTTGCCGGTCCGCTCGCCGAGGGTGTCGTAGGTCTGGGTGAGCTTGTAGCCGCTGGGCAGGGTCTCGCCGGTGAGGTTGCCGTCGGCGTCGTAGCCGGTGGCGGTGAAGGTGCCTGCGACCGAGTCTGTGGCCGTAGCGGGAAGTCCTGTGGTGCCGGAGTAGGTGTAGGTGGTGGTGGAGGGGGCGGAGTCGGTGATGCTGACCGGTCGGCCCTGGCTGTCGTAGGCCGCGGTGGTGGTGTTGCCGGCGCCGTCATCGTAGGAGTGCAGGCGGCCGAGCTGGTCGTAGGTGTGTTTGATGGTCTGGGAGTTACTGGTCTGCGAAGCGGTCAGCCCGTTGGAACTGTCGTAGGTGTATGTCGTGTCGGGGATGGCTGTGCCGGTGCCGCCAGTGGTGGCTTCGCTGGTCACTCGCTCGATGGCGTCATTTGTGTAGCTCGTGGTGCGGGTGGTGCCGTTGGCTGTCTCGGTGCGGGTGGCTACCTGGCCATAGCGGTCGTAGGTGTAGGTCGTGGTGACAAGTTCGGTGGGGTTGGAACCGCCGCCGGTGATCGTGGCGTTCGGCGTCGTCCGGCAGGCGAGTCCTGCCCATTCCGGGCGGCCCTGGCAGGTGCCGGTGCCGGTTGCGGACCAATAGGTGGTCGTCGACTCGGTGGTGGAGTTTTTGGCAGGTCCGGTCGTGGTGAGGAGATTGCCGTCGCTGTCGTAGGTGTAGGTGGTGGTGAGTGCCAGCCCTGATGGATCGATGGTGCTCGTCAGAGTCAGGCCAGTGGTCCAGTCGTAGGTGGCGGTGCTGGTGGACCTGTCGCCGTCGGACGGGTATCCGGTGACGGCGGCGCCTTGGGTGGTGGAGGTCAGCAGGTCGGAGACGGCGGCGGTGCTGGGCCGATTCTCGTCATAGTGGTGGGCGGTATGGGACCGTGCCAGAGTCTCGGTGCCCGACGCCAGGTCGGCGTCGCTGGTGTCTCCAGCGAGGGTGTGTTCCAGAGTGATGGTGTGCAGCGGGCCGTAGTCGTCCGACTCCAGCTCGGCACCGTCGGCGCCGGTGCTGTAGTCGGTGATGGTGGACAACAGGCCGGCGGCGTCCGCGGTGCTGGTGTTCGCGATGGCTCCTGCCAGGCGTGGGTCGCTGCTGGTGGTGATGCCGAGGGCGAGTTCGCGGTTGGCTGCGGTCAGTTCGCGGGTGGTATTGCCCTGATCGTCGTACTCGGTGGTCGTGATGTGGCCGCCGGGAGTGGCGGTGTTCACCTCACGGCCGTTGGCATCCAGGTAGCTGGTGGTGGCCGTGGTGTAGTCGCCCGAGCCGAGGGCTGTGCCGTCGTGGGACGACGGCACAGGGCCGGGAGGGAAGATCGCGGTGGCGTATGCCGGGTTGTCGCGCTGACCCCAGGTGGCCGTGGTGGATGAACTGAGGTCGTTGGGGGCCGCACTACCGGAGACGGGGACGTCGTAGACGACGCTGGTGGTGGCTGTGCCGCCGTCGGTGGTGGCGGTGGTGCCCTGCTTGAGGGTTGGGCGGGAGGCGGATGTCAGCATGCCGTCGCCCGCGTCGCCGTTGCTGCCGACCTTGTCGTAGGTGAAGGTCCACGGCAGTTGGCCGGGCGGGGTCAGGGTGGCGACCCGTCCGTGGCTGTCGTAGGTGTAGCTGGTTTTGAGCGGGGTGGACAGTCGCGGGTCCCAGGCGTCGGCGAGTTGGCCGCTGCTGGTGTAGTCGTACGCGGCGACCGGGGTGGAGGTGGCGGCCGAGGCTCCCGGGGTGGTGGCCCACAGGTTGATCTGCTGCACCTGGCCCGCGTAGTTGCCGGGGGTCGAGGCGGTCGCGGTGGTGGAGGGCGCGTAGACGAACTCCAGGACCCGGCAGCCCTTGGTGGACGGGTCGCCCGCACAGGTGGTCGCGGAGACGGCGCTGGTGGGGGCGATGACGTACTGCGGCTCGGACAGGTACCCGCTGCCGCCGGACACCGGGACCGGGTGCGAGACGACTGTCGTGGTGGTCGCCGGGTCGTCGCTGACCGTGTAGGAGGTGGCGAGTTGCCAGGTCGTCGACGTGTCCTTGGGCTTGGTGAAGGTGGCCGTGGTGCCGTCGGTGTCCTTCAGCGTGAAGGAGGCCTGGGACAGGGTGCCGGTCAGGGTCAGGTTCTCCGAGCCCGGCTGCGGGGTCCAGGTGCCCGCGGTGGCGTTCAGGAGGGTGAAGCCGGTCGAGGAGCCGGTGGAGTCCATCACGGCGACGGAGCTGGGCGATGTCTGCTTGATGTACCCCCAGTTGGTCTTGGCGGCGGTGATGCCGGAGGTCCAGTTCGGGCCGAAGATCGCGACCTGGCCGTCCTGCTTGGACGCGCCCTGCGGGTTGCGGGAGGAGAACGTACGGGTCGCCGATGCCCCGAACGCGGAGGCGTCCGTGGCGGACAGCCCGTAGTCACCGGTCAGCAGGTTCACCGTCCCCGGACCGACCTTGTCGGTCGGTGCGTTGTCGGCCTTGCGGTCGATGGTGACGGTGGCCGGGCTGGTGGCGTAGGTGTTCGTGCCGTCGGTGAACAGCGCCCGTACCTGTACCGGTCCGTCGTCGTTCAGCTGGCCGGTGGCCGCCCAGTCCAGGTCGACGGGCTGGGCGGAGGCGGCGAAGCTCAGCGGCCAGGACGACACCGCCGTACCGCCGGAGGCCTTGGTGACGTGGGCCAACGGGATCGGCTGCCAGCCGTTGGGGTCGGCGGACCCGATCTCGAACTGATACGTCACCCCCGTGAACGCCCCCGACTGCGTCGCCGACAGCGTCACGTCGTCGTCGGTGGTGTCGCCGGTGACCGGGGATGTCAGGCCCGCCTTGCCGACGCCGAAGGCGTAGGAGGTGGCCGAGGTGGAGAGGTTGCCGCCGGAGTCGATGGTCTTCGCGTAGAAGGTGTGCCAGCCGCCTGCCGGGGCGATGTGGACGGTCAGCGGGTCTCCGCCGTTTCCGTCAGACGTGTCGAACACCTTGTTGGGGACGGCCGAGTTGTCCAGGCCCCACTCGTATCCCTGCCCGTCGGTCGAGGAGGTGTCGAGCGTGCACGTCGCGCCACTGCTGGACTTGTCCGTCCACACCCCGGAGGGGTACGTGTCGCAGGAGATGCTGGGCGCGGTGGGCTTGGCGACGTTCGGTACGAAGTAGATGTACGGGGACCAGGCGCCGTAGTCGGTGCCGTCGTAGCCGCGTACCCGCATCCGCAGATGGGCGCCCGCGAGCTGGCTCGCGGAGGGGACGGCGAGGGTGGCGGTGGAGCCGGAGGGGACGGAGGCGGAGGTGGCGGTGTAGGAGTACGGGGTCTCGCCGGTGTAGGCCGGGTCGTTGGTGATCTCGAACTGGGCCTTGAGTGTCGAGCCGTCCGGGTCGGAGACCTGTGCGGACAGGGTGGGGGTGTACGTGGTCACGTACCGCTTGCCGCTGTAGGCGTTGACGGCGGAGGGTGACACGCCTGCCGAAGTCGGCTTGGCGGGGTAGGAGTTGTAGGTGACGGTGAGCTTGGGAGCGAAGCCGGGGGTGGTGTAGTTGGCGGAGCGGAAGCGGCGCCAGGTCTTGGAGTCGGTCTCGTTGGTGCCGTAGACCATGAGGCCGTAGTTGGGGCTGCCGTCGGCCCAGGCCTGGACGATGCTGTCGATGTCCCAGGTGGACCAGGCGGCCGGGCAGGCGGAGGAGAAGCCGCGGGGCACCTGGTTGTTCACGGCGCCGGTTCCGGTGGACGAGGGCCGGGTGTTCCAGGTCACCGACGTCGAGGACCAGTCGGAGGTGATCCGGCGGACTGTGGTGCCCGATCCGTCGGTGGCGCAGGTCGAGGAGTAGTAGTTGTAGAGGGCGAGGTTGGTGTCGGTGATGTGCTTGCCGGCGAACTTCGACACGTCGAACTTCAGGAACGACCGGGCCAGGTCAGTGCCGCCGTCGTAGGTGCCC
>NZ_LIQQ01000039.1 GCF_001418565.1 Streptomyces graminilatus | reverse complement strand
CAGCAGCCCCACCCCGGCCAGCCAAGCCGCCGACGACACCGAGGTCGCCTCCAGCAGCCCCGTGCCGTCCGCACTGCGCCGTACGGGGTTTGCGGCCACGGTGACCACCACGGCGAACCGCTCCCGGTCCTCCCCCATGGCCTCGTGCCGTACGGAGGGTTCGTCACCGTGCCCGATGGAACCGTGCTCGACGGCGCCGTCGGCCGCCGTACCCACCTGCATCAGCCAGCGCGGTCCCGTGAAGGCCTCGTCGAGGCCGTACCAAGGGAAGGACGCCAGCAGATAGCCGTCGACCGTGCGCCGGGCGGAGGGGACCTGCTGTCCGCCCTCCGCGGCCGGCGCCTGCGCGCCCACCCGACTTGTCGTCTCCATGTACCCGGACGCCTCCTCGTTCTCGTCGGCCCGGAGCGGCCCGCCCCCCTTTCGGGCGCAACTCGTCCGGTCCCACATCAACTCGGCAGCATAGCCACCCCGCTCCGAGCAGCAGGGAAAGCGCCCGGCGCGTGGGCCGTGCGGACGCCCGTATCAGGCCTTCAGAGGCCCGGTCGGAGTATGAGACACGTCACGCGCGGACCGCCGGTACGGCGGATACGACGCTCAGGTGGCGTCCGCGTCGAAGGGCGGGCGCTCGTCCGGCGCGGGCTTCTTCGTCATGTCGACGCGGCCATCGGAGGAACCCGACGAGCCGACGGCGCCCGAAGGCGAATCGGACGAAGAAGAGGAGTACGAGGACGACGTGTCCGACTCGCGGCCGTGGACCGCGTCCGTGACCTCGGCCATCTCCTTCTTCAGGTCGAAGCCGTTGCGGATCTCCTTGAGCCCCAGTTCGTCGCTGTCCAGGTGCTTGCGGATGAACGTCTTGGGGTTCAGGTCCTCGAACTCGAAGTCCTTGAACTCGGGCCCCAGCTCCGAGCGGATGTCCTGCTTCGCGCTGTCCGAGAACTCCCGGATCTTGCGGATGGTGCGGGTGACGTCCTGGATCATCTTCGGCAGCTTCTCCGGACCGAAGACGATCACGGCGAGGAGCACGATCGTCATCAGTTCGAGCGGTCCTACGTCATTGAACACCTGAAGCTCCTTGCGATGTCCTCGGTTCCCGGCCCTCGGTGGTCCGTGCGGTCTTCGCGGCCTTCGCGGCCATCCGTGGTCCGGGCCGATTCCACGGTACCCGGCCATCTTGTCCCACCGGTACCGTCCTGAGCCCCAAGAGTGGCTGTACGCGACCGGTTTTCCGGGATGTTTGCCTAGTGGCCACCGATGAGGGCCCGCCACCTGTGACGTTTCTGTCAGTCGCCACCGGCGGACCCCAGGACGAGGGAGACCGTCCGCTGCCCGGCGCCGCGCCGCAGGGACAGTTCCAGCCGGTCACCGGGGCGATGTGCGCGGATCCTCACGATCAGTTCCTCGCCGGAGTGGACGCGCCGCCCGTCGACCCCGGTGATGATGTCGCCCGCCCGCAGTCCCGCCCGGTCCCCGGGGCCGCCCTCCGTCACCGGGGACCCGCCGTCGGTGCCCCGCGTGCCCACACGGGCGCCGTCGCCCTTGTAGTCCATGTCCAGGGTGACGCCGATGACGGGGTGGGTCGCCCGGCCCGTGTTGATCAGTTCCTCGGCGACGCGCCTGCCCTGGTTGACGGGGATGGCGAACCCGAGCCCGATCGAACCGGCCTGTGTACCGTCCAGCCCCGAGCCGCCGTCGGCGGACCGGATCGCGGAGTTGATCCCGACGACCCTGGCCTCGGCGTCGAGCAGCGGCCCGCCGGAGTTGCCCGGGTTGATGGAAGCGTCGGTCTGGAGCGCGTCGACATACGACACCTCGCTCCCGTCCCCGCTGTCGCCCCCGGCGGTGATGGGCCGTTCCTTGGCGCTGATGATGCCGGAGGTGACGGTGTTGGCGAGGTCGAAGGGGGCCCCGATGGCGACGACGGGATCGCCGACGGCCACGTTGTCGGAGTTCCCGAGGACCACGGGCCGCAGCCCCTCTACCCCGCTCACCCTGACCACGGCGAGGTCGTAGCCGCTGTCCCGGCCGACGACCTCGGCCTCGGCGGTCTCGCCGCCGCTGAACGTCACCGTCACCTTGCCACCGGCACCGGCGGCCTCGACGACGTGGTTGTTGGTGAGTATGTGACCCCGGCCGTCGAGCACGAATCCGGTGCCGGTGCCCTCGGCGCCGCTGCCGCGCACGTGCAGCGTCACCACGCTGGGCAGCGCCCGCGCGGCGATCCCGGCCACACTGTCCGGGGCCCGCCCGGTGGACTCGTCCAGTCCGGCCTGCGACAGCCGGATGTGCTCGCCGTCCCTGTCGTGCCGCTCCAGATAGGACCCGACGGCCCCGCCGATGCCTCCGGAGACCAGGGCGAGCGCGAGGGCCCCGGCGACCAGCCCACGCCTGCGCGCCCCCGGCCGGCCATCGGCGGGGCCGGCTCCGGTCTGCTGCAAGGGCGAGTGCGCGACGGGCGCCCAGGGGTCGTAGCGGCCCCAGGGGTCGTCAGTGGGCGTCAGGGGCTCCGGTACGGCCGTACCGTGCGCCGGGGGCACCGCGGGGTGCTGGACCGGCGGAGCGGGCGCCCAGGGGCCGGGCTGGCCGTACGGCGGGGTGCTGTAGGCATCGGGGTCGTGGCGGGGCCGTGGGCCGGCATCGACGGCGGGCACGGGATCGGACCCGAACCCGGGCGCGGGTACGGGATCGGACTCGGGCGCGGGATCGGACTCGGGCGCGGGTACGGGCACCGCTACGGGCGGCGGCAGTTCGAAGTCCCGCGCACCGACGGCGTTTCGGTCGCCGTGCCCGTAGTCACGCCCGTCACTGTGTCCGTCACCACGCCCGTCACCGTGTCCGTCACCACGCCCGTCACCGTGTCCGTCACCACGCCCGTCACCGTGTCTGTCGCCCCGCCCGTCACCGTGTCCGTCGCCCCGCCCGTCACCGTGTCCGTCGGTGTTGCCCTCGGCGTCGCTGTCGACCCGGCCGGACCCCGCCAGGGGCCGTTCCCCCTCGAAGCCGCTCCCGGCACCGGTTCCGGCGCCGGATTCGGGACCGCCGACGGATCCGAACCCGGAACCGTCCACGGCGGACTCCGCCGGAGCCGCTCCCGCTCCCTCACCCGCTCCAGCCCCCGCGCCCGCGCCCGCAGAGGCCGAAGCCTCCTGGCCGGGCGTCGATTCCCCGCTGAGCCGGCTCCACCAGCCGGCCCGCGCGGGCTTCCCCTCGTCCATGCTCTCCCCACACCTGGCCCGCCCGACGGCTCGTCGGCGGTGGCCGAGGGCCGCCGACGCCGCGAACCACCGCTCCGCCGACCGCTGTTGTGCGGACCGCCGATACGCGGTCCACACCTCGGATTCAACCAGGTTCGTGAGGTCAGCGGACCGTGTCCGACGTGGACGGGGACGGTGCGGGGGACAAGTCGGGCACCGGTGTCATGAGCAGGCCCCGGACCGCCGACCCGGGCGTCGTGGACCAGGCGGTCAGGGTGACCTCCGGGACCACCGGCGGGCGTATGAGCGGGGAGAGCACCGCGGCGGCGGCCACGACCGGCGCGGTCAGTTGGTGCATGGCCTCGCGCTCCCGCATCCCGGGCGGTGCCGGGATGCCCGGCAGCAGCGGCGCGGACGCCTCCGTCGTCGCCGCCGGAGTCCGTCCGAACGTCCCCTGTCCGAAGCCCTGCGAGAACAGCGGGGCGACCGACCGGCGCCGCTGGCTGTCGGGAGCCGTGGAGCCCCCACTGCCCTGCGGACGTGCCGGCGTCACATTGCTGCCGCCGGTGTTGCCTCGGGCGTCTGCCGTGTCGACGGGAACGCCCGTCGACACCCCGCCCAGCGCGATCGCGGCCAGCGACACCGCTCCGGCGGCGGCGGCGGCGAACCGCAGACCGCGCGAGGACGACCGGTCGGCGTAGTGACGGCCGACGTCGTGTATACGGAAGCCCCGGCCGGGAGCGGGCGGCAGCGCTGAGGTGTGCGGGCGCGCGGGAACGTATCCGAACCCTTCCCCTCTCACCCCGAAGACTCCCGAGCCCGAGCCGCTTCCGGGGAATCCGGAGAGCCCGTCCGTGAATCCTCCCCCGCCGAGCGGAGAGCCGCCGGAGTCGGAGTCACCGCCTCCGGGAAGGCCCTGGAGGCGGGCCAGGAAGCTCTCGGAGGGCGGCGGCGGGGCGACCTCGGCGAAGACGTTCTTCAGACGGCGCTGTGCGTCGGCCTCGGCCTTGCACTTCGCGCAGGTGGCCAGGTGCGCCAGGACGCGTTCCCGCGTCTCATGACCGAGCTCTCCGTCCACGAGGGCGGAGAGCCGGTCTCCCAGATGATGCTCGGCGAGCCGACGCTCGGCGGAGTACGGCCGTGATCCACTCACGCGGTCGCGCCCCCTCCTCCCAGCGCGGCCACCCGTGGCACCGCGAAGCGGCGCTCGGCACGGGCCTCCGGAGCACGGTGCGCGAGGGCCTTGCGGAGCTGGGAGCGGCCTCGGTGGATACGGGAGCGGACGGTGCCGAGCTTCACGCCGAGAGTCGCGGCGATCTCCTCGTACGACAGTCCCTCGATGTCGCACAGGACGACGGCGGCGCGGAACTCGGGCGCGAGCGTGTCCAGCGCCTGCTGGACGTCCGCGTCGAAGTGCGCGTCGTTGAAGACCTGCTGCGGGGACGGCTCGCGGCTGGGCAGGCGCTCGGCCGCGTCGTCGCCGAGGGCGTCGAAGCGGATGCGCTGCTTGCGGCGGACCATGTCCAGGAAGAGGTTGGTGGTGATGCGGTGCAGCCAGCCCTCGAAGGTGCCGGGCGTGTACGTCGACAGCGAGCGGAAGACGCGGACGAAGACCTCCTGCGTGAGGTCCTCGGCGTCGTGCTGGTTGCCCGTCAGGCGGTAGGCCAGGCGGTAGACGCGGCCACTGTGCGTGCTGACGATCTCCTCCCACGAGGGCGGAGTCCACGCCTGCCCGTCCGCGTCGGTGGAGAAGGTCGCGGTCTGGGCTCGGTCAGCGGCGTGGCTGGGGTCAGCAGCGGTGTTGTTCACGGATCTCGGCCTACCCGCTGATCCGAGAAGGCGCCGGAGCGCTCCTCCCCGATCCACAGGCGCAGCCGCACCTCCCCTGTCGGCTCTGGTGGTGTCCAGTGGAGCCCCTACCATAGCCACCTCGCCCGTTAGCTCCGGATAAGCGGTTTTGCGGGAAATCGCTGGCCGCCGGGCCGGCTCCGACGGCCGCTCCAGCACCCGCAACGCGTTCCCGGTGTTGTCCATGTGTTCCGTGTGCCGACCCATTCGCTGATCCCCCATGCAGTCGTCCTGTCCGCGCCACCTCGTCCCGCACCCCTTCAAACGACTGGTCCCATCTGCGGGTTCCCGGGCGCAACGGATACAGTCACGCCGAGGCAACCACGGGGACAGGAGAGGGTCATTACCGGCAACCGGCAGACGAGCTGGGCGTTCGCCGACGCCTTTGTCGCCGAGGACGAAGCACTGCGCTGGGCCCGTGACCGGGCCCGCGAGGCAGGGCTGCGCTCGGTGGCGCCCAGCACGGGCGCCGCGCTACGGCTGCTGGCCGCCTCGGTGGACGCGAAGGCGGTGGCGGAGATCGGGACCGGGACGGGCGTCTCGGGGATGTATCTCCTGCACGGCATGCGCCCGGACGGTGTCCTGACGACGGTCGACCCCGAGCCCGATCACCAGCAGTTCGCCCGCCAGGCCTTCCGCGCGTGCGGCTTCGCCAGCAACCGCGCCCGTTTCATCCCCGGCCGCGCCCTGGACGTACTGCCCCGGCTCGCGGACGCGGGCTACGACCTCGTCTTCTGCGACGGCGACCGGCTGGAGTGCCTGGACTATCTAGCTGAATCGTTGCGTCTGCTCCGTACGGGTGGCCTGGTGGTTTTCGAGGGCGTGTTCGCCAATGGCAGGACGGTCGATTCGGGGCCCCAGCCCACCGAGGTCATACGGCTGCGGGAGCTGCTGCGCGCGGTGCGCGAGAGCCAGGAACTGGTGCCGTCCCTGCTGCCCGTGGGCGACGGCCTGCTGTGCGCGGTCAAGCGCTGAGCCCCGCGGCCCGCAGTGCGTCCACAGTGCCGGAAGCCCCTGAAGCCGCTGGAGGGCAAAGCTGGAGGGCAAAACAGTGCCCCGGCACCGTATGTTCACGGCGCCGGGGCAGCTGAAAGGGTATGGACGCGTCCGCGCGTCAGCCGACGACCTTCTTGAGGGCATCGCCCAGCGCGTCGGCCTCGTCAGGGGTCAGCTCGACGACGAGCCGACCGCCGCCTTCGAGCGGAACGCGCATGACAATGCCCCGCCCCTCCTTTGTCACCTCGAGCGGGCCATCGCCCGTCCGCGGCTTCATGGCCGCCATGCTCGTTCCCCTTCCTGAAACCAGCTCATCGTCGCCGACGGCCCCCTGGGAGGGCACGCGCTTCCCCTCATGAGAGGCACGTCACCGGCATCGAACACATTGCTTCCCAGCCATTATCCCGCATCTCAGGACCCTATGACCAACATCAGTCGGCATCGCTTGAGCAACGCGCGCGATCAAAACCACTCAATTCGGCGATGTGGCTGCGATACTTCGCCGCCGCGCGCACTCCCGGCCGACCAGCACCGCACCGGAATTCTTTGACGCAGGTCACATGACCGTCTCTCTCCCCCGCGCGTGATCTCCGCCATGCTGTCATGGGACGAACACGTACCGACCAGTACGCAGGACGACGCAGCGACGCAGCCGCGAAACCGGAGGGGATCCCCATGGCCGACACCGTGCTCTACGAGGTGCACGACGGACTGGCGACGATCACGCTGAACCGCCCGGAGGCGATGAACGCGCTGAGCATCGCGGCGAAGGTCGCGCTCCGGGACGCGGTCGAGGCGGCGGCCGAGGACGACGCCGTACGGGCGGTTCTGCTGACCGCCGCCGGTGACCGGGCGTTCTGCGTGGGCCAGGACCTCAAGGAGCACATCGGGCTCCTGCTCGCCGACCGCGAGGCCGGCACGGGCCAGACCATGACGACGGTCCGCGAGCACTACAACCCCATCGTGCGGGCCCTGACGGGCATGCCCAAGCCGGTGGTGGCCGGCGTGAACGGCGTCGCGGCCGGGGCCGGCCTCGGCTTCGCGCTGGCCGCCGACTTCCGGGTCGTCGCGGACACCGCCGCGTTCAACACGTCGTTCGCGGGCGTGGCCCTGACCGCCGACTCGGGCGTCTCCTGGACGCTCCCGCGCGTGGTGGGCCCCGGCCGGGCCGCCGACCTGCTGCTGTTCCCACGCAGCGTCACAGCGCAGGAGGCGTACGAGCTGGGCATCGCCAACCGGGTCGTCCCGGCGGCGGAGCTGCGGGCCGAGGCCGAGAGGACGGCACGGGCCCTGGCCGAGGGCCCGACAGTGGCGTACGCGGCCCTCAAGGAGGCCATGGCCTACGGGTTCACCCACTCCCTGGCGGAGACCCTGGAGAAGGAGGACGAACTCCAGTCCCGCGCCGGCGCTTCGGAGGACCACGCGATCGCGGTGCGGGCGTTCGTCGGCAAGGAGACGCCGAAGTACTTGGGTCGCTGAGCGGCCTTGGGGAGGAAAGCTCCGCCCTTACAAGGCGGTTCTCGCCGCGCACGTCTCCAGGTGGTCGTTCACCAGTCCGCACGCCTGCATCAAGGCGTACGCCGTCGTCGGGCCCACGAAGCGCAGGCCGCGCTTCTTCAGGGCCTTGGCGAGGGCGGTCGACTCGTCGGTGACCGCGGGGATGTCGGCCAGGGTCCGGGGGACCGGGCGGGTGGCCACGTCCGGGGCGTGGGACCAGATCAGCTCGTCCAGTTCCCCCGGGGCCCACTCGGCCAGCACGCGCGCGTTGGCGATCGTCGCGTCGACCTTCGCTCGGTTGCGGATGATCCCGGCGTCGGCGAGGAGGCGTTCGCGGTCGGCGTCCGTGAAGACCGCGACGGACGAGATCTTGAAGTCGGCGAAGGCGGCGCGGAAGCCCGTCCGGCGGCGCAGGATCGTGATCCAGGAGAGGCCGGACTGGAAGGCCTCCAGGGAGACCCGTTCGAAGAGGGCGTCGTCGCCGTGGACCGGACGGCCCCACTCCTCGTCGTGGTACGCCACGTAGTCCTCCGTGGACAGCGCCCAGGGGCAGCGCAGAGCGCCGTCGGGACCCGCCAGGGCCGCGCCCTCGTCGCTCACTGCTCGTCCTCCTCGACGACCGGCTTCTCCATGCTGACCCGCGGCGCGGCCTGGGCGCCGGCCAGCGCGGACTCCAGGTCGACGATACGGGCGTCCCGCTCGGCGAGTTCGGCGCCGAGGCGGGTGAGCGCGTCGTCGACGTCCGACATGCGGTAGCCGCGGGCCGCGACGGGGAACCGGAGGGACTCGATGTCGTCGCGGCCGACCGGGCGGTCGGGCGGCAGCAGGTCCTGGAGCCGCTCGGGCGCGACCTCCGGCAGCACGGCGCTCTCGCCACCGCCCACCACGGCCAGCGTCACCGCGGTGACCACGACGGCGAGCGCGACGACCAGGAACAAGAACATCAACATCGCTGGGTCCCCACGAAATCGGATGGATCGGATGGATCGGATGGATCGGATGGATCGGATGGATCGGATGGATCGGACGGCTTGGGTTGATCTGGGTTGATCTTGGTTGATCGGAGGTGCCTGTGCCGGTGCGGCAGGGTCCGATCGTGCCATGCGAGTCTGGCAGTTATGGTCGCAGGCGGCCGAACACAGGGCTGATTGCCGGGCCGGGCACAGGAACGTACTGGGAGACGCACACGGTGAGGTCACAGCGGATGCTCAGGCTGGGCAGGCGTGAATTCGGTCCGCACGAGCCGGTGATCATGGCGATCGTGAACCGGACCCCGGACTCGTTCTACGACCAGGGAGCCACCTTCCGCGACGAGCCGGCGCTCGCGCGCGTGGAGCAGGCGGTGTCGGAGGGGGCCGCCATCATCGACATCGGCGGGGTGAAGGCGGGGCCGGGCGAAGAGGTGACGGCGGCGGAGGAGGCGCGGCGGACGGTCGGCTTCGTGGCGGAGGTGCGGCGCCGTTTCCCCGATGTGGTCATCAGTGTGGACACCTGGCGGGCCGAGGTGGGTGAGGCCGTGTGCGAGGCGGGGGCCGATCTGCTGAACGACGCGTGGGGCGGCGTGGATCCGCGCCTCGCCGAGGTCGCGGGGCGGTACGGGGTGGGGCTGGTGTGCACGCACGCGGGCGGTGCGGAGCCGCGGACTCGTCCGCATCGGGTGGCGTACGAGGATGTCATGGCCGACATCCTGCGGGTGACCGTCGGGCTGGCCGAGCGGGCCGTCGCGCTGGGGGTGCCGAGGGAGTCGGTGATGATCGATCCCGGGCACGACTTCGGGAAGAACACGCGGCACAGTCTGGAGGCGACGCGGCGGCTCGGGGAGATGGTGGAGACCGGGTGGCCGGTGCTGGTGTCGTTGTCCAACAAGGACTTCGTGGGCGAGACCCTGGACCGGCCGCTGAAGGAGCGGCTGGTGGGGACGTTGGCGACGACGGCGGTGTCGATGTGGCTGGGGGCGCGGGTGTATCGCGTCCATGAGGTGGCGGAGACACGGCAGGTCCTGGACATGGTGACGTCGATCGCCGGCCACCGTCCCCCGGCGGTGGCGCGGCGAGGGCTGGCGTAGGGCTCTTCCTCGCCCCCGCCGCCCCTACCCGTCCCGTCCCTGGGGGC
>NZ_LIQQ01000389.1 GCF_001418565.1 Streptomyces graminilatus | reverse complement strand
ATCCCCATCCCCATCCCCGTCGCCGTCGGCGACCACCACGTGCGGCAGCCCGCGCACGACGGCGACCGGCAACCCCGAGGCCTTGCCCTTGACCAGATCCCCGGCGGCGGCCAGCTCGTCGGCGGTCGCCACGACCGTCGCGGAGAGCGGGTTGCCGTACGCGTCCGTGCCGCCGCGCAGATCGTCGAGCACGCGCACGCCGGCGGCGCCGATCGCCACGTCAGTGAGCCCCGCGCGCCAGGGTCGCCCGAAGGTGTCGGTCACGACGACCCCGACGTTGACGCCCAGCGCGTCCCTGATCCCGTCCCGGACCGCCCGCGCGGAAGCGTCGGGGTCCTCGGGCAGCAACAGCACGGTCCCTGAAGGCGTGTTCGAGGCATCGACGCCGGCCGCGGCCATCACCAGGCCCTGCCGGTTCTCCACGATCCTCAGCGTTCCGCGCCGGGCGACCACCCGCACGGTCTCGGCGTCGATGGCGGCCTCCCGGTCAGCCGCCTCGACGACGCGCCCCTCGGCCTTGGACACGATCTTCGAGGTGACGAGTAGCACGTCCCCGTCGAGCAGCCCGGGCTCGGCGGCGACGATGAGCTTCGCCAGATCGTCCCCTGCCTGAACCTCGGGCAGCCCACCCACAGCCCAGACCCGATACCCGTCACCGCCACCGCCACCGATGGCACCCTCTTCAAGAAGCCCGCCGCTCAAGCGCCCCGCACCTCCTCCGCCAGCGCGAGCGCCTCGCGCGCCATCTGCGCCGACGCCTCCACGTCCGTCATCATCAGCGGCACGGCACGGCAGCGGATGCCCGCCGACTCCACCCGTTCCACCGCGCCCGCGTCGACCATGTCGACCAGCCAGCCGTCCAGCAGCCCCGAGCCGTAGTGCTCGGCGACCGCCGCCGCCGTGGCCTCCACGCCGACCGCCGCGAGCACCTTGTCGGCCATCCCGCGCACGGGCGCGTCCCCGACGATGGGAGAGAGGCCCACCACGGGCACCCCGGCCTCGGCGATCGCCTCGCGGATCCCGGGCACGGCCAGGATCGTGCCGACGGACACCACCGGGTTGGACGGCGGGAAGAGGATCACGTCGGCGTCGGCGATCGCCTCCAGGACACCGGGCGCCGGCTTCGCCTGCTCCGCGCCGACCGGCACGATCGCCTCGGCCGGCACGGAGGCCCGCAGCCGCACCCAGTACTCCTGGAAGTGGACGGCCTTGCGCTCCCCGTCCACCTCGACGGCGACATGGGTCTCCACGCGGTCGTCGGACATCGGGATGAGCCGCACCCCGGGCTTCCACCGGTCGCACAGCGCCTCGGTGACCGCGCTCAGCGGATAGCCCGCGCCGAGCATCTGGGTCCGCACGATGTGCGTGGCGAAGTCCCGGTCGCCGAGACCGAACCACTCCGGCCCGACGCCGTACGCGGCGAGCTCCTCCTTCACATGGAAGGTCTCGTCGGTCCGCCCCCAGCCCTGCTCCTCGTTGATGCCGCCGCCGAGGGTGTACATCACCGTGTCGAGGTCGGGGCAGACCTTCAGCCCGAACAGGTGAATGTCGTCCCCGGTGTTGCCGATGACGGTGATGTCCGCGTCCGGCACGGCCCGCTGAAGACCGCGCAGGAACCGGGCACCACCGATGCCGCCTGCCAGAACCACAATGCGCATGCGGACAAGTCTTGCAGGCGGGTACGACAACGCGTCGACCGCCCGCCGGGCCGCCCCGCGAAGCCCGCCCGCGAAACCCCGCTCCCGTCAGCCGTCCTCAGCAGTGGCCCCGTCAGCCATGGCCCCGTCTTCAGCCGATCACGGCCGCCGACGGCGCGCAGCGAGCCGCGTGCATCGGCATCTCCGTCAGGCCCGGGTAGTAGACGTGCAGACTGACCGCCGGTTCGAGGCTGTCGTTGGTCACCTCGTGCACGTACCCCGGAGCGAACACCCGCTGCGCACCCGCCTCCAACGCGCGCGTGCCGCGCTCCGTCCGCTCGGTGAGCCGGCCGTCCAGGACCGTCAGGACGCCCGACGAACCGCCGTGGTCGTGCAGCCCGCTGCCCTGCCCGGGGACCCAGGACAGCAGCCACACCTCGTAGCCGGGACCGGTGCGCAGCCGGTGGTACCAGCGCGAGGTCGCGTCGTACTGGACGAGGTGCTCCCACTGGGAGCGGTCGGCGGCGATGGTGCGGGCCAGGCCGACGAAGTCGGCGACGGTGGCCGGGTGCTCGCGCGGTGCCTGGAGGAGGTGCGGTACTTCGAGGATGTCGCCGGCGATCTGAAGGTCGCTGTCGCTGTTCATGGGGTGCGGAGGTCCTCGGCGGGAGAAGTGTGGGGGCTGGCTGGATGTCGCGTACCGTCCGCCCGGGTCGCGGGCGGGAAAGGCATCGCCCTGGTGTGGGCTTCTGGGAAACAGCAGCCGAGTCGCGGTGGACTCAAAGGCAGCCGGAGCGCGTTGGGCTCAACAGCCAAAACAGCAACAACAGCTACAGCGAGCGCGGGCAGCACCGAGGGACCGCGCGGGGCGGGTCGGGGTGAGTGCCGAGTTCGCGAGCATGCCCACAAGGACACCGGTTCACACCCGCACTGTCAACTCGACACCCGGTATGTGGGACAGGTTTCACCCCATCCGGTTCGTATCCCGGGTGAGAGGTTTGTCCGTCCACCTCTGAGGACACATGGCGCACAACCAGGCACACGGACCTCGCAACGAGATCGAACTTCTGGACGTCCTCACTCGTAAAGGCTCTGTGTGAGGGCGGTCGTCTCCCCGGGCCCCTGTCGGCCTGTCAAGGTTTATGCCGATTTGAACACTTTCCGCATGGCCTTGGTTCCGCAGAGTGAATAAGAGGCCCAATAGCAGATCTCGGCTTGACTCGCCCGGATCAGCGCACTTGTAATTTCACTCGTGTCGTTCGGCCGATAACGGGCAACGGCAACCTCACGGGGACGCGAAAGACGGACGAGGGGCGCACATGACCGAGACGGTGCAGCAACTGCTGGTCGACGACGCGGACGAGGAACTCGGCTGGCAGGAGCGCGCGCTGTGCGCCCAGACCGACCCCGAGTCCTTCTTTCCCGAGAAGGGCGGTTCGACCCGCGAGGCCAAGAAGGTCTGCCTCGCGTGCGAGGTCCGCTCCGAGTGTCTTGAGTACGCCCTCGCGAACGACGAACGCTTCGGCATCTGGGGCGGTCTGTCCGAGCGGGAACGCCGCCGGCTGAAGAAGGCCGCGATCTGAGGCGTACGGCACATGGCCGGGCCCCGCGCGGGTTCGGCACAACGCGGTACACGGCAACACGGCACATCGAACGGCCCGTCGCGGGTGGCGTTGTCCACAGGCGGCGGGCCGCCGTGCTGCCCAGCCGATAGTGTGGCTGTTCGTCCGAGACGCCCCGCCGCTCGCAGAGGGCACAGGCGTCCCCCACAGTCCACCGAACCGGGGCCCGTACCTCGATGTCCGCGCACAGCCACACGGCAGCCGACTACGGCACTGCCACCACGCCCGAGTTCCCGCGTCACGTGGTGACCGCGGTGCTCGTCTCCCACGACGGCGCCCGCTGGCTGCCCGAGGCGCTCGCCGGGCTGCTCGGGCAGGAACGCCCCGTGCAGAACGCCATGGGAGCCGACACCGGCAGCGCGGACGACTCCGCCCGGCTGGTCACCGAAGCCCTCGGCGCCGACCGCGTCCTCCACCTCGCCCGCCGCACCGGCTTCGGCCAGGCCGTCGAGGAGGCCAACCGCACCGCGCCCGTCCTCACCCCGGACGAGCTGACGTACCTGAAGCGCCCCAGCGGCTGGGACCCCGTCACCCGCAGCTGGCGCGACGACGCGTACGACATGCCTGAGCTGCCCCACGGGGAGCCGGTCCAGTGGCTCTGGCTGCTGCACGACGACTGCGCCCCCGACCCGGACGCCCTGGCCCAGATGCTGCGGGTCGTGGAACACGAGCACGAACTGGGCCGGGGCGACGACATCGCGATCGTCGGCCCCAAGCTGCGCGGCTGGTACGACCGCAGACAACTCCTCGAAGTCGGCGTGACGATCGCCAGCTCCGGCCGCCGCTGGACCGGCCTGGACCGCCGCGAACAGGACCAGGGCCAGCACGACCACGTCCGCCCGGTGCTGTCCGTGTCCACCGCGGGCATGCTCGTACGGCGTGACGTCTTCGACGAACTCGGCGGCTTCGACCGACGGCTGCCCCTGATGCGCGACGACGTCGACCTGTGCTGGCGCGCCACCGCCGCCGGCCACCGGGTCCTCGTCGCCCCCGAGGCGGTCGTACGGCACGCCGAGGCGTCCTCCCGCGAGCGCCGCACCGTCGACTGCGTGGGCCGCACCTCCGCGTCCCCGCACAAGGTCGACAAGGCCGGCGCCGTCTACACCCTGCTCGTCAACAGCCGTACGGCACAGTTGCCCTGGGTGCTGCTGCGCGTGATCCTCGGCACGCTCGTGCGCATGGTGGCGTATCTGGTCGGCAAGGCCCCCGGACAGGCCGTCGACGAGATCCGCGGCCTCCTGGGCACCCTGCTGCGGCCCGAGCGGATCATCGCCGGGCGCCGTCGGCGAGGCGCCGCCCGGATCGACAAGGGCGAGCTGCGCGCACTGTTCCCGCCGGCCGGCGCGACCGTGCGGGCCACCATCGAACAGGTCGCCGGCGACCTCGGCGGACGCTCCGACCCCGAAGTCACCTCGGGCGCCGGCCGCCATGGCAACGCCGTCGAGTCCGGGCCCGGCGGAGACGACGCCGAGTTCCTGGAGGTCGAGCAGTTCGTCCGGCTCAAGCGCATCGCCCGCAAGCCCGGCCCGGTGCTCTTCCTCGTCCTCCTGCTCGTCTCGCTCGTCGCCTGCCGTGAACTGCTCGGCGGCGGCGCCCTCGTGGGCGGCGCCCTGCTGCCCGCGCCGGCCGACTCCGCCGAACTCTGGGCGCGCTATCTGGACGCCTGGCATCCGGTGGGCGTGGGCGACACCTCGTCGGCGCCGCCCTATCTGGCGATCGTCGCGATGCTCGCCTCCACCCTGTTCGGCTCGGCGGGCCTCGCGGTCACCGTCCTCCTGGTCGCCTCGGTGCCACTGGCCGGCTTCACCGCGTACTTCGCGTCCCGTCCGCTCGTCGAATCGAGGCTCCTGCGCGCGTGGGCGGCGATCGTCTACGCCTTCCTGCCGGCCACCACCGGCGCCCTCGCGGGCGGCCGGATCGGCACCGCCGTACTCGCGGTCCTGCTCCCGCTGATGGCCCGCGCGGGCATGGCGGCGAGCGGGCTCACGCACGCGTCGGGAGCCCGTGGCAGTTGGCGCGCCACCTGGGCGTACACGCTACTGCTGACGGTCACCACCGCCTTCACCCCGATCGTGTGGCCCATCGCCCTGCTGCTCGGCCTCGCCCTCCTCGTCGTACGGCGGGGCGAGATCACCGCCTACGGGCCCCGCTTCCTGGCCCAGTTCGGCGTGCCCATCCTGATCCTGGCGCCATGGTCGCTGACTCTGTTCCCGTTCGGCTTCTTCCAGGAGGCCGGCCTGGAGTTCGGCTCCCGCTCCGCGGGCGCCCTCGACCTGCTCAACGCCAGCCCCGGCGGGCCCGGCACGGTCAGCGGGCTGATGCTCATCGGCGTCGTACTGGCCGCACTGGCCGCGCTGCTGCGCACGGAGCGTCAGTCCGGCATCTGGACCGCCTGGGCGGTCGCCCTGGTCGCGCTCGTCCTCGCGGTCCTCTCGAACAGTTCGGCGTGGGCAGGCCCCGCCACCCTCGTCTACGGCCTCGCCCTGCTGGCCGCCGCCGCGCTCGGCGCCGACGGGGCACGCTCGCGCGTGGCCGAGCAGAGCTTCGGCTGGCGTCAGCCGGTCGCCGCGCTGATCGCGTTCGCCGCCGCCGCCGGCCCGCTGCTCCTGGCCGCCGGCTGGATGATCCGCGGCGCCGACGGACCCCTGGAACGGCGCGACCCCGTCCAGGTGCCCGCGTTCGTCGCCGAGGAGAGCGGCACCCGCGACCAGGCCCGCACCCTGGTCCTGGCCAGCGACTCCACCGCCCGCGTCGGCTACACCCTCGTACGCGGCTCCGGCGCCCGCCTCGGCGACGGCGAACTCGCCGCCCGCAGCGGCGAGAACGAACTCCTCGACAAGGTCGTCGCCAACCTCGTCGCGGGCTCCGGCGCCGACCAGGCCGACGAACTCGGCGGCTTCGCCGTGCGCTACGTCCTCGTCCACCGGGGCGCGCCCCGCCAGATCGGCCGCGTCCTGGACGCCACGCCCGGCCTGAGCAGGCTCAGCCAGCGGGACGGCGGCGGCGCCCTGTGGCGCGTCGACCGGCAGATCTCGCGCGCCGCCATCGTCCCGGCGTCCGGCTCCGACTCCGGCTCAGGTTCCGGCGAGACGCTGCCCGTCGCCGCCGGACCCGTCGACATCCACACCACGATCCCGGCCGGTTCCGGCAGCCGCGTCCTGCGCCTCGCCGACTCCGCCGACGAGGCGTGGACGGCCACGCTGGACGGCAAGCCGCTCACCCCCACCAAGCTCGACGGCTGGGCCCAGGGCTTCGAGCTTCCCTCCTCCGGAGGGAAGCTGGACGTCACCTTCGACACCCCCATCGGCCACACCGCCTGGCTGTGGACCCAGGGCGCGCTCGCCCTCGTCCTCGTCGTCATGGCCCTGCCGGGCCGCCGCCGGGACGTCGACGACGACCTCCCCGAGGAGGAGCGCGCGATCCCCGCCCAGGCCACCACCGGCGAGGGCCGCCGCGCCCGCCGCCTGCGCGCCCAGGCGGAGGCCGAACAGACCGGCGAACAGGTCGATGAACAGGCCGAGTTCCCGTCGGCGACCCCTCCTCCTCCGGAGGAGGAACCGGCCGCGATCCCGCAACAGCAGCCGTACGGCGACGAATGGAACACCGCGGCCTACGCGGGCGCCCAGTACGACGGCTACAGCGCCGACCAGTACCAGAACGCGCAGCAGTACCAGCCGGGCACCTACGACCCCGCGTACCAGGGGGATCCGTACCAGAGCGGCCAGTACGACCCGTACGCGTACGGCGGTTCGCCGCAGGCCACGGCGTACGACCAGACGTACGACCAGGGTTACGACCCCGGGTACGACCCGGCGCAGCCACCACAGCCACACCCGCAGGGTGAGCGCCCCGACGGGAGCCAGCAGTGAACCGCACCACGATCTCCCTGATCGCCGGCACGACCGCGCTCGCCGCCGTCACCGGCTTCGCCTCCCTCAGCACACCGGACACGTCCGACGCGGGCACCGCCAAGACGGCCGCCCAGCTGCCCGTGGAGCGCACGAGCCTGCTCTGCCCGGCTCCCAGCACCTCCGACCTCGCGGAGACGGCGTACACGTCCTTCACGCCCGTCACAGAGGGCACCGGGAGCGACGGCAAGGCCGAGCTGGCCGCCGTCACCGCGGAGTCGGCGACCGGCGCCAAGGGCACGGAGAAGGAGAAAGCGAAGGGGAAGGGCAAGGAGAACGGCAAGGGCGGGGCGAAGACGGCCAAGCCCGTCCTCACTCCCAAGGAGCCCGGCAAGCCCGTCACCGGCGACACCTCGGGCGGCGACACGCCCGCGCTCGTCGGCACCGCCCAGGGGAAGCTCGCGCCGGGCTGGACCGTCCAGGAGACCACCGAGGTCGCCGCGGGCACCGGACGCGGCCTGCTGGGCGTCAACTGCACCGTCCCGGACACCGAGTTCTGGTTCCCGGGCGCCAGTACCGCCGCCGACCGCACGGACTACGTGCACCTGACCAACCCGGACGACTCCGCCGCGGTCGTCGACATCGAGCTGTACGGCAAGGACGGCAAGCTCAAGTCCGAGGTGGGCGAGGGCATCACGGTCCCGCCGCACGGCAGCGAGCCGATCCTGCTGTCCACGCTCACCGACGGACCGCAGGCCGATCTCACCGTGCACGTGAACGTGCGCAGCGGCCGGGTCGGCGCCGCCGTCCAGGCACTGGACGCCAAGACCGGCGGCGACTGGCTGACCGCGTCCCTGGAACCGGCGGACAGCCAGGTCCTGCCGGGCATCCCCAAGGACGCCATCGCCGTGCGCCTGATCGCCTTCACACCCAGCGACAGCGACGCCGACCTGAAGGTGCGCCTCGCCTCCCCGTCCGGTCTGATCACCCCGGTCGGCAACGAGACGCTACACATCAAGGCGGGCATGACGGCCGCCGTCGACCTCGGTGACCTCACACGCGGCGAGGCGGGCTCCCTGGTGCTCACCCCGACCGACGCCGCGGTGCCGTTCGTCGCCGCCCTGGAGGTCGTACGCGGCAAGGGCGCCAAGCAGGAGACCGCCTTCATCCCGGCCACGGGCCCGGTCTCCGCGCGCGCGACGGTCGTCGGCAACACCGCCAAGGGCACCACGCTCTCCCTGGCCGCGCCGGGCCGGGCCGCCCAGGTGAAGGTCACGGCGTCGGCGGGCAGCGAGGGCGGTACGCCGGCCTCGAAGACGTACACGATCAAGGGCGGCACCACCCAGGACGTCGAACTCCCCGTCCCGGCGGGCCTGAAGGGCACGTACGCGCTCACGGTCGAGCGGATCTCCGGGGGCGACGTCTACGCGTCCCGGACCCTCGCGGCCCCGGCGGACGGCGTCCCGGCGTTCACCGTCCAGACGATGCCGGACGACCGGGGGACGGTGGCGGTACCGGACGCGCAGCAGGACCTGTCGGTCCTGCAGAAGTGACGCCTGCGGAAGTGGCAGCCGCAGGAGTGACGGCCGCGGAACTGACGCCCGCGGAAGAGGCGGCCACAGAAGCGATGGCCACAGAAGCGATGGCCACAGAAGTGATGGCCGGTGTCAGTCCTCGCCGTACCGGGGGTCCACGGTCTCCGGGGTGAGGCCCAGCAGTTCGGCCACCTGCTCGACGACGACCTCGTGGACCAGGGCCGCGCGTTCGTCGCGGCCCTTGGTCCGGATCTCGACCGGGCGCCGATAGACCACCACGCGCGCGGGATGCCCCTCGCGGGCGGCGATCGTGCCCCCCAGGGGGACCGTTTCGTCCGCCCAGGCCTCGGGCGGCCCGTCCAGTCGCGGTACTTCGAGGACGAGGAAGTCGAAGTCCGCGAGCTGCGGCCACCGCCGCTCCAGCCGCTCCACGGAGTCCTGCACCAGATCCGCGAACACCTCGGCACGGCTCGCGGAGAGCGGAACCTGCGGGGGCGCCACGGGTCCGCGCATGCCACGACCGTGGCGGTCACGGCGGCGGGGCCCGGGTCCTGCGGCGCGGGGCGGTACGGGGTTGTCCATCACTGACGAAGAGTAGTCCCCGCGACCGCCGTACGGGCGCCGGGCACGCTGCGCGCGCGGGCATCGGCCGAGGCCGGCGGGCCCGTCGCCCACCTGTCGCGAGATGACCATTCCAGCCAACGTTGGGCTTGATTCAGTACTCTCCCGGATCACCGACGACCGTCGCTATGACGGCAATTGACATGATTTACACCAAGTGGTGATCGGATCAAGGACTGTTCGGTATCTCGTAACCTGTTGTCTCCCCAGGTCAACGAGGTGTCCGGGAAGACCCGTGTGGGGGGTTTCACACCACGACACGGGAGAGTGGCCAGGTGGGGAGTCGTCGCGGCCCGCTCAAGAGTGCGGTACCGTCCAACGTCGTGAGCCCTGTACGTCGCTGTTCGCGCACCGCTTGCGGCCGTCCCGCCGTCGCGACGCTGACGTACGTCTACGCCGACTCGACCGCGGTCCTCGGCCCGCTCGCCACCTACGCCGAACCCCACTGCTACGACCTGTGCGCCGAGCACTCCGAGCGCCTCACCGCGCCGCGCGGCTGGGAGGTCGTCCGGCTCCTGGACAGCTCCGCTCCCGCACGGCCCAGCGGGGACGATCTGGAAGCGCTCGCCAACGCGGTCCGCGAGGCCGCCCGCCCGCCGGGCCGGACCGCCGAGACAGGCGGAGCCCGCACGGCGGACCCGCGTGAGGTCGCACGGCGCGGACACCTGCGAGTCCTGCGCTCACCGGACAACTGAGCCCGGCCGACCCACTTACCGGGTCCCGCTCACGGTGGGGTGTCAGTGGGAGCGGATAGTTTGGGGGCACCGATGGCACTTTGGCGAAGGGTTGGCCGTGTCCGCAGATCTGTCGCAGCTCGTGAAGGCGTACGACGTACGTGGTGTGGTCCCGGACCAGTGGGACGAGCCTCTGGCGGAACTGTTCGGCGCCGCCTTCGTCCAGGTGACCGGGGCCGACGCGATCGTGGTCGGACATGACATGCGGCCCTCGTCGCCCGGCCTCTCGCGGGCCTTCGCGCGCGGGGCGGCGGCCCGGGGCGTCGACGTCACCGAGATCGGCCTGTGCTCCACGGACCAGCTCTACTACGCGTCGGGCGCGTTCGACCTGCCCGGCGCCATGTTCACCGCCTCGCACAACCCGGCCCAGTACAACGGCATCAAGATGTGCAGGGCGGGCGCCGCACCGGTCGGCCAGGACACGGGCCTGACCGAGATCCGCGAACTGGTCGAGTCCTGGCTGGACGAGGGGGCGCCGAAGCCGACACCCGTGACCCCTGGAACGATCACGCGGCGTGACACGTTGGACGGCTACGCGGCACACCTGCGCTCGCTCGTCGACCTGACCTCCATCCGCCCCCTGAAGGTCGTGGTCGACGCGGGCAACGGCATGGGCGGCCACACCGTCCCGACGGTCTTCGCGGGCCTGCCCCTCACCCTCGTCCCCATGTACTTCGAACTGGACGGCACCTTCCCGAACCACGAGGCCAACCCGCTCGACCCGGCCAACCTCGTGGACCTCCAGAAGCGCGCCCGCGAGGAGAACGCCGACCTCGGCATCGCCTTCGACGGCGACGCGGACCGCTGCTTCGTGGTCGACGAGAACGGCGACCCGGTCTCGCCTTCGGCGATCACCGCCCTGGTGGCCTCCCGGGAACTGGCCCGCAACGGCGGCTCCGGCACGGTCATCCACAACCTGATCACGTCCTGGTCGGTCCCCGAGGTCGTCCGCGAACAGGGCGGAACACCCGTACGCACGCGCGTGGGCCACTCCTTCATCAAGGCCGAGATGGCACGCACGGGCGCGATCTTCGGCGGCGAGCACTCCGCGCACTACTACTTCAAGGACTTCTGGAACGCGGACACGGGAATGCTGGCCGCCCTGCACGTCCTCGCCGCGCTCGGCGGCCAGGACGGCACCCTGTCGGCCCTGGTCGCCCAGTACGACCGTTACGCGGGCTCCGGCGAGATCAACTCCACGGTGAACGACCAGACAGCCCGCCTGGCCGCGATCAAGCAGGCCTACGAGGGCCAGGCCGGCATCGAACTCGACGAACTCGACGGACTGACGGTCACGTCAACGGACTGGTGGTTCAACGTCCGCCCCTCCAACACGGAACCCCTCCTCCGCCTGAACGCGGAGGCCCGTGACGAGAAAACGATGACGAAGGTACGGGACGAGGTCCTGACCATCATCAGAGCCTGACCCTTCCCTCCGGCCCAGGCACATCCAGCCCGTCCGGCG
>NZ_LIQQ01000388.1 GCF_001418565.1 Streptomyces graminilatus | reverse complement strand
GGCGGGCGTGGCCACGAGCAGTCGCCCTGTGAGCGAGGACACCTCGGTCATGCCTGACATGATCCCGCATCTTCCCCGCGCGCGGGGAGCCAATCGGGGTACCCGAGGGAACGCAGCTCAGGAGCGCGGGCGGGCGGCGCGGGGAAGATGCGGGATCATGTCAGGCATGACCGAGGTGTCCTCGCTCACAGGGCGACTGCTCGTGGCCACGCCCGCCCTGGCGGACCCGAACTTCGACCGCGCGGTGGTGCTTCTTCTCGACCACGACGAGAAGGGCTCCCTCGGCGTCGTCCTCAACCGTCCGACCCCGGTCGACGTCGGGGACATCCTGGAGGGCTGGGCCGACCTCGCGGGTGAACCGGGGGTCGTCTTCCAGGGCGGCCCGGTCGCCCTCGACTCGGCGCTCGGCGTCGCGGTCATCCCCGGCGGCGGCGGATCCGGCGAGCGCACCCCGCTCGGCTGGCGGCGCGTGCACGGCGCGATCGGCGTCGTCGACCTGGAGGCACCGCCCGAGCTGCTCGCGCGGGCGCTCGGGTCGCTGCGCATCTTCGCCGGGTACGCGGGCTGGGGACCGCGGCAACTGGAGGCCGAGCTGACGGACGGCGCCTGGTACGTCGTCGAGTCGGAGCCCGGGGACATCTCCTGCCCGGCCCCGGAACGCCTGTGGCGCGAGGTTCTCAGACGCCAGCGCAGCGAACTGGCGATGGTCGCGACGTATCCGGACGACCCTTCGCTGAACTGAGGGGTGTGACCTTCAGTACCCTTGCGACTATGAGCACTCTTGAGCCTGAGACCCAGCCCCAGCGCGGGACTGGTACGGGGACCCTCGTCGAACCGGCGCCGCAGACCTCGCACGGCGACGGCGACCACGAGCGCTTCGCCCACTACGTCCAGAAGGACAAGATCATGGCGAGCGCCCTCGACGGGACTCCCGTCGTGGCGCTGTGCGGCAAGGTCTGGGTACCGGGCCGCGACCCGAAGAAGTACCCGGTGTGTCCCATGTGCAAGGAGATCTACGACTCCATGGGCTCCGGCGGCGACGAGGGCGACGGCAAGAAGTAGGCCGCGCCGGCCGGTGGTTCGGTGTCATAAAGGTCCCCGGGTGCGTTTCGCGTGCCCTGGGGACCTTTGTGCTGTCACCTTTTCCTTTTCCTTCAAGGGCTGACGTGAGTTCACACAGGGAATTGATTCCGGCGCCACGCAACCTCGTCGCGGGCTCCGGCGAGGTACGGCTGACGGCGCACTCCCGGCTGTACGCCGATACCGGGCTGGAAGGCGTCGGTCACTGGCTGCGCACGGTTCTCCGGCAGGCCACCGGGCTGCCGTTGCGCGAGGTCCGGGAATTCGGCGACCCCGACGACACCGAGGGTGACCCGGAGTACGACGGCATCGGGCTCCGGCTCGATCCCGGACTCGGCCCCGAGGAGTACCGCCTCGTCAGCGACCCGTCATCCGGCGTCCTCATCGAGGGTGGCAGCGCGGCCGGTGTCTTCTGGGGCGCGCAGACGCTGCGGCAACTCCTCGGCCCGGACGCGTACCGCAGGGCGCCGGTGCGCCGGGACCGGATCTGGGCCGTGCCCCAGGTCACCGTCGAGGACGGCCCCCGCTTCCGCTGGCGCGGCCTCATGCTCGATGTCGCCCGGCACTTCATGCCCAAGGAAGGCGTCCTGCGCTACCTGGACCTGATGGCGGCGCACAAACTCAACGTCTTCCACTTCCATCTGACGGACGACCAGGGCTGGCGCGTCGAGATCGAGCGGTACCCGAAGCTGACGGAGACCGGTTCCTGGCGGGCCCGGACCAAATTCGGCCACCGCGCCTCACCGCTGTGGGAGGAGAAGCCGCACGGGGGCTTCTACACCCAGGACGACATCCGCGAGATCGTCGCCTACGCCGCCGAGCGGCATATCTCGGTGGTCCCTGAAATCGACGTACCGGGGCACTCGCAGGCCGCCATCGCCGCGTATCCGGAACTCGGCAACACGGACGTCATCGACACGACCTCCCTCGCGGTCTGGGGCGACTGGGGTATCAGCCACAACGTACTCGCCCCCACTGACAACACCCTGCGCTTCTACGAGGGCGTCTTCGAAGAAGTCCTCGGCCTGTTCCCGGGGGAGTTCATCCATATCGGCGGCGACGAGTGCGCGAAGGAGCAGTGGCGGGCGTCGCCCACCGCGCAGGCCCGCATCAGGGAGCTCGGGCTCGGCGACGAGGACGGGCTCCAGGCCTGGTTCGTACGGCACTTCGACACCTGGCTCACCGCGCGCGGGCGCCGGCTCGTCGGCTGGGACGAGATCCTGGAGGGCGGGCTCGCACCGGGCGCCGCCGTCTCCTCCTGGCGCGGTTACGCGGGCGGCATCACGGCCGCGCGCGCGGGACACGACGTCGTCATGTGCCCCGAGCAGCAGGTGTACTTGGACCACCGTCAGCACGGGGGCCCCGACGAACCCGTCCCCATCGGGTACGTGCGCACCCTTGAGGATGTCTTCCGCTTCGAGCCGGTTCCACCGGAGTTGGGCCCCGAGGAGGCGCGGCACGTCCTCGGCACCCAGGCCAACCTGTGGACCGAGGCGATGGAGGACACCGGGCGCGTGGACTACCAGGCGTTTCCCCGGCTGGCAGCCTTCGCCGAGGTCGCCTGGAGCGCCCTGCCCGCACCCGCCGAACGGGACTTCGCCGGCTTCGAGCGCCGGATGACCGCCCATTACGGGCGACTTGACGCCCTCGGCGTCGGATACCGGCCGCCCTCGGGACCGCGTCCGTGGCAGCGTCGGCCAGGGGTCCTCGGACGTCCGATCGAGGGAGCGCCCCCGAACGTGTGAGGCCCAGCAGGCGAAACCGTCACCAAATCTCACCGATCTGCATCAATCGGAACCGATCGGCAATGACGTACGAAAACGGACCATCTCGCGGATGAGGTGGGCGAATGCCGTGTGGCGGACCCCTGCGTTCGGGTCTCGCGAGAATGTGCCAGAGTTGCCACGTCCGCCCTGTCAGCACGTACCGTACGGCAACACAGGCGGGACCAGGTGGGGCAGCGGGAAGGGGCAACCGGTTTGACCACGCACGCACCGCAGGCGGCGCAGGCCGTGACGCTGCCCGCCTCGCTGGACGAGGCGGTCGCGGCGCTCGCGGCCATGCCGATGGCCGTCCCCGTGGCGGGCGGCACCGACCTCATGGCCACCGTCAACTCCGGGCAGCTCAGGCCCGCCGGACTCGTCGGCCTCGGCCGGATCAGCGAGATCCGCGGCTGGCAGTACCAGGACGGCCACGCCCTGCTCGGCGCCGGCCTCACCCACGCGCGGATGGGCCGCCCCGACTTCGCCGCCCTGATCCCGGCCCTGGCCGCCTCCGCGCGCGCCGCGGGCCCGCCGCAGATCCGCAACGCGGGCACCCTGGGCGGCAACATCGCCACGGCCGCCCCCACAGGGGACGCGCTCCCCGTACTGGCCGCCCTGGAGGCGACGCTGATCATCGCGGGCCCCGGTGGCGCCCGCCGGGAGATCCCGGTGTCGCACCTGCTGGCCGGCGTGGAGATGCTGCGGTCCGGTGAACTCATCGGCTTCGTGCGCGTGCCCCTGCTGCACGCCCCCCAGGTCTTCCTGAAGGCCACCGGACGGACCGGCCCCGGGCGCGCCCTCGCGTCCGTCGCGCTCGTCCTGGACCCCGCCAGGCGCGGAGTCAGGTGCGCCGTCGGTGCCATAGCGCCGATGCCGCTGCGCCCCCTGGACGCCGAGCAGTGGGTCGCCCGGCTCATCGACTGGGACAACAACCGCACGATCGTCCCGGAGGCACTGGGTGCCTTCGGCGAGTACGTCGCCGCGGCCTGCATTCCCGACCCGGCTCCGGCCGAGGACGGCTCCGTACCGCCGCTTCCGCCCGCGGTACTGCATCTGCGGCGCACTGTCGCCGCGCTGGCCCGGCGGGCACTGGGGAGGGCGCTGTCGTGACCGACGACCAGTACGGAGACCAGGGCGCCGAGGGCGCGCCCCGTGGCGGCGGCCGCTGGGACCCGCTGCCGCAGGGCGACTACGACGACGGTGCCACCGCGTTCGTGAAGCTGCCCGAGGGGGGCATCGACGCGCTGCTGGCCTCCGTGGACAGTCCGCTGGCGGCGCCCGGCGCCACCTCTATCTGCGGGGGCACGTACCCGTGGCCGGGCGCCGCCAGCGGACT
>NZ_LIQQ01000387.1 GCF_001418565.1 Streptomyces graminilatus | reverse complement strand
GGCGGGGACCGGGGCGGGACAACTCTTCCGAGCCGAGGGCATGCGAAGCCTCCGCCCATCCTCCTGAAGGCGGGAACGAGCGCGGCTGTGGCCCTGTGCCTGGCGACAGCCCTGGTCCACGTTCTCCTGGTGTTTCTGCACGTGGCACCCTCGAACTCCCTTTCCCGGCAGTACAGCCGCCAGGTCGACGCGTGGGTGTTCCCCTTGTTCGAGCAGAACTGGCGGCTCTTCGCGCCGGATCCGGAGTCGGTCAACCGGCAGATCTCGGCAAGGACCATGCACACCACCCCGGACGGCAGGGTGCGGGTGAGCGGCTGGTTCGACCTGAGCGGCATCGACTACTCGGCGGTGAAGCACGACACCTTCCCGAGCCACACCGCTCAGAACATGCTGCGGCGGGCCTGGAGTTCGTACCTCGAAACCCATGGCGGTGACGACCGGCCCCGCTCGGAGCGGGCACTCATGGTGCAGCGATACCTGACCAACATCGCGGCGGACCGCGTCACCGACCACCGCGGCGGCACCTTCGAGTCCGTCCAACTGCGGGTGATCACCGTGCCCGTCGCCGCGCCGGCCGAGGAGCCCGGCCCCGGTGCGTCCGGCGCCGCGCCGAAGCCTGTCGAAACGCGGTATCTGCCCTGGTGGAAGGTGACCTCCCATGGAAACTGAGCAGGCACTCGCTCCGCACCGACGTATCCCAGATCGGGCACACGTAGGCCCGCCGCACCGCGTACTGGAGCGGGTCGGGGCGTTTCTCACCGTCCTGACCGAGCAGCCGATCTCCCTCTACGCCGCGGCCGTTCTGCGCATTGGCTACGGGTTCCTCTACCTCGTCTTCCTGCTGCGCGAGTTTCCGCACCGCGACGAGATCTGGGGGCCCGGGGCACCGTGGACGCCCGAGCTGGCCAGGCAACTGTTCGACCAGACAGGGTGGTTGAGCATCCTCACGCTGTCCGACAGCCGGCCGTACTTCGAGACCTGCTACGCGCTGGCCCTCGTCACGTCCGCGCTGTTCATGCTGGGCTGGCGGACCCGAGCGGTGTCCGTGCTGTTCGCGGTCGTAGTGGCGTCGTTCCACGCCCGTGCGATCTTCATGACCGACGGAGGGGACAACCTCATCCTCCTGATGGCCGTCTACCTGGTCTTCACCGCGTGCGGCCGACGCTGGTCCCTGGATTCGCGCAGAACCCGTAGTCAAGCCATCGCGGGAGAACGGGCGAGCAGTTCGACAAGCTCAGGAGCAGGCGGGCTCCGGTACCAACTGGGCATGTCTCGCCGGACCTTGACGGCCGTACTTCACAACTGTGGCATGTTCGTCATCGCGGCCCAGGTCTGCTTCCTCTACGGATCCGCGGGCCTCTACAAGGTGCAGGGCGGCTCCTGGGGCAACGGCACCGCCCTCCACTACGTCCTGAACCTTGACCTGTTCCGGCCCTGGCCCGAACTCTCCCTCCTGGCGGACGAGCACGATGTACTGATCGCCATCGCCTGCTACCTGACCGTGCTGGTGCAGGTCGCCTTCCCGTTCGTCCTGTTCGGACGGCTGAAATACCCGGTCCTGACCATGCTGCTGGGCATGCACCTGGGCATCGCCGTCCTCATGGGACTGCCACTCTTCTCCGGCGCGATGATCATCGCGGACGCCGTGTTCCTGCCGGACCGCTTCTACCGGGCACTGGGACAGCGGCTGCGGCGCACCAGCCGGTGGACACACTCCACGGAGGCCAGGGCTTCGTCCTGCGGGGAAAGGGCGCTCGTGCCCCCACAGCCTGTACCGGCAAGCCAGGACTCCTCAGCGGGGTGATACGGCAATTTCCAGGACCGCTTCCGGAGTGTGGGGGTGCCTGGAGCCGGCGGACCGGTTGCGGGCCACCTGCACTTGTCAGCGCCGTCCTCATTCTGACCCTCGGTGCCTGCGGTCAGCGGAGGGCCTCGGACTCGGCGGCCGGAGAGGGAGCCGGAGGCAGTTCCAGCGCCCTGCCCAGCGTGCCTGGAGCCTCTCCGTCCAACGGCCCGTATCTGGAGACCGGCTGCTTCGAGCCTCCCTACGGGCACTGAGCGGACCGAGGGAGGCACTATGCCTTGCCGCGGATCCCGGCTGTGCTTCTCCTGCCCCTACGGCACTTCCCTGATGTCCGGGCGGCAGGTCTCGCCCTAACCTGCCAGTACGGCGTGAGGGGGAGGAATCATGAAGGCGGTTGTCCAGGAGCGGTATGGGTCGCCGGATGTGCTGGAGGTTCGGGACGTGGACGCGCCGGTGCCCGGTGACGGGCAGGTGCTGGTGCGGGTGCGGGCCGCCGGGGTGAACGCGTACGACTGGCATCTCATGCGCGGTGATCCGTACGTGGCGAGGCTGGCGCTGGGGGTGCGTGCGCCTCGGGCTCGGATACGGGGGCGGGACTTCGCCGGTGAGGTGACGGCCGTGGGTCCGAACGTGCTCGGTCTGCGGCCCGGGGACGAGGTGTTCGGGGAAGTCGACGGGACGTTCGCGGAGTACGTCTGTGTCCCGGACGCGTGGGTCGAGCGCAAGCCCGCCTCCCTGACCTTCGAACAGGCGGCGGCCCTGCCGCTGGCCGGAACCACAGCCCTGCGCGGACTGCGCGACATCGGACAACTGCGGGCCGGGCAGCATGTGCTGGTCAATGGCGCTTCCGGTGGGGTCGGTACCTTTGCCGTGCAGGTCGCGAAGGCGCTCGGCGCGGAAGTGACCGGCGTGTGCAGTACGCGCAACGTCGAGCTGGTCCGGTCCCTGGGCGCGGACCACGTGGTCGACTACACGCTGGAGGACTTCACGCGGAAGGACTCTACGCGGGGCGGACAGCGGTACGACCTCGTCCTCGACCTTGTGGCCAACCACGGGATATCCGATCTCCGGCGTGTCCTCACGCCCACCGGGACGCTTGTTCTCGGTGGCGGGGGCCGGCCCGGGCAGTTTCTCGGGGCGCCCGTCCTCATCCTCAAGGGGCTGCTCCTCTCCCCCTTCGTACGGCAGCGGCTGCGCCCGCTCATCGGCCCGGCGCCCGACAAGGCGGTGCTCACGGCACTGCGGGAGCTGGCCGACGCCGGGCAGCTCGCCCCGGTGATCGACCGGACGTACCCGCTGAGCGAGGCACCCGAGGCCATCCGGTACCTGGAAGTGGAGCACGCCCGGGGCAAGGTCGTCGTCACGGTGTGACCGGGCGTCGGGCGTCGGGCCGGGGTGCGCCCGGGTGACAGGTCCTTCGTTGAGCCTGCTCCAATATCTGTGGCCGCGAGCTCAGATATTGGCGGAACGCACCGGCAGGTTATTTACCTCAATAAATAGCTGAGAGTTATTCAACGCTCGCCGGCCGTCGCAGTGTGCTACTGTCGATCTAAGTTGCAGTTGTGGTTCCCGAAATTTCAATTCCGGTCTTTTCCGGACGGGGCAATCATCGCGGCGACACGGAGTCTGCGCTGTGCCGACCCGTAAGCACTGCCCCCGAAGGAGATATGAACATGGCTGCTGGTACCGTGAAGTGGTTCAACGCTGAAAAGGGTTTCGGATTCATCGAGCAGGATGGTGGCGGCCCTGACGTGTTCGCCCACTACTCGAACATCGCCGCCCAGGGCTTCCGCGAGCTGCTCGAGGGCCAGAAGGTGACCTTCGACATCGCGCAGGGCCAGAAGGGCCCGACGGCCGAGAACATCGTTCTTGCCTGACGTCGACGCGTAGTCTGTAGCTGGGTCCCGCATCCCTCGGGGTGCGGGACCCAGCTGCGTGCATTTCTCGCGGTCGTTTCCGCCGCGTCATCCGTGAGGTCGCGGATTCGGATCGGATTCGGTTCGGGTTCGGGTTCGGGTTCGGTTCGGGTTTGGATCGGGTTTGGATCGGATCGAGGTGGATTCGAGGAGTTCGGGTCCCTGGCGGGTGTTCCGGGAAACGATCCGCATCGAGTGTCTCAACTCACTCAAGTCAATGTCTGAGCCTGCGTGAATTCACTGTCGGCCAGATTCGCTTTCGCATTCTTTCGGCCCATTCTTGCAATTCCCGCGCCGCTTTTCGCTGCGGAAATTCCTAGATGTGAGCCGCATCGAGGAAGGTTCCGCATGAACCGCACACGTACGAACGACCGTTTCTCCCGCACCCGTAACGGCGGTGCCGCCGCCGGACGGAGCGGTGGCCGATCCGGTTCGTCGACCGCCGGCCGCTCCGGTGGCGGGCAGGGCCGTTCCGGCAACGGCTATGGCAACGGTGGCAATGGTGGTGGCGGTGGCTACGGTCGCCGGTCCGCCGCGCCCCAGGGGGAGTTCGCTCTCCCCGAGACGATCACTCCCGCGCTTCCCGCCGTCGAGGGCTTCGCCGATCTCGACATGCCCAAGGAACTGCTGGCAGCGCTCAGCACGCAGGGCGTGACCGTGCCCTTCCCGATCCAGGCCGCGACCCTGCCGAACTCCCTCGCCGGCCGCGACGTACTGGGCCGCGGGCGCACCGGCTCCGGCAAGACCCTCGCCTTCGGGCTGGCGCTGCTGGCCCGTACGGTCGGGCAGCGCGCCGAGGCGAAGCAGCCGCTCGGGCTGGTCCTCGTACCGACGCGTGAGCTGGCGCAGCAGGTCACCGACGCGCTGACTCCGTACGCCCGCGCCGTCCGGCTGCGGCTGGCCACCGTGGTCGGCGGGATGCCGATCGGCAGGCAGGCCAGCGCGCTGCGCGGCGGCGCCGAGATCGTCGTCGCCACCCCGGGACGCCTCAAGGACCTCATCGACCGCGGTGACTGCCGACTGGACCAGGTCTCCATCACCGTCCTCGACGAGGCCGACCAGATGGCCGACATGGGCTTCATGCCGCAGGTCACCGCCCTGCTCGACCAGGTACGCCCCGACGGCCAGCGCATGCTGTTCTCCGCGACCCTGGACCGGAACGTCGACCTGCTGGTGCGCCGCTACCTCAGCGACCCGGTCGTGCACTCCGTCGACCCCTCGGCCGGCGCGGTCACCACGATGGAGCACCACGTGCTGCACGTCCACGGCGCCGACAAGCACTCGGCCACCATCGAGATCGCGGCCCGCGACGGCCGCGTGATCATGTTCCTCGACACCAAGCACGCCGTCGACCGCCTCACCGAGCAGCTCCTGAACAGCGGGGTGCGGGCCGCCGCGCTGCACGGCGGGAAGTCGCAGCCGCAGCGCACCCGTACGTTGACGCAGTTCAAGAGCGGGCACGTCAACGTGCTGGTGGCGACCAATGTCGCGGCGCGCGGCATCCACGTCGACAACCTCGACCTCGTCGTCAACGTCGACCCGCCGACCGACCACAAGGACTACCTCCACCGTGGCGGCCGGACCGCCCGCGCCGGTGAGTCGGGCAGCGTCGTCACCCTGGTCACCCCGAACCAGCGTCGCGACATGACCCGCCTGATGGCGGCGGCCGGCATCGTCCCGCAGACCACCCGGGTCCGCGCCGGCGAAGAGGCCCTGCACCGCATCACCGGCGCCCAGGCGCCCTCGGGCATCCCGGTCGTCATCAAGGCACCGGTGGTCGAGCGGCCCAAGAAGCGCGGCGCCACCTCACGCGGCCGTCGCCGCCCCGCCTCGGCGGCCGGCCGTACGCCCGCACGTCGGCCGGGCGTCGCCACGGCCGCGTAGCACCCGACCGGGCACGAAGCCGTCCCACATCCACTCTCCGCAGGAGGCACTCTTTGCCGCTGGTCCAGATGCACCCCCGCCCGGCGACCGCCGACCCCGCGCACAGCACGGCGGCCGACGTCATGTCGTACGAGACCGGACCGCAGGTCTCGTACGACATGACCGTGGAGGTGGCGCTGTCCGTCAGCGCCGCCGCCGGGGCGGGGCATCTGGTCCTGCGCGACGAGGACGGCGAGTACGTGGGTCTGGTGACCCGGGCCCGGCTCGCCGCCGTCCGGGACAGCAGCGGCTACACGGACCGTGTCCGCCTGAGCGACATCACCGCCGACAGTGGTGATGTCCTGGGCGTGCCCCCGGGTGTCCGCCCCGTCCTTCCCCTGGCCGGCTGAACCGCCCCGGCCTTTCTCCCCGTCTCTTCTTCCTGTGAGGCATCATGCGCTGTGTCATCGCACGCTTCCCGTTCGACCTGACCAAGAGCGGTGTGCTGGAGTCGATGAAGGGCGTCAAGCCCGAGCCGGTCACCGGTGAGTCCGTGGTCGTCGGGCGGCGCCGCTACCCCGCCAAGCAGGTCGGGCAGGTCGTCACCCGCCAGGATCCCCGCGATTTCAGCGCGGGCGAGGTCGTACGGGCGATGACCCGGCTCGGCTTCACCTGCGGCACCCTTCCGCCGGTCGAACCGGTGAGTGCCGAGAGCCCGTTCGAGCGGGCTTCGGCGCTGCTCGGCAACCCGGTCTCCGTCTGACCGACGACCGGACGAGCAAGACCGGACGAGCAAGGCCGGACGAGCAAGACCGGACGAGCAAGGCCGGACGAGCAAGGCCGGACGAGCAAGGCCGGACGAGCAAGGCCGGACGAGCAAGGTCGGACGAGCAACGCCGACAAGCAACGCCGGACATGTCAGCGAGGGCCCCATCGGCACGTGCCGATGGGGCCCTCACTGACATGTCCGGTCGGTGGCTCAGTTGTCCGAGTAGCGGAAGTCGCCCACGGTCCAGGCGCTGACGTCCTCGATGGCGATGCGGTACATGCCTCCCGTCTCCGGGATGCCCACCGTGCCCTGGAGGATGCGGGCGACATGGAAGTGCAGATGTGTGGGCGGCCCGTCCCTCTTGGCGGGGGCTTCGAAGACGGCGGAGAAGTCGCTGAGCTGTGCGGAGTCCGTCAGGACCTCCGACACCCGCTGGCGCCACACGGATTCGGGGGCCAGTCGACCGGTGATGACCGCACCACCGGTGACCACGGTCAGGGACATCTGGTTGCTCCGCCCGGACTCCACGAGGGCTGCGATGTCAACGATCAGGTCGTCAGGCTTCGGCATGGCACCGGAGTCTATGCAACGGCAGCTCCGGGCGGCTGGGACAGTCGTGTCACGCCTTGGTACGGGAGCCGTTCGCGGACCGGCCCAGGCGGATTACCTCATCGTCGGGCCCACCAAAATCTATGCTGGCCGGAGTAGACATTGGAGACCCGGATCATTACTGTCGCGAGCAGTCGCGGTGTGCGGTTGCAGTGGGCGGTTGCGGTGTTCCACAAGAGAGGTGAGATGACAGCAGACGAGTCGCTGGGCCGTCTTGACGACGACGACTACCCCGCCTACACGATGGGCCGGGCCGCCGAGATGCTCAGTACCACTCCCGGTTTCCTCCGGGCCCTCGGCGAGGCACGACTGATCACACCGCTGCGTTCCGAGGGCGGACACCGCCGCTACTCCCGCTACCAACTGCGCATCGCGGCCCGCGCGCGTGAACTCGTCGACCGGGGCACCCCGATCGACGCCGCCTGCCGGATCATCATCCTTGAGGACCAGCTCGAAGAAGCCCAGCGCCTCAACGCCGAATACCGCCGCGCCGACAAATCAGCCAATCCGCCGAACGCGAGCTGAATTGAGCGTGCCCGTCGGCCCACCGAGCCATCACCCACGAGTACGGCCGGAATACTGAGCGGCGTTTTCTGTGGTGGTGGAGGGTGCGGAGGGGTAGCGTCTGTGTGAGCTGTCGTGGTTCGGATTTCCCCTTGCCCACGCCTTTGGTGTGGGCGCTTTGCTGTGCTGTGCCGCAGGGACCAGGGCGATCACCTCCGTCTGCCCCAGAAAGGGGTAGACGTTTCATCGACTGGAAGGCATGACTGTGGCTACAGGCACTGTGAAGTGGTTCAACGCGGAGAAGGGCTTCGGCTTCATCGCCCAGGACGGCGGCGGTCCGGACGTCTTCGCGCACTACTCCGCGATCAACTCCTCGGGCTTCCGTGAGCTCCAGGAGGGCCAGACCGTGACGTTCGACGTCGTCCAGGGCCAGAAGGGCCCCCAGGCGGAGAACATCAACACCGCCTGATCCTCGGGATCCTTGCGATCCCCGCGATCTCCGCGATCCTCTCGGTATCGCGGTGAACGTCCTGGGCCGCGCGGCGAACACCGCGCGGCCCAGTCGTCTGTCCGGGACCTGATCCCGATGTCCGGGACCTGATCCCGATGTCGGGGACCTGATCCCGATGTCCGGGAGTCGGCCCGGCCCGGCCTGTACCCGCCAGTCAGCCGACGCTCAGTTCCGTGCGGCCGGCGGGCCCGCCCGTGAGGCCGCCGTGTCCGCCGACACCGCCCAACTCGCCCAGCGGCAGCGTGTGCTGGGTCTGCAGGACCTTCGCGCGGAGGTAGCGGACGTTGGCCGGGGTGCTGAACACGCCTGTGGGGACGCGGTCGCGGACGTCCGTGCCCAGGGCCCGGAGCTGGTTGGCCTTGTCCGGGTTGTTGGAGAGAAGGTCCACCGAGGTGATGCCCAGGGCCCGGAGCATCTGGGCCGCCGCCGTGTAGTCGCGGGCGTCCTCCGGGAGGCCCAGCGCGGCGTTCGCGGCGTAGGTGTCGAGGCCCTCGTCCTGGAGGGCGTACGCGTCGAGCTTGTTGTAGAGGCCGATGCCCCGGCCCTCCTGGCGCAGGTAGAGCAGGACGCCCCCGTGCTCGGCGATGCGCTCGACGGCCTCGCGCAACTGGGGGCCGCAGTCGCAGCGGGCCGAGCCGAAGACGTCGCCCGTGAGGCACTCCGAGTGCAGCCGGACCAGCGGGGTGGTGCCGGGCGCCGGTTCGCCGAGGACCATCGCCACGTGCTCCTGACCGTCGGCCAGGCCGTGGAAGGTGACCAGCTCGGTGTCGACGCCGTAGCCGTCGTTGAAGCGCAGCGGTACCCGGACGCGCGAGCGCTGGGTGGCGGCGGCGGGGAAGTCGGGCATACGGGTCTCCCGGGTGGTCCTGAGCCTCTGGCACTCACATCTGCTTCAGTTTTGAAGCAGATGCTCACTTGGTGGCGACCCTACCTCATGCTTCAAAGTTAAAGCAACGGCGGATTCACGGACCGCCGAAGCCATGGCAGGCCCTCCGGCGCAGACTCCGCGTCGTCCCCCTGGAGCGCCCGCTCGATCCGCGTACCGATCTCCTCCAACTGGCCCACCTGCTCGGGGGTCAGATGGTCGAAGAGGGCGGCCCGGACCGTGGCGACATGGCCGGGCGCGGTACGTTCGAGCACCGCCATGCCCTCGTCGGTGAGCGCGGCGACGGTGCCCCGCTTGTCCCACCGGCAGGCCTCGCGCCGGACGTGACCGTCCTTCTCCAGCCGCGCCACGGCGTACGTCAGCCGGCTGCGCGTGATCTTCAGCCGCTCGGCGAGATCGGTCATCCGCAGCCGCCGCTCGGGCGTCTCGGAGAGGTAGGCCAGGATCGTGTAGTAGAGGTGCGGCATCCCGGCGTCCTGCTGGAGCTGCCGGTCGAGCGCGTCCTCCAGGAGGAGCGAGGCCGCGACGTACGCGCGCCACGCGCGCTGCTCCTCGGGGGTGAGCCAGCGGGTCGTCATGCGACCAGTGTAGGTTTGTTTAAAACTTGAACCAAGCGCCAGGCATCCTGAGAGCGCCGGACGTCCCGCGAGCCCCGGACATCCCGCCGGCGCCGGAAGAATCGCAGCGTCGCCGGAAGAATCGCAAGCGTCGCCGGAAGAGAGTGTCCCCATGCCCCTCCCGCACGTCCTGTTGTCCGCCGCCGTCTCCCTCGACGGCTACCTGGACGACACCGGCCCCGAGCGGCTGCTGCTCTCCAGCCCCGCCGACTTCGACCGGGTCGACGAGGTACGGGCGTCCAGCGACGCGATCCTCATCGGCGCCGGCACCATCCGCGCCGACAACCCGCGGCTGCTGGTCAACTCGCCCGAGCGGCGGGCGGCGCGGGTGGCGGCGGGCAAGCCCGAGTACCCGCTCAAGGTGACGGTGAGCGGATCGGGCGAGCTGGACCCGGCCGCCAACTTCTGGCACACGGGCGGCGGAAAACTCGTCTACACGACCGAGGAAGGTGCCGAGCGGGCCCGGCGGGCGGATCTGGGGGCCGAGACCGACATCGTCTCCCTGGGGCCGGGCGCCCTCGACTGGCGGGCCCTGCTCGAACACCTTCACGACGTACGGGGCGTACGGCGCCTCATGGTCGAGGGCGGTGGCACCGTCCACACCCAGCTCCTCCAGCAGGGCCTCGCCGACGAACTCCAGCTCGTCCTCGCGCCCCTCTTCGTCGGCGACCCGGCCGCCCCCCGCCTCTTCGGCCCCGGCGCCTACCAGGGTGGCCGGCTCCGGCTCACGGAGACCCGGCGTATCGAGGACGTCGTCCTCATGACGTACGAGCCCACTGCCCCCGGCGCCGGCCCGCTCGCCTCCGCCGCCGACCGGCGCTGGCTCGTGCTGGCGTGCGAACTGGCGGAGCGGTGTCCGCCGTCGCGCACGGCGTTCAGCGTCGGCGCGGTGGTGGTCGCCGCCGACGGCACGGAACTGGCGCGCGGGTACTCCCGGGAGGGCGGCGACCCGGTCGTGCACGCGGAGGAGGCGGCGCTCGCCAAGCTCGACCCGGCCGACCCCCGGCTCCCGGCGGCCACCGTCTACAGCAGCCTGGAGCCCTGCGCCCGCCGCGCCTCCCGTCCCGCGCCCTGCGCCCGGCTGATCCTCGACGCGGGCGTACGGCGGGTGGTGACCGCCTGGCGCGAGCCGGACACCTTCGTGGTGGCGGCGGACGGGAACGGGCTGCTCGCGGACGAGGGCGTCGAGGTCGTCGTACTCCCCGAGCACGAGGAGCGCGCCAAGGCTCCCAACGCCCACCTCCTGGGCTGACGACGCTGACGAGGTCGGTGAGGTCGGTGAGGTCGGTGAGGTCGGTGAGGTCGGTGACGCTGATGCGTCGGCGGTTTTAACGTGGTGATCAGGGTCCCGCGGATGGCGTATAGTTGCATTCAACGGCGCGGGGTGGAGCAGCTCGGTAGCTCGCTGGGCTCATAACCCAGAGGTCGCAGGTTCAAATCCTGTCCCCGCTACTAAAGGCCCAGGGCCGGAAACCAGGAAACTGGTTTCCGGCCCTGAGTCGTTTCCCGCGTCAGGTGGTGCGGCGGTCGATTTCGAGCTGTACCGCGTCGCACGCGGCCCTGATGTCCGTCAGCGCGGCGCCCTGCTTCCTGGACAGCTCCAGGAGTTCGTCCAGGGTGACCCGCTTGCTCGTCAGCTTCTTGCCGAAACAGTCGGGCAGTACGGCTTTCTGGAAGATGTCTATCCGGGCGACGATCTCAGCGAACAGCAGATCGGGGGAGCGGCGTTCCGCCTGCTTGACCCGGCTGCGCAGCTCGGTCAGCAGGGCCAGGTCGGCCTTCTGGGCCGGCAGCGCCTCCAGCTTGCCGAGTACGACGACGACTTCGTCCAGCAGGTCGTAGTCGGGCTTGAGCCGTTGGGCCTCCGCGGCCTTCTTGCGTTTGCGCAGTTGCTCGACGGAGAAGTAGGTGGTGACCAGGAACGTGACCAGGCCGATCGCGGCGGTCCAGGGCATCATGGCTTGTCCTTGAGGAGACTTGAAGAGGGTCGAGGTTCTTCAGCGGGGCTCCTGGCGTGGCATCCCCGCTGAGGCTGTCGGTCGTCTCTCTCGCCGCCCCGTGCCGCGCACTCGGAGCGGGGCCCGGCTCAGAGGTTCTCCTCAAGTCAAGACCTCCGTGCATGTTCAAACCAAACGCGATATTCCCCTTCGAGGCAACGGCGAACTTGGGTCGCTGAGCGGGCGCTCGGTATGCGATCGATTATCGATCATCTGAATCTTCCGGAATTCATCGCCCACCGTTCGGGGAACGGCCCGGAGATATTCCAGCGTTGAACATTATCCGGGATTCCAAGATCGATTGGATTATTCGTATGTTCTGCGGAAAGAATGACGCTCTGTCAGTGAACTGTGCGGCGAGGGGGTCCCGTGGGGCGCAAGATGAATGTCCTGGAGGACGACGGACGTCCTCTGACGGCCTTCAGCATGGACCTCCGCAAGCTGCGTGAGCAGGCAGGGAACCCCACCCTGACGCAGCTCGCCGAAAGGTCCGGGTACAGCCAGCCTCGTTTATCGGAGTTGTTCAACGCCAAGAAGGTGCCCGCCGAGGACCTCCTCCGGGACGTCGTCACCACTCTTGGGGGCGACGCGGATCAGTGGGGTGAGCAACTGCGGCGACTGCGCTCGGAGGAACAGGCCTTCCACAAAGCGACAGCGGGGGAGGGCGATTCTCCGCAGGCCCACATTGCCCGCCTGGAACTGGAGAACAAAAGACTGCGCGAACTGACCGAGCAACCCGGCGTGGTGATCGCTCAGGCGCGCGCCGCACAGGAGAGCGCGAACCATCGGATACAGGCGGCGGTCCGTCTGGAACGCCGCGCGTCCAACCTGCTGAAGACGGCCCAGGAGGAATACCAGCGGCTGCACGACCGGGCTCCTGAGGCGGAGACGCGAGCAGCCGCGATCATCGCGGACGGGGCGGCCACCGCGGCCCGGCTCGAACTGCGTGGCCGGGGCCGGCACGAGCAGATAGTCGCCGAGGCGCACAGTCGTGCGGACGCGATCATCGCCAGAGCGGAACGCACGGCCCACGAAATGCTTCAGAACGCCGAAAACCGCACCAAGGACCACCGGGCCAATACCTACGCGTCACTGAACAAGACGCTCAAGGACATCGACCAGCTCCGGGTCGAGGCCGAGCAGGCCGTCCAGCAGGCGGCGTCCCAGCGGACCAGCCTGGAGCTGCGCGCCAAGATCGAGATCGAGCGGCTCGTACGCCAGGCCCAGCAGCACCTGGAGAAGGCGGGCGCCGGCGCGCAGGTGCAGGCGCTCGATGACCTCCTCCTGGACTTCAACATCGCGGGAAGTCATCCCGCCCCCCGAGGCCGGCACGCCCGCCAGGCCGCCCCCGCTCGCCAGGCCGCCCCCACGCGCGAGGCCCTGCCGGACAACAGCGGACCCCAGCTCGATCTGATCGCGCAGCCGCCACGCCCAAACTGGACGGGATGGGCCTTTCCGCAGCAGCGGCAGTGACTCGGGGCCACCTGAGCCGGCCCGATTCTCCGTGCCAATCATTCGTGAGGCGTTCCGGGGGTCCCGGAGTCCGGGGGTCCCGGAGTCTGGGTGTCCCGGAGTCCCGGTGGCCGGGTGTCCGGGTGTCCCGGTGTCCCCGAAGCTTCTTAGCCCGGTCGGTCCACCTGGCTCGCCCGCCGCGCCCGCCCCGGGAAACCTGGACGGGACGGACAGGCCGTACAGGCCGGAACGGACCGTGGTGATCCGTTGGGAGACAAGACGAGATGGGACGGTCGGAGGACTTCCTCGACCCGGCGGTGGGCGAGCAAGAGGCGAAGGCCGTCTCGCGGGTGCGGGCCCTCGTCCGCGTCCTGCCCGCGCTCCTGATCGTCACCGGGGCCGTCTACGACATCGTCACCCCGCGAGACATCACCGCCGTCCCCTTCTTCACGGCCGCCCCGCTCATCGCCGCCCCGCTCTCCTCGCTGCGTACGACGGTGGTCACCGGCGCCGCCGCCCTGCTCACCGAGTGCGTCGTCCACCTCCGCTTCGGGGCCGTCCCGGACCCGGACGCGATCACCGAGACGGTCACCGTGGCCACGGTCGCCGTGCTGGCCGTCGTCATCAACCGGGTCGTGCGCCGGGGCGACCGGCGCCTCGCCTCGGCCCGCGAGATCGCCGAGGCCGTGCAGCGCGCCGTACTGCCCGAGCCGGAGGCGCACATCGGCGGGTTCGAGGTCGCCGCGCGGTACGAGGCCGCCCATGAGGGTGCCTTCATCGGCGGCGACCTGTACGCCGTGCAGGACACCGCGTACGGCGTACGGGTGCTCCTCGGGGACGTGCGCGGCAAGGGCATGGGGGCGGTGGCGACCGTCGCCGTCGTCATCGGGGCGTTCCGGGAGGCCGCCGAGCAGGAGTCGACCCTGGAGGCGGTGGCCCAGCGGCTGGAGCGCGCCCTCGCCCGCGAAGGGGCCCGGCGTGACGGTCTCGAAGCCGCCGAGGGTTTCACCACCGCGATCCTCGCCGAACTCCCGCACGGCGACGGGATCGTACGCGTCCTCAACCGCGGCCACCCCCCGCCCCTGCTCCTCGCCGCCGACGGCACCCTGCGCACCCTCGACCCGCCGCTGCCCGCGCTGCCGCTCGGCATGGGTGACCTCGGCAGTTGGCCCGACCGTGTGGAGGACGAGCCCTTTCCCGGCGGCGCGACGCTGCTCCTGCACACCGACGGGCTGTCCGAGGCCCGCGACCGGCACGGAACCTTCTTCGACCCGGCGGCCCGGCTCACGGGCCGCGTCTTCCGCGCCCCGGGCGTCCTGCTCGCCACCCTCGCGGACGAGGTGCGCCGGCACTCGGGCGGCGGGACGACCGACGACATGGCGCTGCTCGCCATACGACGGGCCTGACATCGGCGCGGGCGCGTGTCCGGACGTAAGTTTCTCGTCAGTTGTCACCGAAGGTGAGTAAACGGTCCCTCTCCGCACAACATCTGACGCATAGTCAAGAGTCGGGGATCACATTTAGCATGGTCAACTCGCCCGTTTTTCACCGGTGGTGACCCGGAAAGTCCTCGGGAAAAGGATTAATGATCAACGAGAACAGCTTGGAATCATGCCTCCTGGTCTATTAACGTTCGATAACGCAGCGCGGTTGTCCCAGCCGTCACAAGAGGCGGCTCCGTGCGCACGCGCCGAATCCCGCAAGGGAACCGGGGAACCACCAACTTGGGGTGAATCGCTCGTCCGCCTCCGTGGCAGCACGGCAGGTATACGCGCGTAGGAGACCTTCCTGCTCCGAACCCGTCAGCTAACCCGGTAGGCGAGAAGGAAGGAAAGGAGCACGCCCACGTGGCGTCAAACCCGGCTGCACCTGAGGCCCCGTTCATGCCGAGCCAGCGCAACAGCGAGACCGAGGCGGGGAAGATCCCGACCTTCGGCTTCGCCGGCCGCCGCGCCGACGAGGGCCCCTGGGAGGAGTGGAATCCCACCGCGGACTCCACCCGACCTGTTCGCGGCCGGCACCGCGTAGGCAAGCAGCGTGGCGGAGGACTCGCCCGCAGCTCCACAGTTCTCGGCGTCGGCGTCATAGCCGCTGTCGGCGGGGCCGGCATGGCCACCGCGCAGACCGGCAAGCCGCCGGTCTCCATCTCCATGCCCGACCTGGCCTCCGTCGGCTCGCCCTTCACGTACGACGACTCGGACGACGAGCCCCAGGGCTCCCCCACCGCGCTCAGCACCGTCGGCGTCACCGCCGAGGAGACCCAGCAGGGCGCCGACGACGCGGGCGAGGCCCTGCTCTCCCGGATCATCCTCCAGGCCGAGCAGCAGAAGGACCAGGCCGAGGCCAAGGTCCAGCAGGCCGCCCAGGACGCCGCCGCGAGGAAGGCCGCCGCCGAGGCCGCCAAGGTGAAGCGCGAGGCCGCCGTGAAGGCCGCCGCCGAGAAGAAGAAGGCGGCGGAAGCGGCGGAGGCGAAGCGGGAGGCCGCGCGTCTCGCCGAGCTGGCCAAGGAATACACGCTGCCGGTCTCCTCGTACGTGATCACCTCGACCTACGGCCAGGCCGGCGCGCTGTGGTCCTCCGGTTACCACACCGGCCTCGACTTCGCCGCGCCCACCGGCACGCCGATCAAGGCCATCCACAGCGGCACGATCACCGAGGCGGGCTGGAGCGGCTCGTACGGCTACCGCACGATCCTCACCCTCGACGACGGCACCGAGCTGTGGTTCGCCCACCAGTCGTCGATCAACGTCAGCGTCGGCCAGAAGGTTGGCACGGGCGACATCATCGGCCGCGTCGGCGCGACCGGCAACGTCACCGGGGCCCACCTCCACCTGGAGGTCCACCACTCCGGCGACGCCCCCGACTCCGCCAGCGCGAGGCTCGACCCCGCGGTGTGGCTGCGGTCGATGGGCCTCAACCCGTAGGAGACGCGTTCCCCGATCTCCCTCCGGTAGTCCTGACCCTCCATGGGGTCAGGACTACCGGTTTTCGTCGTGCGTTCGGCGGTTCGTCCGGTCGTTCACACGAACTTCGTGAGCCGGCCGGAATCACGGCCTCCGTGGCGGGTGTTGCGATGAACATGACTGCTCTTCGTAAGCTCGGATCATCAGACCTAGAGGTCTTCCCGCTCGCCCTGGGCGGCAACGTCTTCGGCTGGACCGCCGACGAGACAAGCTCCTTCGAGGTGCTGGACGCCTACGCCTCCGCCGGCGGCAACTTCATCGACACCGCCGACGTCTACTCGGCGTGGGCCGCCGGAAACAAGGGCGGTGAGTCCGAGACCATCATCGGCAAGTGGCTCAAGGCGCGGGGCAACCGCGCGGACATCGTCGTCGCGACGAAGGTCAGCCAGCACCCCGAATACCCCGGCCTCTCGGGCACCAACATCAAGGCCGCCGCCGACGCCTCCCTGCGCCGCCTCGACACCGACTACATCGACCTCTACTTCACGCACTTCGACAAGCCCGAGGTGCCCGTCGAGGAGATCATCGGCGCCCTCGACGAACTGGTGACCGCGGGCAAGGTGCGGCACATCGCCGTCTCCAACATCTCGCCCGAGCGGCTCCAGGACTCCCTGGACTTCTCCGACCGCGAGGGCCTGGCCAAGTACGTGGCCATCCAGCCCCACTACAACCTGGTCTCCCGCGACACCTACGAGGGCCCGCTGCGCGACATAGCCTCCCGGACGGGCCTCGCCGCCGTCCCGTACTTCGCGCTGGCCTCCGGCTTCCTCACCGGCAAGTACCGCGCCGGCACGACGGTCGACAGCGCGCGTGCGGAGGGCGCCGCCGAGCACCTGGAGTCGGAGCGCGGCCGGAAGGTCCTGGCCGCACTGGACACCGTCGCGGCGGAACACGGGGTGGAGGTCGCCACGGTCGCCCTGGCCTGGCTCGCCGCCCGGCCGACGGTGGCCGCCCCGATCGCGTCCGCCCGCACGGCCGAACAGCTCCCGCCGCTGCTCGCGGTCGCGGAACTGGAACTGACGGAGACGGAGATCGCGAGCCTGACGGCGGCTTCGGCGTGAGCGGCGCCTGACGTCTGCCGACGGCTAGGAACGGTACGGGTTGTACGTGTACGCCGGGTGCGGGCTCGTCGGCCTGTACCCCTGTGGCCCGTACGGCTGTCCGGCGTACGGTTGTCCGGCGTACGGCTGTGGCCCGTACGCCGGCCAGGTCGTCGCCGGGTGCATGGGGCCCGGAATCGAGACGGGAACCGGTGCGTGAAACGGGACCGGAACCGGAGCCGTGACGTGGGCCGCGTGGTCCAGGGCCGGGCGGGCCACCGCCCTGCGCTGCCACAGCTCGCCCAGCAGCTCCCGCTCCCGGACGACGAAGTCGGCGCCCGCGCGGCCCAGGCGCCCCCGGTGACGCAGGAACGCGAGCGAGGTGGCGTACGCCTCGTACCGCGCGACCTCACGGGCGGCGGGCCTGCCCAGGTGACGGCGGGCGTAGTCCCGGGCCAGGCGCCGGGCGCGCATCGAGCCGAGGGCGTACGGCTCGGCCGGGATCAGCCAGCCGGCCAGCACATACGCCGGCAACTCGGCGCGCACGGTGCGCAGTTCGCGCTGCCGGGTCCAGATGACCAGCCAGGTCAGCAGCCCGAACGCGGGCAGCATGATCGCGGCGTACACCGCGATGAAGCCGTACTCCCCGAAGGTCGACGAGCCGTTCCACAGGGCGTGCATGCTCATCGCGAGGAGCAGCCCGGCCGGCGGAAACAGCACCCGGAGGACGCGGTGGCGCTCGCCCGACAGCGCGGAGATGCCGAAACCGATGCCGGTGAGGACCGTGAACAGGGGGTGCGCGAACGGCGACATGATGACGCGCACGAAGAAGGTCGCCGCGGTGACCGAGGCGATACCGCTGTCCCCGGTGAGCTGGTCGGTGCCGAAGGCGGTGCCGAGATAGAGGATGTTCTCGGTGAAGGCGAAGCCGGTGGCGGTGACCCCGGCGATCACGACTCCGTCGACGATCCCGGTGAAGTCGCGCCGCCGGAAGAGAAAGACGAGCAGTACGGCCGCGGCCTTCGCCGATTCCTCGACCACGGGCGCTATGACCGTGGCCCCGAGGGTGTCCGCGCCGGACGGGTCGGCGGTGGCCGTCGCTATCCATCTGGTCGCGAAACTGTTGGCGACGATCGCTATCAGGGCCGCCGCGCAGGCGCCCCAGGCGAAGGCGAAGAGCAGGTTCCGCCAGGGCCCCGGCTCGACCCGGTCCAGCCACCGGAACGCGGCGACGAGCAAGGGCACGGGCAGTACGGCGAGCCCGAGCCCGACCAGAAAGCCCTCGGTGCCGGTCTGCTGACGGACGAGGGCGAGGATGACGAGCCCGGAGAGAGCGAGCAGGCCGGCCGGCGCGCCGTACCGGACCGACCTCCGCTGCCACCAGTGAGCGTGCCGCGGCGCCCCGCCGACGGGACTGTTGGCGAGGCCGTCAGCGGGGTCGCCGGGGTGCGTCGGGTACGGCGGAAAGAGGGCCACGGCAATGACCCTAACGGCGGTTGCCCAACCCGTGCTTCTTGCTTGTGGCTACTTGTGCTTACTAGTGCTTACTTGTGCTGGACTCGGCGGAACAGCAGGTCGTTCACGACATGGCCCTTCGCCAGTCCCTGGCCCTCGAAACGGGTCAGCGGCCGGAACTCCGGACGTGGCGCGTAACCGCCCCCCTGCTGGGTGTTCTCGAACTCCGGGTGCGCGCTCAGCACATCGAGCATCTGCTCGGCGTACGGCTCCCAGTCGGTCGCGCAGTGCACGTGTCCGCCGGGCCGCAGCGGGCCGGCGACGAGGTCGAGGAACTCGGCCTGGATCAGGCGCCGCTTGTGGTGGCGCTTCTTGGGCCAGGGGTCGGGGAAATAGACGCGCAGGCCGTCGAGGGAGCCGGGGGTGAGCATCTCGCGGAGCAGGATGATGGCGTCGCCGTTGGCGACCCGGACGTTGGTCAGCCCCTGCTGGTCGGCGAGGTTGAGGAGATTTCCCTGGCCCGGGGTGTGCACGTCGACGGCGAGGACGTTGGTGCCGGGATCGTCGGCGGCCATCCTCGCGGTGGCCTCGCCCATCCCGAACCCGATCTCCAGTACGACGGGCAGGTCGTTCCCGAACAGCTCGCCCAGGTGGAGAGCGCGGCCGTCGATGTCGAGGCCCCACTTGGGCCACAGCCGCCGCAGGGCGTCACCCTGGCCGGTGGTGACCCGGCTGCGCCGGGGCTGAAAACTCCTGATCCGGCGCTCGAAATGGGACCCGGCGGGGTCGGCCTGCGGCCCGCCGGGGAAGCGGGCGGCGCCCTTGGCGCGGGCGGAAGCGGGGGTGGGCTCCGGGGAGCCCTCGGGGCGAGAGAAGTCAGACACAGTGCCCCCAATTTATCGCCCCCGCCGCCCCTTCCC
>NZ_LIQQ01000386.1 GCF_001418565.1 Streptomyces graminilatus | reverse complement strand
CGACGGCGTTCTCGAAGTCGGCGCGGTCGTACAGCCGGGCGCCGACCAAGGTGAGTTCGCGCCAGAAGAAGCGGTGGAGGTTGATCTCGCGGGGGCGGGGGTGGATGGCGACCAGGCACAGCCGCCCGCGCACGCCGAGGACGTCCACGGCGGTGTCGACGCCGCCGGCGGCTCCGGAGACCTCGAAGGCGACGTCGGCGCCCGCGTCGGCGGTCCACTCGCTGACGAGTGCGGTGATGTCGCTGGTGGAGGGGTCCCAGGTGGCGAGGCCGAGGTCTTCGGCGAGCAGCCTGCGGTGGGGGCTGAGTTCGATGACGCGGACGTCGGCTCCGGCGTTGCGGGCGACGAGGGCGATGAGGATGCCGACGGGTCCGCCGCCGACGACGACGACCTTCTCGCCGTCGGAGACCTGGGCGCGGCCGACGTCGTGGACGGCGACGGCGGTGGGCTCGACGAGTGCGGCGTGGTCGAGGGCCAGGGTGTCGGGCAGGCGGACGAGGGTGGTGGCGGGGACGGTCCAGCGTTGCTGCATGGCGCCGGGGGAGTCGATGCCGATGAAGTCGAGGTGCTGGCATATGTGCTGGTTGCCGGCCTGGCAGGCGGGGCAGGTGTTGTCCCAGCGCAGCGGCATCACGGTGACCGCGTCACCGGGTGCCCAGCCCTCGACGCCGTCGCCGACGGAGACGATACGGCCGGACATCTCGTGCCCCAGCACAGCGGGTGTCTGGACTCGGGCGTCCATGTCGCCGTGGAAGATGTGCAGGTCGGTGCCGCAGATCCCGACGAAGGCGGGCGCGATCTCCACCTCACCCGCGCCAAGAGCGGGGGTCTCGGCGGGAGCGGTGTCCAGCGTACGAGCGGACAGATAACGGACAGCGAGTGTCATGGTGAGGTCAGGTCCCTTCGGCGCGAACGCCGATCGTCAGCGGGGGGTGGAAAGGCGGTAGAAGGCGGTCGCGGTGCCGGCCAGGATCGCGTGGATCTCGTCCTCGGCGAGGCCGGTGAGCAGTTCGTCCACGGTGGCAGCCCAGCGGTTCCAGCCACCCGCGAGGTTCGCGACCGGCCAGTCGGAGCCGAACATCAGCCGCTCGGGGCCGAAGGCGGCGAGCAGGGTGTCCCAGACGGGACGGATGTCGGCGGTCGTCCACGTGCCGTGGTCCGCCTCGGTGATCAGGCCCGAGACCTTGCAGACCACCTGCGGATGTGCGGCCAGCAGCTTCAACTGGCGTTCCCAGTCAGCCAGTTCACCCTTCGCGATGGAGGGCTTGCCCGCGTGGTCGAGCACCTGGGGCAGGTCCGGGAAGCGTTCCGCCAGGCGGGTCGCCTGGTCGAGCTGGTGGCTGTACACCAGGACGTCGTAGGAGAGCCCGCGGTCCTGGAGCGCCGCCAACCCCCGCTCCACGTCCGGGCGTTGCAGCCAGTTCGGGTCCGTCTCGCCCTGGACGAGGTGGCGCAGGGAGCGGAGATACCCGCCACCCGGTCCGGCGAGCAGTCGGTCCAGCACCTCGCCGATCGCCGGGGACGTCAGATCGGCCCAGCCGACCACCGCCCCGATCAGCGGTTCCCGCTCGGCGAGCGCGAGCAGGTCCTCGGTCTCCGGCACGTCCGGGATGCACTGCACGACCACCGTGCTGTGCAGTCGGCGCCCCGCGATCGGGGTGGTCGCGGTGGAGCGGAGGTCGTCCGGGGTGAAGGTCCGGTTGATCGACGCAAGAGCGGGATCGTCGAGCCAGGACTGCGGACGCTGGTCGAGGTCCCACAGATGGTGGTGGGCGTCGATGAGGACGGGCGTGGGGGATGGGGTCACGGCGAGGTTCCAAGTCGGATCGGTCGGGCGCGGGCCAGGACGAACGCCAGGTCAGACGGTGGCGTCCCCGGGCGGCGGGCCGAGGTGCCAGATCTCGGGGAGTACTGTCCACTGGCGCGATTCACCCTGGTCGGGCCAGGGCTCCTGGCAGGGGTCGGTGAGCTTCCACCACTCCTGGGTCTCCGGGTCGGCTTCGAGCGTGGCCATGTCGGCATCGAAGTCGTCGCCGTGGTACTCGAGGTAGGCGAACAGCACGTCACCGTGGAGGTAGATGCCGAAGTTTCGGATCTGCGCCCGGTGCAGGGCCGCCTCTACCCCGGGCCAGACGGCGGAGTGGAGTTCGAGGTACTTCTCCCGGTGCTCGGGCCGGAGTTTGATGGTCTGGGCGATGCGCTTCATGCCGTGGCCTCTTCCGTGCCCGGGGCGAGCTCGTCGCTCGGGGTGTCGAACGGGGTGCGGTAGCTCGGGGTGTTGGCGCGCAGGTTCATCCGCAGGACGAGCTTGATCCGGGTGGACGCGGGCAGCCGCACCGTCAGGAAGGGACTGTCGCAGGACAGTTCCTCCTCGGTGACGACCGGCTCGGTGTGGCCGTAGTCGTACATGTCGCCGATCCAGGCGTCGTCCGCGGTCGTGTAGCGGACGCCGGTGATGGTGTGCTCGGCGAAGGCGCCCGCCTGGACGATCACCGTGCGGTCCGTCTCGGGGGCGAGGTTGACCAGCTCGACGGTGGTCGCTTCGGGGTCGATGGAGCTGACCAGCGCGGCCACGTCCTGCGGGAGACCGGCGCGGCGGGCGTCGGCGTCGTGGTAGCGCAGCCGGGCCTGCTGCAGGCCGCCGTTGTACAGCACCTGGGGGCCGCCCCAGGTCAACTGGACGAGGGCCTCGGTGGCGACGGGGTTGGACTGCTGCCACACGTGGATGTCGGCCTCGGGGACGTCCAGGTCGCGGTAGCGGTCGATGCGGCGCAGCCGGTGGCGGATCTGGGCCTGGGCGTTGGCGAGGATGCGCTCCGGGTAGTCGGGGTCGTCGCCGGCGAGGAAGGCGAACCACGCCTTCTCGTGCCCGGACTCCTCCTTGGCGCGGAACGGCCGGACGGTGCGCCAGTCGATTCCCTCGGCCTCGCGCAGGTGCTCAAGACGCTTGCGGTCGGCGTCGGAGTTGCTGTGGTGCCACAGGGCCACCGGAACGGGCGGGGTGGAGGGGTTGTAGTCGAACCAGCCCGCGTCGTTGTGCCGGAACGGCAGGTGGAGCGTGGGCGTCGTGGCGTCCGGGCCGAGCTCGGCCCGCCACTTGGAGGGCAGACTGGAGTCGGCCTCGGTGTGGGGCATGACCTTGCCGCGGACGATGAGAGCGTCGAGCGAGGTGCGGACCATGGTCAGGTAGTCGTCGTCCCCGGTGACCGTCGCCGCCGCGAGCGCCGCCACGGTGGCCGCGCTTCCGATGCTGTGCCAGCCGTGCGGCCAGGACCAGCCGTAGTGGCCGCCGTACCAGCGGCCGTCCAGCAGACCGCCGACGACCCCGTCCGGGCTGACGTTGTCGGGGATGAGACCGTCGTTCGCCTCCGTGCGCTCGCGCCAGGCGCCCACGTACTCGACGATCCAGTCGCGGTAGCGCTCCTCGCCGGACAGAATCCAGGCGTTGAGGACGAGTCCGGCCGCGGCCAGGTTGAGCGCGGTGTCTCCGACGCCCGTCCGGTCGCGCATCTGCGCGCCCAGCCGCGGGTCCGCGTCCAGCGGGTACGGGCCGTCCTGGGCCTCGGGGAGCCACTCCAGCGGGTATCCGTAGGTGTCGGCCTCCTTCTGCAGCCAGGGGTAGACGTCACCGTCGAACAGACCCGTGCGGTCGGGGTCGCTGCCGTTGTGGGGGCGGGTGATGATGCGGTGCTCGGGGTCGTAGTTGCCCTTGGCCGGGTCGACGTACAACTCCGCGAAGCGCAGGGCACGCTCGGACCAGCGCTCGGGGTCGGCCATGCACAGGAAGAAGAGCAGGAGCAGGCTCTCGCCCTGGTGGAACCAGTCGTAGCCGCGTTCGTACTCGTCGCGCAGCATGTCCAGTTCGGTGAGCTGCTTGGTCACGCCCTCCCAGTGCTTCTCACTGGCGGGGAGCAGATCGTCGGCGCCGCCCAGCAGGTACAGCTGGGGCCAGTTGAAGAAGACCTCGTAGAAATCGTCCACACCGTCGCGGGAGGTGAGCGGCTCGTTGTAGTTCAGGCGTCCGTCCGGGCCGGTGAAGTCACGCTCGAAGCGGCGCCAGGAGTGGTCGAGCAGGTCGAACAGGGCCCGCTGGGACACGGCCCAGCCCGGTGGTTCGAGTACCGGCACCTGGGCCTGGATCTCCGGCGGTGCGGCCGGGCGGTCGGCGGCCGGAGTGTCGTCACCCGACGTGCTGTCGGAAGGGCTGAAGGGCATGGCAGGGATCTCCGTTCGGGGCGGCGGCGCGGAGCGCGCGCCGGGTGCAGCGAGAGGGCGGGCGGACAGCGTCGGCTCGGGACGTGGGGCCGTGGGCCGACGGTCCGGGCCTACTCCTTGGTGGCTCCGGCGAGCATCCCGCTGACCAGGAAACGCTGGGCGAAGAGGAAGACGACGAGCACCGGGGTGATGGCCACCAGCGTGGCCAGCGCCAGCTGCGGACGCTCGATCGCGGTGGTGCCGACGGCCGGGTTGAACGACGGCACGTTGCTCAGCAGGCTGCCCACACCGACCTGGATCGGCATCTGGCTGCTCTCGGGGAGCATTACGTACGGCAGGAAGTAGTTCGTCCAGTTGGCGACGAAGCTGAAGAAGCCCACGAGCGCGATGACCGGTGTCGCCAGGGGCAGCGCGATGTGCCGGAAGACGCCGATCTCGGTGCAGCCGTCCATGCGTGCCGCGGCCAGCAGGTCCTTCGGTACGGCGGTGCTGAAGTAGATGTACGTCAGGTACACGCCGAACGGGTAGAACGAGTACGGCAGGATGATCGACCACATCGAGCCGATCAGATGCACCGCGTTGACCTCGAGGAACAGCGGCACCACCAGCGTGGCGGTCGGCATGAGCATCACGACCAGAGTCGCCACCAGCAGGCTGTGCCGGCCGCGGAACTCCGTCATCGCGAGGGCGTACCCCGCCGGAATGGTCACGCACAGGGTGATGACCAGCGAGATCACCGCGTAGAGCGTGGAGTTGCCCAGCCACTGCATGATGGCGTTGTCCTGGAACCCCGAGAGGGCGTCCCAGTTGGCCTTGAAGGCGTGCCAGGACCCGATGGACAGCGGGTTGCCGTGGACGAGCTGCTGGTCGGTCTTGGTCGCCGCGAGGACGAGCCAGATCACCGGCAGCACGAAGAACACCAGGAAGACGACCAGGACGGAACCGCTCAGCAGGCGGGGTACCAGGTTACGCGTGGGACGCCGCCGCGCAGGGGCCTGGGGATTTGTTCGGCTCATGAAACTCGGTCCCTGTTTCGTGGGTGGTGTGGCGGCGGCCGGTGCGGCAACGGTCTCAGTCGGCATCGAAGAACCCAGACCTTGCGACGAAGATCCCGGCGACCGTCACGCTGACGACCAGAAGCTCCACCGAGACCGCGGCGGCGCCGTTGATGTTGTTCATCTGGAAGGCGAAGTCGTACGTCAACTGGTTCAGCGAGTAGTCGCGTCCGGCGACGCCCACGCTGGCCAGCGAGAGCAGCTGTGGCTCCACGAACAGCTGGGCACCGGCCGCGAAGGCCAGGATCACCATGTAGATGATCCACTTGCGGAGCATCGGGATCTGCACGCGCCACGCGGTCTGCCAGGCGTTCGCGCCGTCGATGCGCGCGGCTTCCATGACGTCCTTGGGGATGTTGTTCAGCGCGCCGTACATGACGACTATCCAGCCGCCCGCCCCGGTCCAGAAGGCGATGATCGTGAACAGCAGGGCCAGGTTGCCCGGCGCGATGACCTCACCGAAGGTGTGGAATCCCAGCGTGCTCAGCAGCGAACTGACCGGGCTCACCGAGGGGTCGAGCATGAACAGCCACACCAGCACACTCGCGGCGCCCGCGAGGGCCCCGGGGATGTAGTAGAAGAAGCGCAGGCTCTTGCTGGCGACGCCAGAGGAGAGGCGGTGCAGCAGCAGCGACAGGCCGACCACGAACACCACGAGGGAGACCAGCCAGAACAGCAGGTACACCGCGACATGGCCCACGGCGTCCATGAAACGGAAGTCCTGCGCCGTGGTGATGAAGTTGCTGAACCCGCTGAACGTGCCGCCCGCGTCCGTGAACGCGAAATAGACGGCGTATCCCGTGGGCAGGATGCCGAACGCGATCAGAAGGACCACGTAACCGGCGACGAAAGCGATGCCGGCCCGGCTCTGCCGGTCGGTGCCACGAGGGCGCCGACCGGCAGAGCTGGTCGAGGAGTTGACGACGGTCACTTGGAGACCTTGTATCCGTTCGACTGGGCGTACTTGACGATGGAGTCCTGCCACGCGGGCAGCTGGGATTCGATGGTCTTGCCCGCGGTGATGGCGGGCTTGACGGTCGCGGCCCAGATCGCCTCCTGGCTGAACTGGCCCGAGCCCCACTGCGACCAGACCTGGGAGGACGCGTTCTTGAGCGCGCTCAGGTCGCTGGCGAAGTAGCCGGCGGTGCCCTGACCCGTCAGCCAGACCTCGGCCGCGGGCGCGTACGCCGGGTAGCCGGGCGCCTTCTCACCCTGGTAGGCGTTGTCGGTGGTGACCCACTTCAGGAAGTCGGTGGCCGCCTTGATGTTGGTGGAGTGCTGCGACAGCAGCCAGGTGCCGCCGCCGACGTTGCCGGTGGAGACGTCGCTGTCGCCCTTCCACTGCGGGATGGGAGCCGCCGCGATCTGCTTCGCCGGGACCTTCAGGGTGTCGCGGAAGACCGCGCCGCCGAACCAGGCCGGGCCAGGCATGAGCAGGACCTTGTCGGCCTCGTTCTTGCCGAAGTCGGTGCTGAAGACGCCGCTGATGGACATGGACTTGTTCTTGATGAGGACGTCCATGAGCTTGGCCATCTTGGTGCAGGCCTCGCTGGTGGTGTTCACCGAGACGGCCTTGGGGCCGGTGATGTGGTTGGCGCCGCACTTGCTCGCCCACATGTAGATCTCGGGGGTGAAGGAGTCACCGGCGTCACCCACGAGGTAGCCGGGGTGCTCCTTGGCGACCTTCTCGCCGAGCGCCTGGTACTCCTCCCAGGTCGTCGGCACGGTGTAGCCGAACTTCTTCAGCAGCGGCGCGTTGTACCAGAGCACCGCCTGGGAGAGGTCGTTGCGCAGGCAGTAGAGCTTGCCGTTGACGGTACAGACGTCGTTGGCGCCCTTCGCGAAGTTGCCCAGGGTCGCGTCGTCGATCAGGCCCTTGTTGAGCGGTGCGGCGAAGCCGGCGTCGACCGCCCAACTGGCCTCGTTGTTCTGGGAGCTGAAGACGACGTCCGGCCAGCCCTTGCCGGTGCGGTTGAACAGCTGGGTCTTGGTCTGGAGGTAGTTCGAGCCGTTGGCGTCACCGTCGTAGCTGACGATGTCGAGCTTCACCTCGGGGTGCAGCTTCTGGTAGAGCTTCGCGGCGTCCATGCGGGTCGCGTCGACCCAGACGGTCAGAGTGCTGTCCTTCTTCTGCGGCGCCTGGGCGAAGCCGTCCTTGGTGGTCGTGCCGGCGCTGCTGCCGCCGCCGCCACAGGCGGTCACGGTCAGGAGCACGGTCGTCGCACACCCGGCGAGCAGTGCCGCACGTCTGGCGGTGAACACTCTCTTCTGGCTGGACGAAGGCTTGGTGACGGTCATCGTTGACTCCACTGAGTGCGCATGGGATGAGGTGACGCCGGGCCGTCCCGGGCTGGCGTCGGATGTTGCAGGCGGCTGTGCTGCAACCTCGCGGTTGAAATTAGCCGCCTTATCGAGCGCTTCGTCAAGGGGTTCTACGCCGCTTTTTTGGTGGATCTACGACTGATGACCCCAAGGCTAAGTGAATTTTTCCAGCATATGTACCTTTTGGGCAAGGTCTCCGCCATGGCTCATCGGCAGAGTCTCTTGCTAAATGAGTACGATTTATTATTCGTCTGAGGTACGATCTGTGCGGCTCCACGGCGATCAGAGGCGATCGCCGCAGTCATCTCGGAGGCAGCTCAGATGAACGACACGCCAGCGACCGATGCGGCTTTGCCGGCGAAGGACTCCCCTGTCGCGGCAACAGTGGTGAACGGCTCGGACGTACGGCGTGACTACCGCCCCGGGTACGAGATCGTGGCGGAGCAGATCCTCGAGTACATCGCCGAGGCCCGGATGGTCGCGGGCGACCGGCTGCCTACGGAGATCGACCTTGCCCAGACGCTGAACACCAGCAGGGCGGTGGTCCGGGAAGCCGTGAAGATCCTGTCCGCCCTCGGCCGGGTACGGGCCCACAAGGGGCGCGGACTGTTCGTCGCCGACGACGAGGGCATGCTCATCACGAGCCGGTGGGGAGGCTTCTTCCGCCCTGTCGACATCGACCACGTCCTGATGCTGTTCGAGTTCCGCAGGGTCCAGGAGATGTCCGCCAGCAGTCTCGCCGCGACCCGTGCCACCCCTTCCGAACTGCGCACCATCGAGATCGCCATGCAGCAGTGCCGGCACGGGTACGTCAACCGACAGGTCGAGGTCTTCAACCAGGCGGACGAGGACTTCCACGCGGCGGTGACCGCCGCCTCGCACAACACCTTCCTCGCCAGCGCCGTGCGCGACGCACGAAGACTTCAGCGGCAGTCGAGCGCCATCGGCATCCACGACAACCTGGGCGAGAACACCAGGTACGCCGTCGAGGAACACGAGGCGATCTTCAGGGCCATCCGTGACGGCCGCCCCGAGGAAGCCGCCGAGGCCACAGCGGTACACCTCGACCGGACGCTGGAGGACTACCGGCGCGTGATCCAGCGGCGCCTGTTCGGATAAGGACACGGCCACGCCGGACGAGCCGCGCGGGGGCCACGCCCCCGCCGTTCCCCGGCGTCCGGGCGTGCTCGCGCCGCCGTGACCCCGTCGGCCCCGAGGCAATCATTCGGGAACCACGACCGGTCCGGGGACACCTGGGCTGTTGTGCCGGTGGGTGCCGGCCGGTCATCCCGGCAGACTCGGTAGCCCCTACGGTAACGCCCTGACCAGGGATTTCGTGATGCCGTTTGTGTCCGGCGGCTGATCGGCCACGGCCCGGAACGCCTTTCGCGCGGCGGCCGGAAGGCAGGCCCGAGGCCTCCCCGCCGCGCCGGGACACGGCCCATTGGGCCCCGGTGGAAACCGCAGGGCCCCTGGCGCCCGTACCCTTTCTATGTCTACGGCGTCACATAGCGGGCGCCAAACCACTGGAGGCAACACCCCGTGCTGATTGCTCAGCGTCCATCCCTGACCGAAGAAGTAGTCGACGAGTTCCGCTCGCGGTTCGTCATCGAGCCGCTGGAGCCGGGCTTCGGCTACACCCTCGGCAACTCCCTGCGTCGTACGCTCCTCTCCTCGATCCCGGGTGCGGCGGTCACGTCCATCCGTGTCGACGGTGTCCTGCACGAGTTCACCACCGTGCCGGGCGTCAAGGAGGACGTCACCGACCTCATCCTCAACATCAAGCAGCTCGTCGTCTCCTCGGAGCAGGACGAGCCGGTCGTGATGTACCTGCGCAAGCAGGGCCCGGGCGTCGTCACCGCCGCCGACATCGCGCCGCCGGCCGGTGTCGAGGTGCACAACCCCGACCTCGTCCTCGCCACGCTCAACGGCAAGGGCAAGCTGGAGATGGAGCTGACCGTCGAGCGCGGTCGCGGCTACGTCTCCGCCGTGCAGAACAAGCAGGTCGGCCAGGAGATCGGGCGTATCCCGGTCGACTCGATCTACTCGCCGGTCCTCAAGGTCACCTACAAGGTCGAGGCCACGCGTGTCGAGCAGCGCACCGACTTCGACAAGCTGATCGTCGACATCGAGACCAAGCAGGCCATGCGTCCCCGCGACGCCATGGCCTCCGCGGGCAAGACGCTCGTCGAGCTGTTCGGGCTTGCCCGTGAGCTCAACATCGACGCCGAGGGCATCGACATGGGCCCGTCCCCGACGGACGCCGCCCTCGCCGCCGACCTGGTGCTGCCGATCGAGGAGCTCGACCTCACGGTCCGCTCGTACAACTGCCTGAAGCGCGAGGGCGTCCACTCCGTGGGCGAGCTCGTCGCCCGCTCCGAGGCCGACCTGCTGGACATCCGCAACTTCGGTGCGAAGTCCATCGACGAGGTCAAGGCGAAGCTGGCCGACATGGGCCTGGCCCTGAAGGACAGCCCGCCCGGATTCAACCCGACCGCCGCTGCCGACGCCTTCGGCGCGGACAACGACGCGGACGGCGGTTTCGTGGAGACCGAGCAGTACTGACCAATCAGTACTGACCGAGCGGTACTGACCGAGCAGCACTGGCAGTACTGGCGGTACTGAACACCGCGCCACAGGACCCGCGCCCCGGTTCCGCTTCGAACCGGGGCGCGGGTCCGCGCGTGCGTATCCTCCCGAGGCCCTCCCCGGCCGGGCCGGGGCAGCCTGAAACAAAAGGCGCCCCCTGCCGCATCAGTACCTACGGGGGAGCGGTTCCTCCGGAACGGGAGAGAACAGAGTGACGGCCAAACGAAGGATCGCGGGGCAACTGGCGGCAGTCGGGGCGATCACGATGGTGATCAGCGGCACCGCCACGGCCGAGTCGGCCATCGGCGGGACATGGACGGAGACATCGACGGGCCAGGTCTCGGTGATGACCCTGGCCCAGCCGAGTCCGTCGAAGACCTGGGCCGGCGGCGCCGAGATCGTGGGGAATCCCGACAACGGCGCCATCCGGTTCGTGCCCGCCATGTACGAGCGCGACCTCGCCCGGGGCGGAACGTGGAAGCGGACAGCGCTGCGCGGCGCCGACACGTGGAACAGCAGGATCAACGACATCGCCACCGCGCCGGACGGCTCGGCGTTCTTCGTCGGTGACCAGGCGTCGGACGGCCGGGGCGTCCTGATCGGACGCTACGCGGCGGGCGCCTGGCAACTCGAGGCCGACACAGGTCTGCCTTCCGGGACGGTGGAGGCCAGTCTGCTGTCGGTGAGTTCGGTCTCCGCCCGGGACGCCTGGGCGGTGGGACAGGGCTACACGGAGGACACCTTCGCGCAGGTCCCGGTCGTCCAGCACTGGGACGGCCGGCGATGGCGGTCCGTGCGGATCCCGGGTTCGGCGAACTGGGGCCTGAACCAGGTCAAGGAGCTGGCACCGGACGACGTGTGGATCGTCGGCGTCGACAATGACACCGGCCAGTCCCTCGCCGTCCACTGGGACGGCCACCGGTGGACACGCACGCCCACCCCGGCGTTCCCCGACTCGGCGGTCCTCTTCGACATCGCCGCCCGCACACCGGACGACGTCTGGGCGGTGGGCTGGTCCCGCGACACCGACAAGCAGCGCCCGGCGGGCCTGGCCCTGCACTGGGACGGCACCTCGTGGACCCAGGTGCCCCTGCCCAAGGGCACCTTCTCCCTCCAGGCCGTCACCCTGCGGCCGAACGGCGGACTCGCTGTCGTGGGCGGCAACGACGACGCGGCGGTCGGTATGACCTGGACGCCCGCCGAGGGCTGGCGGTCGCTCGGCCTGCCCGAGAGCGATCCCCAATTCCCGCTCGGCGTCAGCTCCGTGGTGTCCTCCGGCACGAACCTGACCGTCGGCGGCTGGCACTACCGTTCGAGCGGCAGCGGCGACTCCTTCAGGAGCGGTGCCATTTTCACCAGGAAGTAGCGGCTCCGACCACCTCTGAGGTGTGCGGGTGTCCCTGTCCTGCGAAGTGTGGGACAGGGGCACCCGTCGGACGCTTGCCGCAACGTCCGCCCGGTGGGGGACCGGTGGGCGACCGGGCGGTTCCGGCAGGGGAGAATGAGGCACGTACTCAACGGTCGACCCTTGCGGAGGAGCGGGAAATGCAGGACGCGCGAGCAGGACAGGTCGCCGGGCCCGAGGACCTCATCGATGTGGCCCGCCTGGTCACGGCGTACTACGCGCTGCACCCCGACCCGGCCGACCCCGGGCAACGGGTGGCCTTCGGCACCTCGGGACACCGCGGTTCGTCCCTCGCGACGGCGTTCAACGAGGACCACATCGCGGCCACCAGCCAGGCCATCTGTGAATACCGCGCCGCCCAGGGCACCGACGGCCCCCTTTTCCTCGGTGCCGACACCCACGCCCTGTCCGAGCCCGCGCGGATCACGGCACTGGAGGTGTTCGCCGCCAACGACGTGACCGTCCTCATCGACCAGGCCGACGGCTACACGCCCACCCCGGCCGTCTCGCACGCCATCCTCACCCACAACCGGGGCCGTACGTCAGGCCTCGCCGACGGCGTGGTGGTCACTCCCTCGCACAACCCGCCCGCCGACGGCGGCTTCAAGTACAACCCTCCCAGCGGCGGCCCCGCCGGTTCCGACGCGACCTCCTGGATCCAGGACCGCGCCAACGAGATCATCACCGGCGGCCTGAAGGACGTACGGCGCGTCACCTACGCCCGCGCGCTGGCCGCACCCGGCACCGGACGCCACGACTTCCTCGGCACCTACGTCGCCGACCTGCCGAACGTGCTCGACCTGGACGCGATCCGGTCCGCCGGCGTGCGCATCGGCGCCGATCCGCTCGGCGGCGCCTCCGTCGCCTACTGGGGCCGGATCGCCGAACAGCACCGGCTCGACCTGACGGTGGTCAACCCGCTCACCGACCCCACCTGGCGCTTCATGACGCTGGACTGGGACGGCAAGATCCGGATGGACTGCTCCTCGCCCTACGCCATGGCCTCGCTCATCGAGCGGCGCGACCGGTTCGACATCGCCACCGGCAACGACGCCGACGCCGACCGGCACGGCATCGTCACACCGGACGGGGGCCTGATGAACCCCAACCACTATCTGGCCGTGGCGATCTCGTACCTGTTCGCGCACCGGGAGCAGTGGCCGGCCGGCGCCGGTATCGGGAAGACGCTGGTGTCGTCCAGCATGATCGACCGGGTCGCGGCGGACGCCGGCCGGAAGCTGGTCGAAGTCCCGGTCGGATTCAAGTGGTTCGTGGACGGCCTCTCCGACGGGACACTCGGCTTCGGCGGCGAGGAGTCGGCGGGCGCGTCCTTCCTGCGCCGCGACGGCTCGGTGTGGACCACGGACAAGGACGGCATCGTCCTGGCCCTGCTCGCCTCCGAGATCACGGCGGTCACCGGCAAGACCCCGTCGCAGCACTACACACTGCTGACCGACCGGTTCGGTGCCCCCGCCTACGCGCGCGTCGACGCCCCGGCCTCCCGCGAGGAGAAGGCACTGCTGGCCAAGCTGTCCCCGAGCCAGGTCACCGCCGACACCCTCGCGGGCGAGCCGGTCACCAAGGTGCTCACGGAGGCTCCCGGCAACGGCGCCGCCCTCGGCGGGATCAAGGTCGCCACCGCCAACGCCTGGTTCGCGGCCCGCCCTTCGGGCACCGAGGACGTCTACAAGATCTACGCGGAGTCGTTCCTCGGCCCGGACCATCTGCGCCGGATCCAGGAGGAGGCCAGGACCGTGGTGCTCACGGCACTCGGCACCTGACGAGGCGGAGGCGGGGTGCACGGCGCGCCCGGCTGTCCAAGTGTCCAAGATCGCTCTACGGTTGGGTCCGACTACCCTGTGGTGCTGGACGGGTGAAGGGGACTGCGTGGAAGCCGAGTTGGCCACTCTTGCCGCGTCGGCGGCGACGACGCTGGTGGGGCTGATCGTTTCGGAGTCGTGGGAGCGGGCCAAGGGCGGTGTGGTCCGCTTCTTCGGACGACGCGCTTCGGGCGAGCCCGCGGAGGACGAACTGCGGGCAGAGCGCGAGGAGTTGGACAGGGCGCGGTCGACGGGGGACAGCCAGGCCCAGGAACGGGTCCACGAACACCTGCGGCAGCGCCTGGCCGGCATCTTCCGGACGGATCCCCGGGCGGCGGAGGAACTGGCGCAGTTGTTGACCGCGCTGGCACCGGACGCGTCAAGCACCTTCGTCAACCTGGTCAGCGGCGGAGTGAACCACGGCCCGGTATTCCAGGGCTCGCACATCCACGGCGGCGTCGCCTTCTACGTCCAGTCGGCACCTGCCCCCGCACCCGCCCCGGCAGCGGTTCTGCCCGTCAGACCTGATCAAGTCCCCGTCGTGACCGTACAGTTCAGCAACAGGACGGCCGAACTCGCGGCCCTGGACGAGACACTGGGCACACCGGCCGGCAGTTCCGCGGCCGTCGGTGTCGACGTACTGGACGGACTTCCCGGTGTCGGCAAGTCGGCCATGGCCTGGCGATGGGCGGCACGGGCCCGGGAACGCTTCCCGGACGGGCAGTTGTACGTGGACTTCGCCGCCCTGCGCGACCGGGTCACGCCGATGACCGGTCCCGGCGGAGACGTCTCCGAGGCCCTGGCCATGTGCCTGAGGTCGCTGCCGGGAGGCGATCTCGGCATGCCGGACTCCCTCGCGGAGCGGACCAACCTGTTCCGGTCGCGTACGGCCGGCCTGCGTCTCCTGCTCGTCCTCGACGATGTGAACCAGCCCGCGCAGGTGCGCGCGCTGATCCCCAAAGGGCCGGGCAGCGCCGTACTGGCCACCAGCCAGCGCAAGTTCGGCGAACTCGCCGCCCACGACGGCGCCCGGCTGATCTCCGTCAAGCCGCTGGACGCGCACGGCGGGCTCGAACTGCTGAGGGACCGGTGCGGTGCGGCGGCGGTCGAGGCCGAACCGGAGGCCGCGCAACGGCTGGTGGAGCTGTGCGGCGGTCTGCCGGTGGCCCTTCAGGTCGTGGTGGCGCGTCTGGCCACCGACGGTCTCGGCATGGCGGAGCTGGCCGCCGAACTCGACGACGAGGCAGGGAGACTGGCAGCGATGGCATTGGACGGGGAAGAGTCCTCGGTGTCCGCGGTACTGGGGCCCTCCTATCGGTTGCTGCCGCCGGACGCCGCCCGGCTCTACCGGCTGCTCGGACGCCTGCCGTTCGATGTCTTCGACGCCGGCGTGGCCGCGGTCGCCGCTGGTGTCCCCACGGGTGACGCGAGAAAACTGCTGCTCGTCCTGGCGAAGGAGAGCTTGGTGGAGGCCGTGGGCGACGGCCGGTACCGCATGCACGAACTGGTCCGTCTGCATGCCCGCGAACGGGCGGCCGAGGAGGAGCCGGAGACCGAGCGGGCGGCGCTGACGGAACGGGTGGGCAGGCACTATCTCGTGCTGACCGCGCTCGCCGACCGGGCGCTCCGGAAGGAACGGCTACGGATCGCCGACCTCACGGACCTGCTGACCGAGGCCGCTGATCCCTTCGCCACGGCGGGCGGGCCACCCCCACTGGAGTGGCTGGACACCGAGCGGCCCGCCATCCTCGCGGTACTGCGCACGGCCGTCCAGGACAGGCTGTACACCCTGGCCTGGCAACTGGCCGAGGCCTTCTCCGTGCTGTTCCTCTACCGGCGGTACCTCGGGGCATGGCAGGAGTCGCTGGCACTCGGCATCGAGGCGGCGGCGGCAGCGGCGGCCTCGGCGGACACGCCGGGGGAGATGGCGGAGGCCATGGCGGGCGAGGCCCGGCTGCGCGGGCTGCTTTCACGCCCGTTGCTCGACCTCGGCGAGAACGACCGCGCGGGCGAACAACTGGAACGGGCCGTCACCCTCGCCGACGCGACCGACCGCCTCGACCTGCGTGCCTCCCTTCAGGAGTTCCTCGGCCGGTACCTGGACGTCGTCGACCCGTCCCGGGCTGTCGGGGCGTACCGGCGCTCCCTCGAACTCAACGAGCAGGCCGGGGAGTCCCGTGGAATCGCCCTTGCCACCTTCTTCCTCGGGTGCGCGCTCGACACCCGGGGCGATCACACCGAGGCCATGGCCCTGCTGTGCCGGGCACGACAGGACCTGGAGAGCCGCCGGGAGCCCGATCGGCGGATGGCCGCCCGGGTGAGGGCCGCCATCGGCGTCGTACACGACCATCTCGGCGAGACCGAGGACGCGATCCGTGAACTGCGAGGGGCCGTCGAGGCCCTGGGCGCGGAAGCGGAAGGCATGCAGTACGAGGCACAGGCCCGGGAGCGGCTCGCCGACATCGCGCAGCGGGCGGGTGGCCGGGTGGAACTGGTGCGCGAGTGCCTGACGAGGGCAGTCGGCATCCACGAGGCGCTCGGCGACCACTCCAGGGCGGCGGAGTCGCGGCGACGGCTGGCGGACCTCGACGGCTGAAGCGGGTCCGGCCCGGCCGGCCGGTTATCGGGTCGGCCGGGTGGCCCGAAGCCGCAGCACGACGTCCTCGTCGCGGATGTCACCGATCCGCAGCGTCACTTGGGCGTCGTCCAGCGGAAGTCCCGTGCGCAGACAGGCGTAGACGACCGCCGTCGAAAGCCCCGGATCCAGGACCGGGCCGGTGACGGCCGCCTCCGCCACGCGGCCGTCCCTGAGCCCGACCAGACAGGCGCCCCCGCGCACCGTCGAGGCCGCGAGAAGGCTGCCGGGCCGCTGGGCGAGCGTGTCCTCGACCCAGCGCAGCGCGCCGGCCGGCGTGGGCGCGGGGTGCCGCCGGACGAGTACCGAGGCGCTCTCGGCCAGCCGGTGGTCGCGTTCGTCGTCCGCGCAGGCCAGATGTGTAAAGCGGGTGGGGGAGTCCGGCCGGGGCGTGTCGTACGCGCTGACCGCCGCCGGCACGCGCCGCACACTGACGGCCGGTGCCGCGCCGCCCCCGGTGACATCGGTGGTGACCTGCCACGAGGTGATCGGCGTGGCGGGCGGCTCCGGGACCGGCAGCACCAGCGGAACCGGCGGTGGAGTGGACGGCTCAGGGAGCTTCAGCAGGCCGTAGAGGGCGGTACGGAGACCGGACAGGGCATGTCCCGGCTCGGCGAAGGCCTGCGCCGCGACCGCCGCGTACCGATCGGGCGTGTGCTCGCGGACGGCATCCTCCACCTGCCGGCGCAGGTCCCCGCGGGTGTCGAGCCGGGGAGCCACGGCCGACAGGGCGTGGACGGCCGTACCGGGCACCGCGTCCGCGCCGAACGCGGCCAGCAGCAGCGGTGTACCGGCCGCCGCCCCGTACAGCGTCACCGAGCCGTGGTCACCCACCAGGACGTCCGCCGCGACGAGCGCGGGCCGCCAGGCGTGCACGGCCGGCATCAGCAGCAGTCCCGAGTCCAGCGCGGCGGCCTGCAGGGTGCGGAGCTGCCAGGAACCGTGGGCCGACCACACATTGGGGTGGATGATCGCGCCGACCCGGTACTCGTCACAGGGAAGCCGGGCGAGCAGACGAGGCAGCAGGTCCGGGTGGCGCCCCAGCAGCGAGGTCTGGCTCCAGGTCGAACTGACCATGACCAGACGCTGGTGCTCAGCGACGCCCAGCGCCTCCCGGTAGGCCTTCCTGTGCGACCGGCTGGCGACCAGCTCGTCGAAGCACGGGTCGCCGACCAGCAGAGTGCGCCCGGCCGCCTTCGGGTGGGTGGCGAGCAGTTGCTCCTCCTGCGCCGGATGCGAGATCGCCAGCCAGGCGCGCCCCGTCTCCAGGAGGGAGTCCGGCACGACCCCGGAGAGCCGCTCGCGCTGACTCCGGGAATCCGGCACGTGCTTCTGGAAGCCGACGCCGTGCGGCAGCACCAGCACCGGGCAGTCGCCCTCCGGCACGTCGATGTTCTCGCTGGCGGACAGGATGAGATCGGGGGCGATGTCCCCCAACTGCTCCCAGGGCGCGACCCGGCAGCCGGCGGCCTGGAGGAGGTCGAGGACGCCGTCGTTGAACGCGGAGGTGGCATCGAAGGCGAAGACGACGCTCACGCGGGTGTCGTCGCGCAGAATCGCCGGCAGCGTTTCGAGGACCCGCACGGTCGAGGTGACCGTACGGGCGGCGACGACCAGAGTGCGCTCACCATGGAAGGTGCTCCAGCGGTGGGCGTCGTGCCCCACGGGCACGCGCAGCGGCTGGCTACCGAACAAGGCGGCCACCTCTAACACCCCCGCTTCCGCACCCGGTCAGCGGCTCGCGGCTCGCGGTGATGGTGCTTTTATCGCATTTCAAGCCGGTTGACAATCTTTCGGGGGGTTACCGGACGGGCGGACGATGGGGGTGACCTGGTACACGGTAACGAATGAGGTGGTAGCGGGCACACGGCGCTCCTGAGTGTGGCGGGGGCAGGCCGGAGGAAGCGGAACAGGGCTGTGGATGCCCTGGCCGTGTCCGCTCCGCTCCGGCCCGTGACGCGCGCCCCGGGCTATGGGCCCGTCGGCAGGGAGACGGTGATCGGGGTGAGTTGCCCGGCGGCGAGGGAGATGTTCCGGGCGTGCGGGCCCAGGGGGGAAGTGCCGACCTGTGCGGAGGTGGTGACGGACGTGATGCCGCGGCGGCTGATCAGCGTGATCTCCTGGGCCGTGTCCGAGGTGACCGTCACCTTCGTGGTGCCGGCGGACAGGTCCCAGTCCAGGCTGTGCACACGGACCCCGTTCCTGCCCCGGAGACCGGTGACCGTGCCCTTGGCCCACTGCTCGGGCAGCGCGGGAAGGAGTTCGAGAACACCCGGCCGGGTGTGGAGCAGTGCCTCGGCCAGTACGGCCGGCAGGGCGTTCGCCGCGTCGGCGTTGTAGATGTCGAGGCCGGGATTGTGCGAGGTCATCAGCGACCGGAAGAGCATGTCACTGCCGATGATCTTCCGGAGGTTGTCGTACACCTGGGCGCCGTCCTTCAGGCGAGCCGCCGCGAAGGCACGATGCAGGCTTCCGTGTGCGGAGAGGTTCTGGTCTCCGCGCAGTTCGAGCGCTCTGAGCGCCGGGGTTACGAGGTCGGGGCGCTCCTCCGGGTTGATCTCGTCCAGGGGCCAGGCGCCGTACAGGTGTTGTATGTGGCGGTGGTCGTAGTGGTCGGTCAGGGTGGGCCAGGACCATTCGGCGAGGGCGCCGTCGTCGTTGATCCGGTACTCGGGGAGCTTGTCGAGCAGTGCCGTCCAGCGTTCGACGCCTTCGCCGGTGCCCTGCTCGACGCCGAGGACACCCGCTGCGTCGATGGCGGCCTGGAGGGCGTGCCGGCCGGCGGTGATGTCGCCGGTGGCGTTGACGGACAGGTGCTCGTCGGTGTTGCCGGGGGCGTTCTCCATGGAGAAGGACGGTACGAAGACCACCTTGCCGTCGGTGTCGGTGCGGGTGAGGAAGTCCTCGTAGAACAGGGCGAGTTCGAGCAGCGCGGGACCGAGCCTGTCTCGCAGGAAGGCATGGTCGCCGGTGACCTCGTAGTACTCCAGGAGCGGCTGGAGCAGCCAGTCGGCGCCGCCGGTCCAGCAGTGTCCGGGGAAGTCGCTGTTGTTGAAGTGGAGCATGTGGCCGTACTCGCCGTCGGTGCGGGAGGGGGCGAGGAAACCACGGGCGCCGTAGAGGTTCCTGGCGTTGGTCCGCCAGTGGTCCAACTGGCCGAGGACCAGGGTGAAGTAGCCCTCCATCACCTCGGTCAGGTCGAGGATGTTGCCGCCGGCCACCTGGAGGTTGACGTTGGCGTCCGTGGTGAAGTCGTCCGCCCAGGCGGTGGTCCACGCCCCTGTCCAGATACCGGTCAGGCGGGGTGGCAGGATGCCGCTGGAGCTGAGGAAGAGGTAGCGGCCGGAGTCGTAGAGCCGCTCCAGCAGGGCCGTGCCGATGACGGTGGGGTCCGCGTTCTGACGTGCGATCAGCTCGGTGGTCGAGAGCCCGCGGTCGGCGGTGGGGACGTTCAGGTCGAGGCGGGAGCGGTCGTACAGCTCCGAGTGGATCTTCGTGTGGCGGGCGAGCAGTGCCTCGTAGTCAGCGTCCAGGGCGGCCAGTTGGGCGTGCAGCGGCCGGGAGTCCCAGGCGCCGGGCGTCTCGTACCGGTCCAGTCGCGTCAGGAGCGTGAGCCTGGCCGCCTCCGTCACGACGACGGTCGAGCCGCTGACGGCGACCGTGCCGCCGGTCGGCACGACACGGGTGACGCCCTCGTAGCCGTAGGCGCCCGCCGCCTCGGGGTAGGTGCTGCGCAGATTCAGCCATCCGGAGCCCTCACCGACGTCCGCCAGGGTGGTGAACGTCATGTGGGTGTGCGGGAGGTCGTCCCCGCCGTGAACGGTCGCGGGCTCGTCGAGGGCGGTGTGCACGCTCAGGGTGACGTCGACGGTACGGCCGGGGGGCGGGGTGAGTTCGTGGACGACGACCCGGTCGGCGCGGGAGGCGAAGACCCGGCGGGACCAGGTGCCGTGCGTGTCCGCCCAGGCGGAGGTGACCTCGCCGGTGCGGAAGTCGGTGACCCGGACGTACTGGTCGGCGGCGGGGTCCTCCGCGGTGGCGATCCGCAGCTCGTACGCGGGGTGGTAGGTCTGGGTCCAGCGCAGCTCCCACCCGTCGGCGAAGTCCCGGCACGCTCCCGTGTAGTCCCCGGCCAGCGCCTTGTCCCGCACCGCTTCCAGCCGGTCGGCGAGCACCGGCGGGGCGACGTCCCGGGTGCCGTTCGGCAGGAGGAAGCGGTGGTGGTTGAAGACGATCTTCTCCAGCGCCGGGTCCCCGTACACCACGGCCCCGTACTCACCGTTGCCGGTGACGAAGCCGTCCGTCCACGCGTCGGCGGGAACGGTGTCATGGATCCCACGGTCGGGAAGCGCGACCAGGGCGGCCGGCGTGGGCGAGGTTGTGTCGCCCGCTGAAGGACGTACGGAGTGCATGGCTGTCCAGTCTTTCGTACGGAGGAGCGTCACCGTTCGGCCAGGTCCCCTCGGCCGGGTGATGGTGGCCTCCATGGTGCCGGAGAGGGCCGTGGCGGCCACCCGGGGGCCGGTCCGGTCAGGTCGACCGCGCCGCGACGGCCGCTCCCTCCCGTACGAGGACCGCCTGTCCGGCCCGGTCCACCCTGTCCACGATCTTCCGTACCGCTCGTCTACCGTTCAGTGCGCCCGTGCGAAAGACTGACGTG
>NZ_LIQQ01000385.1 GCF_001418565.1 Streptomyces graminilatus | reverse complement strand
GGCGTGGGCCAGCGCGGTCGCGAGCCGGAACGCGTCCCCGCTGTCACGACGCAGCGTCTCCAGGACCACACCCCCGCCCGGAGTGTCGTCCAGCGTGTCCTGCAACCCCGGTACCAGGACCGGGTGCGGGCTCACCTCGACGAACGCTCGATGCCCCTCGGCCAGCAGACCCCTTACCGCGTCCTCGAACCGGACCGTGGCCCGCAGATTGCGGTACCAGTACGCGGCGTCCATCTCCGCGACGTCCAGCCAGTCACCCGTCACCGTCGAATACAGCGGCACACTGCCGGGCTGGGGCCGGATGCCCTCCAACTCGGCGATCAGCTCCGCCTCCAGGACCTCGACCTGCGCGGAGTGGGACGCGTAGTCCACCGGAACCATCCGCGCCCGCACCCCGGCAGCCTCGAACACCTCCCGCAGGGACTCCAGCGCCTCCGGGGGACCCGCCACGACCGTCTGGGACGGGCCGTTGACCGCAGCGACCGACACCAGCGGCCAGTCCGTGAGCCGTTCACGCACCCCGTCAGCGGGCAGGCGTACCGACAGCATCCCGCCGCCACCGGAGAGACCGGTCAGCAGACGGCTGCGCAACGCCACCACCCGCGCCCCGTCCTCCAACGACAGACCACCCGCCACCACCGCCGCCGCAATCTCCCCCTGCGAGTGACCGACGACCGCGTCCGGGACGACACCGTGCGCCTTCCACACCTCCGCGAGCGACACCATCACCGCCCACAACGCCGGCTGCACCACCTCCACCCGCTCCAGATCCCCACCCCGCAGAACCTCCAGCAGATCCCAGCCCGTCCACGGCTCCAACGCCGCCGCACACTCGTCCAACCGGCGGGCGAACACCGGCGAGGACTCATACAGCTCCACACCCATGCCCAGCCACTGCGAACCCTGACCCGGAAAGACAAACACCGACCGCGACCCCACGGGCAACGCGGAACCCCGTACGACACCCACCGCAGGTTCACCTGCGGCCAGCGCAGCCAGACCCGCCAGCAGCTCACCACGGTCGTGGCCCGTCACCACCGCCCGATGCTCGAACGCCGAACGACCCGACGCCAGGGAGTACGCCACATCCACCGGGGCCAGCTCCGGGTCGGTCTCCACCCGCGAACGCAGACGACGCGCCTGCTCCCCCACCACACCCTCGGACTTGCCCGACACCACCCACGACACCGGACCCGACACCTCAACAACAGGAACCGACCCGGCAGCCGGCTCGAGAGTCGGGACCTCCTCAAGGATCACGTGCGCGTTCGTGCCACTCGCGCCGAAGGCGGAGACGCCCGCGCGGCGGGGGTGGCCGTTCCGGGGCCAGTCGCGGGCCTCGGTGAGCAGTTCCACGGCGCCGCTGGACCAGTCGACCTGGTCCGTCGGCTCCTCCGCGTGGAGAGTGGCGGGCAGTACGCCGTGGCGCATCGCCTGCACCATCTTGATGATGCCGCCGACGCCCGCAGCCGCCTGCGTGTGCCCGATGTTGGACTTCAGCGAGCCGAGCCACAGCGGCTGGTCGTCCGCAGGCCGCTCCTGGCCGTATGTGCCGAGGATGGCCTGGGCCTCGATCGGGTCACCGAGCCGGGTGCCGGTGCCGTGCGCCTCGACCGCGTCCACGTCGGCCGGCGTAAGACCCGCCGAGGCGAGCGCCTGACGGATCACCCTCTGCTGCGACGGACCATTCGGAGCTGTCAGCCCATTGCTCGCGCCGTCCTGGTTGACCGCACTGCCCCGCACCACCGCCAGGATCTGGTGGCCCTGTCGCTGGGCGTCGGACAGACGTTCCACCAGCAGTACACCCACGCCCTCGCCCCAGCCGGTGCCGTCCGCGTCGACCGAGAAGGCCTTGCAGCGGCCGTCCACCGAGAGTCCCCGCTGCCGCGAGAACTCGATGAACGCGCCCGGGGTGGACATGACCGTCACGCCGCCGGCCAGGGCCATGTCGCACTCACCGGTGCGCAGCGCCTGGATCGCCATGTGCAGGGCGACCATGGAGGACGAGCACGCCGTGTCAACGGTCACCGCCGGCCCCTCCAGGCCGAAGGTGTAGGCGATCCGGCCCGACAGGACGCTGGGCGAGATGCCGGTGCCGATCAGACCCTCGACGTTCTCGTCGGAGTACGCGAGTGCCGTCTGGTAGTCGTGGTAGGTCACACCGGCGAAGACGCCGGTCTGGCTGCCCCGCACCGTCTTCGGGTCGATACCGCCCTGTTCGAACGCCTCCCAGCAGGTTTCGAGGAGCAGCCGCTGCTGCGAGTCCATCGCCATGGCCTCGCGCGGCGAGATGCCGAAGAATCCCGCGTCGAACTGACCCGCCTCGTACAGGAAGCTGCCGAGCCGGGTGTAGATCTTGCCGAGCGCGTTGGGGTCCGGGTCGTACAGCGAGTCGCTGTCCCAGCCCCGGTCGGCGGGGAAGTCGGACACCGCGGCGCGGCGCTCCATGACCATCTGCCAGAGGTCTCCGGGGTTCGCGACGCCGCCGGGGTAGCGGCAGCTCATCCCGACGATGGCGATCGGCTCGCCACTGTCGACGTTCGCCGTGAGGGCGGGCCTGAGCGGTGCGGCCTGTTCCTCGGGGAGCAGTTGAGTGCGCAGCGAGCTGACGAGGACCGCCGGGGTCGGGTGGTCGAAGACCAGCGTGGCGGGGAGTCGGAGTCCGGTCGCCTCGTTGAGCCGGTCGCGGAGTTCCACCGCGCTCAGGGAGGTGAAGCCGAGCTCGTGGAACTCCTGGTACACGTCGATCTCGTCGGCCGACTCGTGACCGAGGACCGCGGCCACGTGAGTGCGTACGACGTTCGTCAGGAAGCGTTCCTGTTCGCGCGCGGACAGGCGGGCCAGTCGTCCGCCCGGGGTGTCCGCGGCGGCTTCCATGGCTTCGTTCGCCTCGTGCGTGCCGGTCATTGAGTTCGTGCCGGTCGCGGGTGCGGGGCGGCGGGGGGATCCCGTGCGCCACAGCGGCGAATGGGGCGCGCTGTCCGCGCCGAGTGCCAGGACCAGGGGCGCGTCGACCGCCAGGGCGGCCTCCACGTCGCTCTCCTGCGGCAGGCTTGCCCAGGCCAAGGTGCGGCCGGGGAGGCCACGGTCCCGGCGTCGGCGTACGAGGGCGTCGGCGAAGGCGTGGGCCGCCGCGTACTCGGCGCCGCCGGGCGCCCCGAGGGTGGCCGCGGCCGAGGCGAACAGCACCAACTCGGCTGTGCTGGAACGGTGGTTGAGTACCTCCTCCAGTTCGACCAGCGTGGCCAGGGTGCGGACCAGCGCGTCCGGGTCGTCGGTGCCGCGGGCGTCCACGGTGTGCATGACGGCGGTCAGCGGACGGTCGGCGGGCAGCGCGTCGAGCGTCGCCGCCAGTGTCGCCGCCTCGCAGGCCTCGACCGTGACGGCCGGGCCGAAGGCCAGTCGTACGGCTGCCGGGTCCGCGTGGCCGCCGGTGACCAGGACCGTGCCCTCGGTGGGGCGGCCGGTGGCCGGGCTGGTGTCCGCCGTGCCCGGCGCGATCCTGGCCAGTCTGGGGACGAGCATCTCGTCGCCGTGCAGGGCCAGTTGGGGTTCACCCGTGCCCAGGCACCGGGCGAGCCGCTCGACCGTCGGGGTCTCGGCGGCCGGGGCCAGGTCCAAGAGGGTGAGGCGGCCGGGGTCTGCGGCCTGTTCCGAGCGGACGACCGCCCATACGGCGGCACCGACCGGGTCCGGCGCGGTGACCGGGTCCGGGGTCGCCGCGCCTCGGGTGACCACGACGAGGCGGGAGCCGCGCAGGCGTTCGTCGGCGCGCCAGGAACCGATCAGGTCCGTCACGCGGTCGACCGCCGAGCGGGCCCGGTCGGCGAGTTCGGCCGCTTCTCCGTGGCCCGGCGCGAAGGGGACGAGGAGCGTGCCGGGTACCGGTGTGCCGGTGTCGAGAGCCGTCAGCAGGGCTTGCGGGTCCCGGTGGCCGGCGCGGTCCTGGCGGGCCGTCGTGTCATCGGGGTCCGCCAGCCACACGTACGTGCCTGTCTCGGTAGCCGTACCGGTCTCCGCCTCGGTGGCCGGTACCGGCGTCCAGTCCAGCCGGTACAGGGGGGTCGCGGTCGCGCCCGGTGCGGCACGCAGAGTGAGTGACGCGATGGAGAGCACCGGCTGCCCTGTGGCGTCAGCGGCCGTCAGCGAGAGTCCGCCGCCCGCGCCGCCCGCGGGGTCCAGCCGGACGCGCAGGGCGGATCCGCCGGGGACATGGAGGGTGGCTCCGCGCAGCGCGAACAGGAACCGGTCGTGTCCGGTGCCGTCGAGGGTGCCGAGGCCGAGCGGTTGCAGCGCGGCGTCCAGGAGCGCCGGATGGAGGCCGAACTGCCCGGCGTCCGGGGTGTGTCGCGACTCCGGGCCGACCTCGGCGTAGAGCGCGCCGTCCCGCTCCCACACCCCGCGCAGGCCCTGGAAGGCGGGGCCGTAGTCGAAGCCGGTGCGGGCCATGCGGTCGTACACGTCCGCCACGGCCACCGGCCGGGCACCCGCCGGCGGCCACACCACGAGGCCGCCGTCCGCCGGGGCGGCCGGGGTCGAGGTGAGCGTGCCGGTGGCGTGCCGGGTCCACGGCTCGTCGTCGGCGGCGTCCTGCGGCCGGGTGTGGACGGTCACCGTGGGCTCGGCCGCGTCGGACACCACGACCCGCAGTGCGAGCGCGCCCTGTTCGGGCAGGGCCGACGGCGCCTGGAAGGTGAGCTCTTCGAGGTGGCCGTGGCCGAGCCGGCGGCCGGCCCACAGGGCGAGTTCCAGGAAGAGGCTCGCGGGGATGACGACGACGCCGTGTTCGGTGTGGTCGCCGAGCCACGGGTGCGTGCGGAGCGAGAGGCGGCCCGTGAAGAGGGTGCCGCCGGATTCGGGCAGTCGCACCATCGCGCGCAGGAAGGGGTGTTCGGCCCGTTCCAGACCGAGCACGCCGGGCTCTCCTCCGCCCAGTACGGCCCGTGGCCAGTAGCGCCGGTTCTGGAAGGCGTAGGTCGGCAGGTCGACCCGGTGGGCGGTGCTCTCGCCGTACAGCGCGGGCCACTTGGGGGCGACGCCGTTGACGTACAGCGTGGCGACGGCGGCGATGAGCGTACGGGCCTCCGGCCGGTCGGCGCGCAGGGCCGCGACCACCGCCGGGGTCATCGGCGTCGTGTCGTCGGTCCGGGCGGGGAGGCATTCGGGCACAAGGGCGCTCAGCACGCCGTCGGGGCCCACTTCGAGGAAGCGGGTCACGCCGCGTTCGGCCAGGGAGCGAACACCGTCGAGGAACCGGACGGGCTCGCGGACGTGCCGTACCCAGTAGTCGGCGGACGCGATGTCGTCGGGCTCGGCCAGGCGTCCGGTGATGTTGGAGACGACCGGCACGATCGGCGTGTTGTAGGTCAACTCCGCTGCCACGCGCCGGAATTCGTCGAGCATCGGGTCCATACGGTGGGAGTGGAAGGCGTGCGACACCCGGAGCCGACGGGTCTTGCGCCCCTGCTCCTTGAAGTGCGCGACGACGCGTTCGACGGCCTCCTCGTCGCCGGACACGACGGTGGACGTGGGGCCGTTGACGGCGGCCACGGTGATCGCCGCCGCCTCCAGGAGCTGTGCGACCTCGTCCTCCGTCGCCTGTATCGCGGCCATCGCGCCGCCTGCGGGCAGGGCCTGCATCAGCCGTCCTCGGGCGGCGACCAGAGCACAGGCGTCGGGCAGGGAGAACACGCCCGCGACGTGGGCGGCGGACAGCTCGCCCAGGGAGTGGCCCATCACGAAGTCCGGGGTCAGTCCCCAGGACTCCAGCAGTCGGTACAGGGCGACTTCCACGGCGAAGAGGGCAGCCTGCGCGTACCGCGTCTCGTCGAGGGCGCGCAGACCGTCCGGCTGCTCGTGGGGATCGGACAGTACGTCGGCCAGCGGGCGGTCCAGATGGCGGTCCAGCTCCGTGCGCACGGCGTCGAACGCGTCGGCGTAGGCCGGGTGGGTCTCGTACAACTCCTGCCCCATGCCGAGGCGTTGGGCGCCCTGTCCGGTGAACAGGAACGCGGTCTTGCCGGTGCGCGCGACCCCTTCGACCACGTGGGCGGCGGCCGTGCCGTCCGCGATGGCCGCGAGCCCCTTCAGCAGGTCGTCCCGGTCATGGCCGAACACCGCCGCGCGCCGTGTGAAGGCGGCGCGGCCGGTGGCCAGGGCGGACGCCAGTTCCATCGGGGCGAGGCCGGGACGGGTGCGCAGATGTTCGCTCAACTGCCGGGCCTGCGCACGGAGTGCGGGCTCCGTCTTCGCCGACACCACCCACGTCAGCGGGCCCGTCGGCGCGGTCGACGCGGTCGGATCGGCCGGCACGGCCGGGGCGTCGCCCTCGGGCCCGGTCTCGTCGTCGGCCTCGGGCTCGGTCTCGAACTCCTCGAATTCCTGGGCCTGTTCGATGATGACGTGGGCGTTGGTGCCACTCACGCCGAAGGCGGAGACGCCCGCCCGGCGGGGGTGACCGTCGCGCGGCCACGGCTGGGCCTCGGTGAGCAGCCGGACTGCTCCGGCCGACCAGTCGACCTGGTCGGTGGGCTCGTCGACGTGCAGGGTCGCGGGCAGCGTCTCGTGGCGCATGGCCTGGATCATCTTGATCACACCGGCGACGCCGGCGGCGGCCTGCGTGTGGCCGATGTTCGACTTGACGGAACCGAGCCACAGCGGCCGGTCCGCGCCGCGCTCCTTGCCGTACGTCGCCAGCAGGGCCTGCGCCTCGATGGGATCCCCGAGCCGGGTGCCCGTACCGTGCGCCTCGACCGCGTCCACGTCGGCCGCCGTCAGCCCCGCCGAGGCGAGCGCCTGACGGATCACCCGCTGCTGCGAGGGACCGTTGGGAGCGGTGAGCCCGTTGCTCGCGCCGTCCTGGTTGACCGCGCTGCCCCGCACCACAGCCAGCACGCGGTGACCGAGCCGCCGCGCGTCGGACAGACGTTCCACGAGGAGCACACCGGCGCCCTCGCCCCAGCCGGTGCCGTCGGCCGCCGAGGCGAACGCCTTGCAGCGGCCGTCGCCCGAGAGGGCGCCCTGGCGGGAGAACTCCACGAAGGCGTCCGGGGTGGCCATGACGGTCGTGCCGCCCGCGAGCGCGAGATCGCACTCGCCGCCGCGCAGCGCCTGTGCGGCGAGGTGCAGCGCGACCAGGGACGACGAGCACGCCGTGTCCACGGTCACCGCCGGCCCCTCCAGGCCCAGCGTGTAGGCGATCCGCCCGGACAGGACGCTGCCCGCGCTGCCGGTGAGCAGTCCTTCGGTCGTCTCGCCCGACATCTGGACCGCCGGGCCGTACCCGGAGCCGCTGCCCCCGACGAACACGCCGGTACGGCTGCCGCGCAGTCCGGTGGGGTCGATGCCCGCCCGTTCCAGCGCCTCCCAGGAGGTCTGCAGCATCAGCCGCTGCTGCGGGTCCATGGCCAGCGCCTCGCGCGGCGAGATACCGAAGAAGGCCGCGTCGAATCCGGCCGCGTCGGTGAGGAACCCGCCCTCGCTGGTGTGCCGGGCGCCCTCGCCCGCCGGGGCCTGGTCCCAGCCCCGGTCCACGGGGAACGGCTCGATCGTGTCGGTGCCGTCGGCGACCACCCGCCACAACTGCTCCGGGCCGGTGATGCCGCCGGGGTAGTGGCAGGCCATGGCGACGATGGCGACGGGTTCGTCGGTGGCGAGCGACCGCAGGGCCGGTACGGCCGCGGACGCCGACTCGGTTGTGTGGCCGAGGAGTTCGTCGAGCAGGAAGGCGGCGAGCACCTCGGGGCTGGGGTGGTCGAAGACCAGGGTGGCGGGCAGGACGAGCCCGGTCGCCGTGTTCAGGGCGTTGCGGAGTTCGACCGCCGTGATCGAGTCGAATCCGATGTCCCGGAAGGCGCGTTCGCCGGGTACGGCGTCGGCGGAGGCGTGTCCGAGCACGGCGGCGGCCTGGGCACGTACCAGCGACACCAGTGCTTCGAGCCGGTCGCCCGCGGCGAGAGCGTTCAGCCGCTCGCGCAGGGCGTTGTTCCCGGCGGGCCGGCCGCCGGCGGCCTGGCCCGGATCGTCCGCAGGGCTGAACAGCCGTACGGCTTCGGGGAGTTCACTCAGCAGCGGGCTCGGCCGTGCCGAGGTGAACGAGGGGATGAACCGCTCCCAGTTCATGCGGGTGACGGCCACGGAGGTCTCGTCCAGGTCGAGCACCTGTTGGAGCGCGGCGACGGCCAGCTCCGGGTCCATCTCCAGCAGTCCGCGCTTGCGCATGTACTCCATGGCCTCGGCGTCGGCCATTCCGCCGCCCGCCCAGCCGCCCCAGGCCACGGAGGTGGCGGTCAGGCCACGGGCGCGGCGGCGGTCGGCGACGCCGTCCAGGTAGGCGTTGGCGGCGGAGTACGCGCCCTGGCCCGCGCCGCCCCAGACGGCGGCGCAGGAGGAGAACAGGACGAAGGCGTCCAGGGAGGTGTCGCCGAAGACCGCGTCCAGGTGGTCGGCGCCCGCGGTCTTGGCGGCGAGCAGACCGGCGAGGTCGGCGGGCGCGGTGTCGGCGAGGGCGATCATCCGGCTGACTCCGGCGGCGTGGAACACTGCCCGGATCTCGTCGCCGTCGGCCCGCGCGCCGTCCACCAGGGCGTCCAGTGCGGCGCGGTCGGCGACGTCGAGGGCGGCGAGGGTGACTCGTACGCCCAGCTCCTCCAGTTCGGCTTTGAGGTCCGCCGCGCCCGGGGCTTCGGCGCCACGACGGCTGGTGAGCACGAGGTGCCCGGCACCGCCGCGGGCCAGCCAGCGGGCGACGTGGGCACCGACTCCGCCGGTACCTCCGGTGACGAGGACGGTGCCGGACGGCTGCCAGCGGCGCGCGGGCTCGGCGGCCGGGACGGCGTGGCCCAGCCGTCGTACGTGGATGCCTGTGCGGCGTACGGCGAGCTGGTCCTCGTCGCCCGGGGCCGCGTCCCGGCCCAGGATGCCGGCGAGTCGGCCGAGGGCCGGTTCGTCGACGGTCTCCGGCAGGTCGATCAGCCCGCCCCAGCGTCCCGGGTACTCCAGGGCCGCGGCCCGTCCCAGGCCCCAGACGGCGGACTGCGCGGCGGCGGTGATGTGTTCGTCGCCGGTCACGGCGACCGCGCCCCGGGTCAGGCACCACAGGGGCGCCTCGATGTCGGCGTCGCCGAGTGCCACGGTCAGGGCGAGGGTGGCGCTCACGGCCACCGGAACACCGGCCGGCTCGGCGCCGCCCTGGAGGGCCAGCAGCGATACGACGCCGGCGATCGGGAGCAGGTCGGCGACGAAGTCGCGCAGGAGGGCGGCCAGTTCGGCCCGGTCGGCACCGGCCGGGACATTAAGGCGGACGATCTCGGCGTCCTGGTCGGCGAGTCCGGCGAGTCCCGCGAGGAGTTCTTCGTGGAGGGCGCCTTCGTCAGTGGTGACTTCGTGAGTGGTGCCTTCGTGAGTGGCTTCCACGGGGGCGCCGTTCTCCGGGGTGACGACCAGCCACGTCCCCGACAGCGTCCCGGACGGTGTCGTACCGGGGCCGGCCGCGAGCGGCGACCAGCGCACGCGGTAGCGCCAGGCGTCCACGGTGGTCCGGTCCTGGCTGCGCCGCCGCCAGGAGGCCAGCGCGGGCAGCACGGCGTCGAGGGAGGACCGTTCGGCACCGGCGTCGAGGCCCAGGGTCTCGGCGAGCGCTGCCGTGTCGGCGGTGGCGACGACCTCCCAGAACCGGGCGTCGGCCGGGCTCGTCCCGGCGTCGGTGCCGGGCACCACGACCGCCGGCCGTGGCCAGTAGCGCGCCCGCTGGAAGGCGTAGGTCGGCAGCGGCACGCGGCAGGCGTGCGCGGCGTCGTACGTGGTGTCCCAGGCGACCGCGATCCCCTGGACGTACGCCTCGGCCAGCGCGGTGTGCATCCGGGACAGCCCGCCCTGGTCACGGCGGAGCGTGGTCAGGACGGCGGCACGGGTGTTCGCGTCCTCGGCGATGTCCTGGAGGCCGGGGGCCAGCACGGGGTGCGGGCCGATCTCGACGAACGCCTCGTAGCCCGCGCCGAGCAGAGTGCGTACGGCGGGTTCGAAGGCGACCGGCTCACGGAGGTTGCGGTACCAGTAGGCCGCGTCCAGTGTGGCCAGGTCCTCGCGGTCACCGGTGACGGTGGAGTAGAAGGGCACCGTACCGGACCGGCCCTCGACCTCGGCGAGACCGGCGAGCAGTTCGTCGCGGAAGGGCTCGATCTGGACCGAGTGGCCCGCCGAGGCGGCGGGCACCAGCCGGGCCCGTACCTTGCGCGCGGTCAACTCGGCGACGAGCGGGTGCAGTTCGCCCTCGGGCCCGGTGATCACGGTGTGGCGTGGGCCGTTGACCGCCGCGATGGACAAGTCCGGTCGTTCTACGAGCAGTTCCCGCACCTCGGCGGCGGGCAGCCGGATCGACGCCATGCTGCCGTGGCCCGACATCTGGTTGAGGATGCGGCTGCGCAGGGTGACGATGCGGGCGGCGTCGTCCAGCGAGAGGCCGCCCGCCACGACGGCGGCGGCGATCTCGCCCTGGGAGTGGCCGACCACGGCGTCCGGCTCGACGCCGTGCGCCCGCCAGACCTCGGCCAGCGACACCATGACGGCCCACAGCGCGGGCTGGAGGACGTCGAGGCGGTCGAGCGGCGGAGCTCCGTCCTCGCCGCGCAGTACGCCGAGGAGCGGCCAGTCGACCCATGCCTCCAGGGCGGTCGCGCACTCGTCGATCCGCTGGGCGAACACCGGGGAGGAGTCGTAGAGTTCGGCGCCCATGCCGAGCCACTGCGCGCCCTGGCCGGGGAACACGAACACCGTGCGGGGGGCTTCCGTGCCGGGTGCGACCGAGCCACGTACGAGACCGGCGGCGGGTTCGCCCGACGCCAGCGCGGCGAGGCCGGCGAGCAGCCGTTCGCGGTCACCACCGGTGACAACGGCCCGGTGCTCCAGGGCCTGTCGGCCGACGGCAAGGGAGTGGGCGACGTCCACCGGGTGCGCCGCGGCGCTCTCCACGTGGGTACGCAGCCGGGCGGCCTGCTCGCGCAGGGCACTCTCGCTCTTCGCCGACACCACCCAGGAGACGGGCCTGGAGACGGAACCGGAATCGGGCCCGGAATCGGGGGTCGAGGGCTGGTCCGAGGTGTCGGTTTCAGGCGCGTGCGACGAGGTTTCGGGTTCAGGCGCGTGTTCGATGATGATGTGGGCGTTGGTGCCGCTGACGCCGAAGGCGGAGATGCCCGCCCGGCGCGGGCGGTCGGCCTCCGGCCACTCCCGGGCCTGGGTCAGGACCTGGACGGCACCGGTGGACCAGTCGACCTGGTCGGTCGGCTCGTCGACATGCAGGGAGACCGGCAGCCGGCCGTGCCGCATGGCCTGCACCATCTTGATGACACCGGCGACACCCGCGGCGGCCTGCGTGTGGCCGATGTTCGACTTGATGGAGCCCAGCCACAGCGGCCGGTCGTCGGGACGGCCCTGGCCGTACGTGGCCAGCAGGGCCTGCGCCTCGATGGGGTCACCGAGCCGGGTCCCGGTGCCGTGTGCCTCGACGGCGTCCACGTCGGCGGCGGACAGTCCGGCGACGGCCAGGGCCTGCCGGATCACCCGCTGCTGCGAGGGACCGTTGGGTGCGGTGAGCCCGTTACTGGCGCCGTCCTGGTTGACCGCGCTGCCCCGCACCACCGCGAGCACCCGGTGACCGAGCCGTTCGGCGTCCGACAGCCGCTCCACGAGGAGCACACCGGCGCCCTCGCCCCAGCCCGTGCCGTCCGCGTCGACCGAGAACGCCTTGCAGCGGCCACCGGGAGACAGGGCACCCTGCTGGGTCGACTCGATGAAGACGCCGGGAGTGGACATGACGGTGGCGCCACCGGCGAGTGCCACATCGCACTCGCCGGACCGCAGCGCCTGGACGGCGAGGTGCAGCGCGACCAGGGAAGCGGAGCACGCCGTGTCGATCGTGACGGCCGGGCCCTCCAGGCCCAGCGTGTAGGCGATCCGGCCGGACATCACGCTGGCCGCGTTCCCGGTGCCGAGGTAGCCCTCGGCCGGCTCGGGGGTCTTCAGCAGCAGGCTCGCGTAGTCCTGGCCGTTGGTGCCCATGAACACACCGCCCCGGCC
>NZ_LIQQ01000384.1 GCF_001418565.1 Streptomyces graminilatus | reverse complement strand
CAAGATCATGCAGGCGGCGCGCGGCGGCGACCGCCGTGTTGCCAGTGGTGAAGACGACTTCGGCGAGCGCGGCGACCTCGGCGACGGCAAGGACGTCGACGAGCCGGTCGCCGACGGGCGGGGTGACGAGCGCCTGCTGCACCACGAGGGTCAATGCGCTGGTGGCGGTCATGGCGTCCTGCTGCTGGCGCCGGGACTCGTCAGCCCAGTTCTCCGCCCAGGGGGACGCGAGGTTGACCGCGATCTGCGTGTGCGAGCGAGTGCGGTGCGACCACGCGGCGTTCAGGTGCCGGGCAAGCTCACCGAACAAGGCCGGCTGGTAGGCGCTGATCTGGTCGGCGAGTTCTGCCTCCAGGGCGTGCAGGAGCTGCTCGGCGGGCCCGCCCGGCCGGCACGCATCCGCGCCGCGCCACGTGCCGGCCTGCACGCCGCGGCGGCGCACCGCAGCGGCCGCGGCACGCAGGGCGCGCACGTGCAGGTGCGGGGTGCGCGGCAGCGCGTAGGCCGGGCGGGTGGCGGGCCAGTAATCGGTGATGCCCGCTAGGAGCAGCAGCGGATGGGCGCTGTTCCACGCCTCGGTGAACGTGTCGACGTCGGTGCCGGGCCCGGCACCGCGGCCGGTGCGGACTTGGGCGATGAGTTCGTGGACGAGCTGGCCCAGGATGCGGTGCCCCTGCTGGCCGTCACCGGCGAAGGCGGCGAGCATCGGCGGGTCGACGACGAGGCCGATCCGCGCGCCCTCGGGGTCGGCGCCGACACGCACGAGGAGACTCTCCTCCGCGTCGGCGTCGGTGTCGGCGTCAGCGGCTGGCTCCGGTGCTCCGGTGGGCAGCTGGTGCGGTTCAACGGCAACGGTCACGTCCAGGATGAGGAGTGAGCCGTCGGGGAGCGTTGCGTGCGCGGCGGCCGGCTCGATGGTGGTGAGCGCGGTGAGCAGGGCGTCGGCCAGGTCGTCCATACCCCGCGCATCGAGCGGGGTGCCGCGCTGTGGGGAGGGGACAGCGACGATCACCATCGGCGGGACGGTCGACGTACGGACCAGCAGGGTGCCCTCGGAGCTGTGGTACTCCAGAGCGGCTCGCGTCCCGTGGGTCCCGGGCTCGGGAGGGATCGGCGTGACGCGGGTGAAGTCCCGTACGCCCGGCAGACCGGCAGCGCTCAGCACACGGTCGGTGGCCGCGTGTACGGCGGCGTGTTCCCAGACCTCGTCGTACGGCGTGGCGGGGACGAAGGCGATGTCGTCGCTGTCGGGGCCGGGCAGCAGCAGGGTGGCGTTGCGGTGCCAGTGCGACCACGCGTCGAGGGCATCGAGGTAGGCCACGCCGTGGACGCCGGGGTGTTCGGTGACTTCCAGGACGAACAGGGCCAGGAGAGTCAGGTTACCGTCGGCCTGGTGGAGGATCTCGGCGAGCTCCTCGACGTGAAGGTAGGCGGTGTCGCGAATCAGCTCGCGAGTCAGCACACGGGGACCGCCGTAGACGACGAGGCGCCCGCGGCCCGGCGGGGTGTCGGTGAGAGCAGCGCGGCCTTCCTCGACCCGTCCGCTCAGAGCTCCGTCCGCCAGCGCGCTGACGACGGCGATGTCGTAGCGGTGGCTGGGCGAGGTCATGCGGCACACCGGTCCGGGACGTGCGGGGATGTGGTCCAGGCCGAGGAGCTGGGCGAGCCGGGAGACGGTCACCTCCTGCAACCGCTCCTCGACGGCGGCCAGTTCGTTCGGCGGCAGGAGGGCGAGCAGCCTGTTGGCAGCCGGGGCGATGGCGTCCGTCGCCGCGCCGGCGGGAACGGGCAGACGCCGGCCGTGCGCGGTGACGGCCAGGACGGGGCCCAGCAGCGGCGTGTCGGGGCGGTAGCGCAGTGGTAGGTCCTTGACCCGGCTGGTCAGCCATTCCAGGGCGCGGTCGGCGCGCTCCGGGTGTCGGCAGGAGGGGACGAGGCCGATCGGGTCGGCCGTCGCGATCGCGGAGGCGGCCTCGACCTCGGCGGAGGTGAGACGGCAGGCGACCCAGTCCTCCTCCACATCGTCCGGGGCGGCATCGGGCCAGGCAGGGGTGAGTGCGCAGAGCGCCCGGTCGGTGATCCGCAGGGCCAGTTCGAGGACATCGCCGATCCCGAAGCCGAGCGCCTCGCACAGCGGCTGGTCGACGGCCAAGGCGGTGAGCTCCAGGCTGCGCAGCACGAGCAGAGGATGGGCGAGCTGCCCGGGGTGGACCAGCAGCCTCTCACCCGCGACGGTGCTGCCCACTCCAGCGCGCAGGTCGCTGGGATCGCGGTCGGTGAGGACTCCTCGCCCGGGGGCGGCTCGCACGATCGCGTCTACCAGTCCGGGCAGGTCGTCGGCGCCGGCGGGCACGCCCGGCCGGTTGGGGGCGCGCAGCACGCGGGTGAGCATCAGCAGCAGGTGGTCCTCAAGCCGTTGGAAGTCCGGCGAGGTGAGGGCGGCCTGGAGGAGCAGGAGAAGGGAGTCGGTGGAGTACGGGGCCAGGGCGCGGTCGAGGACCTTCCAGTCCACGCGGCGGTGGGCTGCGGAGGTGACGGGTGTGTTCGTGGGCATGGTGCGTGTCCTGGTCTCGTACCGGGCTGATCCGACGTATCCGACCCGACAGCTTCGCAGGCCGGTGGCGCTCCGCGCCGAGGATTTCAGACGGCGCGAGGAGGCCGGGTACGCGCTTCGTCGTCCACTGCCGGGCGACCGGCGCACCCGGGGCTGCCGGGCCGACGCACCATGTGACGGCGGTTTCCGGCGGGAGCAGCCTCTGCCGGTCATGCTGGACGGCGAAGAATCGCGGCGCTGAAGGACGGAGACCGAGGTATGGAGGCACGGAAGTCCGCGGAACCGGACGAGCCCGTCGGCGAAGTCCACCACGTCTACGCGGACGACACGGTCAACGTCACCGAGTCGCACGTTGTCGACGGCGTCGGCGAAGGCGGCGAACGGATCGTTACAGGCGGCGACGGACATGACACCAGCGTCCAGAGCGATCCTGCGGGGCGGGTTGAGGTACGGGTGGGTCGTAGCCCCTCCAAATCCGAATCGGAGCTGCGAACAGCACAGCTACTTGTGCAGCGCCTCAATCAAGACGGCGCGCAGTGGGACCCTCCGCAACTGACCAACGCGAGCGCCCGCGACGAGAGGGGCATCGACTGCGAGGCCAGTGGTCCGAACGGACAGCGCCTCAAGATCCAGGTGACGAGGCCCGAGCGGGCGGCATGGCGTGAACTCGCGCGCGGCTCGGCCTTTCGTACCAGTACCAGTGAGGAGGCTCTGGTCGAGGCTCTCCGTTTCGCGATCGAGGCGAAACAGACACGGTCCGATCGCGAGATCCATCTCGCCCTGGATGCCGTTCACGCCCCTGCGCACGCGCTGCGCTCCGTCGCGGAGACGTTCCGCCGACAGCACGGCGGGTGGGCAGTGAGCGTCGGGTTCCAGGAGATCTGGCTCGTGGGCCCCTCGGTCGACCTGGTGCAGCGCCTGGCTCCCTGAGGCAGGCTCACTGGGAGATGCTGTGGGCGACCCGAACCGGTCAGGGCGCCCACCCGGCGAGTCCCCGGTTGGCGCCCTCCCGTCTCGCCGCTCGACCTGCTGCTTGCTCCCTAAGAGGGCCGCTCGGCGGGGGCGTTGCCAAGATCTCGGGCAGCCCTGTATCGGGCCGGACCGTGCTGTCGGTGCTCGGAACTACGCTCTGGCCATGACGATTCACTACACGACCTTCGTGATGCCGGGTTCGATGATGCGGGTGTCGTACGACACCCCCT
>NZ_LIQQ01000383.1 GCF_001418565.1 Streptomyces graminilatus | reverse complement strand
GGACAGCCTTCAGGGCGGGCCCACCCGCCTCGCCCACCCGCTCCGCCCAGCAGTCACCCTCTGAGACACCATTCAAGGACACACCACAGGGGTGACACGAGCGCAGGAGCCGCAAGAAAAATGTCCCGTCTCACAGAGTTCAGATTCAAGGCCGCCACCGCATTCCAGCGCCGCATCGGCAACCCCGTCACGCGCCGCCTCCCCTTCCAGACCCTCCTGGAGACCACGGGCCGCACCTCGGGCCTCCCCCGCGTCACCCCACTCGGCGGGCGCCGCGTCGGCAACGAGTTCTGGCTGGTCTCGGAGTTCGGCGAGAAGTCGCAGTACGTACGGAACATCAAGGCGAACCCGAGGGTACGGGTGCGGGTCGGCGGGCGCTGGCACACGGGCACGGCTCACCTCCTCCCGGACGACGATCCGGTGGCCCGGCTGCGGACACTGCCGCGCGTCAACAGCACGGGCGTACGCACCCTGGGGACGAATCTGCTGACGGTACGGGTCGATCTGGACGGCTGAACCTACGCCCGCCCACAGTCCGCCCACAGCAGCTTCCCGCCCTTCGACGCCCCCAACTCCCGCAGCACGGACACTCCCCACGAGTCCGCGCATGCCCGTACGAGGTGCAGCCCGCGCCCGCTTTCGGCGTCGTCCGGCGGTACGGCGACGGGGGCGCCCGCATCGCGGAAGCCGGGCGGGACCCGGGGGTCGGTGTCCCACACGGCGACGCGGAGCCCGTCGGGTTCGTTGGAGAGGAGACGCAGCATGTACGGGCCCGTGGTGTGAAGGTGGGCGTTGGTGAGCAGTTCGGAGGCGAGGAGTTCCGCCGTGGGGGTGAGATGGGCGAGGTCATGGGCGGCCAGAACGGTACGCAGGGTGGCGCGCGCGATACCGGGTGCGTGCGGATCGTGCGGGAGCTGGAGGGAGTAGGCCCAGGACGGCGATACGGTGGCCATCGGAAGTCTCCGATCACGGAGGGGAGTTGGATGGTGTTGCCCAGTGACCGTGGCCGCTCCGTCGAGCGGGGTGCTTCTGGGCGGTGGGGCGCCTGAGATGAAGGTAGAGGATCCGCAAAGGTGCTTTGCTGAATTCCGAAGGATCTCGGCGCTTTATCCCTCATGTGGGTGACAAATCCTCGCGATGGCCGCGAAAAGGAGACGACATGACGACCAGGCCCGCTCCAACGGCCCGACGTGTCCGGCTCGCGACGGAGCTGCGCAAACTCCGCGAGCGGGCGGGGATGACCTCGACGGAGGCAGCGCAATTGCTGGGCACCAGTTCCGGTCAACTCAGCAATGTGGAGTCCGCCCGGTTCGGCGTGAGCCCCGACCGCGTCCATGCGATGGCCCACCTCTACTCCTGCGTGAACCAGCCCTACGTCGACGCCCTCGCCGCCATGGCCGGCGAGAGGACACGCGGCTGGTGGTGGGAGGCGTACCGCGAGGTGCTGCCCTCGGGGTTGCTCTCGCTCGCCGAACTGGAGCACCACTCAATGGCCCTGCGCACCGCCTTCACCTCGCACATCCCCGGAATGCTCCAGACCGCCGATCACGCCCGCGAGATCTTCCGTCACGTGCTCCCGGCCCCCACTCCGCCCGAGGTCGAACACCGGGTCTCGTACCGTGTGAAACGGCAGGACGTCGTGTACCGGGCCGACCCGAATCCGTACAGCACCGTCATCCACGAAGCCGCCCTGCACATGCGGGTCGGCGGCCGTGACGTGGCACGTGCACAGCTCAGGCATCTGCTCGACATGAGCGAACGGGACCACATCACCCTCCGGGTGCTGCCGTTCGACGTCGGCGCGTTCCCCGGGTCAGGCCAGTCCATCAACTACCTGTGCGGACCGGTACCCCAGCTGGACACCGTCCAACTCGACCAGTTCCACGGCCCCATGCTGCTGGACGCCGAGGCCCACCTGGAGAAGTACCGACGCCTCCTGGACACTGTCGAGGCCGCCGCGCTCGCCCCGGAGAAGTCCCGGGATCTGATCCTTGCCATCGCCCAGAACCTGTAGCCGTAGAGGAGCCCTCATGTCCCAGCACGTCTGGACGAAGTCGTCCCACTGCCAGGAAGGCGAAGCCTGCGTCCACATATCCGCCCCCACCAGAGAAACGGTCCTGCTCGCCGACTCGGCAACACCGGACCCCTCGTCCGTCATCACGGCCGGCCGCAGCGCCTTCAGCAGCCTCATCCGCATGCTCAGGGCGGGCGAATGAGCCTGACCTGTTCGGATGCCCGGCGGGGATCAACTCCCCAGGCGTCGTAGGGCAACTGTGTACGCGGTCGGGCCGGTGAGTGCCCCTTTCGCGCCGTCGCTCATGTTCAGGACCTCGAAGCCGGCGTCCTCCGCGTAGCGTTCCAGCTCGCGGGGGAACAGGACGCGTCTGCGGATCTCGTCCCGCGCCTCCTCTCCTGAGGGCAGCACCCAGTGCCGGTGCATGGTGTTGATCTGAGTCCGCAAGTCCCACGTGTGTCGGACACTGACGGTGGCGGGGCCTCTCGGGGTGTCCACCGTGGCGGTGATCGGCTCGGTCCGGGTGATCGGGGCGACGGGGGAACACAGAACGAGTAGCGCTTCTGGGCGGGCGTGTGCCGCGAAGGTGGCGAAGACCTGGCTGATCGCCTCGTTGTCGTGCACGTAGGCGAGGCTGTTGCCCATGCAGGTCACCACGTCCATGCGCGCGCCGAGTCGTGCTGTGCGCATGTCGCCGGTGCGGATGTCCAGCCCCGGCCGGGCCTTTCGGGCGTAGTCGACCATGCCGGGCTGGAGGTCCACGCCGACGCATTCGAAGCGCTTGGCCAGGATCTCCAGGTCCCGCCCGGTACCGCATCCGAAGTCGACCAGGGTCCGGGCGTCCGGCCTGTGCGACTCGATCAGGATCTGGCACATGCGGGCGCCGGTGCTGTCGGACTGGACCACGTCGCAGAGTGCCGGATCGCGGTACAGGAGGTTTGTGGCTTCCACGTGCTCGGCTTCCGTGTCGGGGCTGGTCACATGAGACTCGCAGACGAGTACACAGCCACGAAGGGGGTGTTCAGCGGATGACCGACAACGCTGCGATCGACGCCGGACTACGGCGGTTCGGCGTTGAAGGGCGGTCGGCTTCCGAGGCCGCGCGGTGGGCGATCGGGGAGTTGGGGAGGACGGCGGACACCGAGAGTGGCTTCCCCGTCTTTCAGCTCATGTTCCGCTTCTTCAGCGTCTTCCATGTGTCTGTCCAGGCCCTCCGCGAACTGGAATGCTGGGAGGGCCTGGGCATCGGCGGACCGCTCACGGACGCTGAACTGGACGCGGTCATCGGCCCGCTCAGAGTCCGGGAGACGCCGCTGTCCTGATCCCTTCACGGTGAGGTGCGGTGCTGTGCAGCGCATTCCGCTCAGCGGACTGCGCCCGGCTCCCCGTCCAACGGCTGCATGCGCGGGTCGAACAGGGACTTCCTGGCTGGGCCCTCGGGCCCGTTGTCCAGTACGCATTCCCCGCTGATGGGCTCCGAGAAGAAGCAGCCCGACTTCGGGTTGCCCCACCGGCCGGTGTAGTTCAGCCAGGACCACTCGCCCGTGTAGCTGCCGACCGGCTGCCAGGCGAACACCTTGAGTGCCTGCCGGGTGTCCCAGAGCGTGCCCGCGCCGGTGTCGTCGTTCAGGCTGTCGCCGTTGGGGAGGTTCCGGTAGGTGTGGCGTCGCGCGTCGGGGTACATGGCGTGGGACCCCTGTGCCGCGTAGACCACCGGCTGGTCGCCGGCCAGGGCGACCTCGGCGCTGCCGTACCGGAAGGTCTGTCCGCCGTCGTGCTGGCCCATCGAGATCTTGGACGGTACGTCGTCCACGAAACGGACAGTCACGTGCTCCCAGTCGCCGACATGATTGCCGAACGTGGAGTAGCCCCCGACGCAGCCCCAGCGGGAGAACCATCCGACGCAGACCCGCTTGCCGTTGTTGTACGGGAAAAACGTCCAGTAGTTGACGTCGGTGACGTTGGTCGGGCTGCCGTTGTCGGTGCGGTGGACGACCTCGGCGTAGGCCGGCACCGCGCTCTGGCCGGGTCGCTGTCCGGTCAGGAACGGCGGATTGGTGCAGGAGTCGCAGCCCAGCGACTGGTTGGTCACGAGGAACTGCTGGTTGGGGTTGCCGCCGTCCGCGTGGGTCTCAACGTGGGTGTTGGCCAGGAACGGCTCGACAGCGGCCGGGAAATAGGACTCGTCCTGCTGGAGCCAGATCCGGGGCGCGTAGCGGCGCGCCATCGCCTCGTCCGTCGAGGAGACCGACGAGGCTGAGGTAGAGGTGGTGGAGCCAATTGCCTCTGCCGCCGCAGCGGGTTGAGGAGATATCACAGCCAACATCGCGACTGTGGAGACCGTCGCGAACAGACCGGCCCCCCAACGCCGCACGGAAACGGAAACGGACGCGGAATCGGAATCGGAAGCCGACCGGTCTCTCGGTGAAGCCATCAGTGTCCCCTCGGGAGCAGTACTGTACTGGCGGGCATGCGCATGCCAATAGTGATGGGTCAGGGGCATGCGCGCCACGGTTTCA
>NZ_LIQQ01000382.1 GCF_001418565.1 Streptomyces graminilatus | reverse complement strand
GGCCAGGAGGTCGGTGAAGGGGCGGGCGCGGTGGTCGGCGTGGCGGAGGTACTGGGCGGGGTCCCAGGTGTGGGTGGGGGTGCTGGCAGGCATGGGGCTCTCCTGTTGGTCAGGGTGACGTTCAGCGTCGGTGGCTCCACCCTGCCCCCGAAAGTCTCTCGACGTCAAGAGACTTGATGCCAAGAGACTTCACATCGACACAACCACTACACTGATCGCCATGGAGGACGAGGTCGATCGGCTGGTTTCCGCGTGGCGCCGGGAGCGCCCGGACCTCGACGTGGAACCGCTCGAAGTGCTCAGCCGGGTCAGCAGGCTCGCCCGGCATCTCGACCGTGCGCGCAGGCTGGCGTTCGCCGAGCACTCGCTCGAGCCGTGGGAGTTCGACGTCCTGACGGCGCTCAGGCGTGCCGGAGACCCGTATCAGCTCTCCCCCGGGCAGCTCCTCACCCAGACCCTGGTCACCTCCGGCACCATGACGAACCGCATCGACCGGCTGACGCAGAAGGGCCTGGTGGAGCGCCTCCCCGACCCCAGCGACCGGCGCGGGGTACTGGTCCGGCTCACCACGGAGGGCCAGGACAGGGCGGATCAGGCGCTCGCGGGCCTGCTGGACCAGGAGCGCGCGATCCTCGCGGAGCTGTCGCGGGCACAGCGGGGCGAACTGGCCGGGCTGCTGCGCCAGTTGACGGCGCCGTTCGACAACATCCCCGGCTGACGCCCGAGGACGCCGGAGTACGCCGACCGCCATTGACTGGTGCCGGTCAGGCGCTGCTGCTCTCCTCCACCGTGATCCGGCCGCCGTGGCCGAGTCCGAGGTCGACGGGGCCGACCCCGGCGCGCCGGGCCAGGGCGACGGCGGCGAGGGTGGAGTGGACTCCGAGTTTGCCCAGTACGTTCTGCATGTGGGTGCGCACGGTGTGCGGGGAGAGGAACAGCCGTTCGGCGACGGCCTTGCGGCCGAGCCCGGCGACCATGCACCGGAGCACTTCCCGTTCCCGGGGCGTGAGCGACTCGACGAGCCGCTCGCTCTCGGTGCGGTGCTTGCGGGCGGCGGTCAGCTCGCGCAGCACACCGGTGAGGAGGGCCGGCGGGAGATGCGTCTCGTCGCGCAGCACGCCCCGTATGACGGTCAGCAGCCGGGACAGCGAGCAGTCCTTGGCGACCCACCCGGAGGCGCCGGCCTGAAGGGCGAGAGCGGCCCTGCGGGGGTCGTCCTTCTCGGCGAGGACGACGATCCGTACGTGCGGATGCGCCGACCGGACGCCCGCGACCAGCGAGATGCCGTCGACAAGGCCCTCCGCGTTGCCCTCCTGCACGGGCACCGCCGACCGCGCCCCGGGCACATTGCCGCCCAGGTCGGAGTCGACGAGCAGGACGTCGAACCGGCGGCCCTCGGCCACCGCGCGCTCCAGGCTGCGCAGCGCGGCGGGACCGCTGCCGGCGGCGGAGACGTCGACGTCGGGCTCCGCGGCCAGTGCGGCGGCGAGCGACTCGGCGAAGATGCGGTGGTCGTCGACGACCAGGACTCGGATGCGAACCACTGAAACCCCCTTCCCCGAGCTCCTCAGGAGCTGGGGACACCCATTCGTCGGGGGGACAACCCGTGCGGGCACGACGCCCGGAGAGTCCCCGGCTGTTGATGCTGGCCTGGGACGGGGCTGTCGCGGTCACCCGGCCACGGCCGCCGCCGTGCGATGACTGCTACCCCCACTCCGGGCGTCGTACCCGACTGTCTCGCCCCCTGATCAGCACCGGCCCCCACCGGTGCTGTTCATCAGGGTACGGCCGGGAGGCAGGAGCGGAAGGTAATTCACAGAACTGATTGGCCAGGGCGTTTATGGTGTGCCGCATGTTTCGTATCGAGACAGAAGTCGACAAGGAATGGCTCGCTCTGCTCCGGTCGCGGTTGCGCGAGACGAACACGGCGGCATCCCCGGTCCTGCGCGCCCTGCGCGGAACCCCTGCGGAGCGTGAACTCCCGCTGCACGTATGGGCGTTGGACGAGGCGGGAAACCTGGCGGGCGGCCTGGTGGGCCACACCTGGACGTCCTGGCTGCATGTGGCGTACCTCTGGGTCGACGCCCCGCACCGGGGCAGCGGCCTGGGTTCCCGTCTCCTCGCGAAGGCGGAGCACACGGCACGGGAGGAGCGCGCGTGCACCCACGCGCGCCTGGAGACCTGGGACTTCCAGGCACCGGACTTCTACCGCAAGCAGGGGTACGAGGTGGTGTGCGTGATCCCGGACTATCCGCCGGGGGTTACGGAGTACACGCTCACGAAGCGGCTGACCGTCCGACCTTCTTGAGCGCGTCCAGGGTGATGTCGACGTCGATGTCGTACGGCACGGTGAGCTTGAGATGGTCGTGGTGGATGCCGGTGAGGGCGTATGTCTTGTTCACCGGGTCGATCTCGTAGGCACGGACGACCGGGTGCTGGTTGGGTTCGGCCATCTCGACGAGCCAGAAGTACGGGATGCCTGCGGCGGCGTATTTGCGGGGTTTGGCGTCCCGGTCGCGGGCTTCGGAGTCGGGGGAGACGACTTCTACGGCAAGCAGGACGTCCTCCGCCCTGAACCGGGTCTGTTCCAGTCCGGTGATGGCCGCTGCACGGACGACCGACAGGTCGGGTTCAGGGCCGTTGCGGCGGTCCAGCACCACTGTCATCTCACGCTCGACGCTCAGATCTTCGGGCAGAGTCCGGCACAGGCCGTTCATCAGCAACACGATCATCTTGGCGTGGAAACGCCGCTGCGGACTCACAAAAACCAGGCTCCCGTCGATCAGCTCGGTGTGCGGCGGGAGGTCGGGCAGCGTGAACAGGTCGTCCACGGTGTACCCGTCCTGGGGCGGCACCGGCCAACGGCAGCCGGGCTCAGCGGTCGGCTCGGCAACGGGCTCGGCGGTCATGATTCCTCCCATGGACGGAATTCTCGGCCTGCCCCCTCACGGTAACGGCAGGAATCCGCGATCGTCATCACAAAGGGTGACGTCATGATCGGGGACCACTCTTCGTGCCCGTCACGGAAGCCACCGGTCCCGTCCAGGAACCGGTGGCCCCTGTTTACTTCACCCGCCGCGCCCCCGCCGAAGGCACCGCCGCGAACACCCGGGGGGCCGTGTGGCCGGCCGCTGCGAACGCTGATTCCACTGCCTTGCCCACGCGGTCCGCGTCGTCCGCCTCGACCAGGACGATCGCCGAGCCGCCGAAGCCGCCGCCCGTCATACGGGCGCCCAGGGCGCCGGACTCGACCGCCGCCTCCACTACCAGGTCCAGCTCCGGGCAGGAGACCTGGAAGTCGTCGCGGAGGGAGGCGTGGCCCTCGGTCAGGATCGGGCCGATCGCGCGGGTGTCGCCGCCCGACTTCAGGAGTTCCACGACTCGCTCGACCCTGTGGTCCTCCGTCACCACGTGGCGTACCAGGCGGCGGACCTCCTCGGTGGCGCCCGCGTCGGTCAGGCGGGTCAGGGCCGCGTCCAGGCCGGCGTACGGCACGTCCCGCAGCGCCGTCACGTCCAGCAGGGCCGCGCCCTGTTCGCAGCCCGCCCTGCGCTTGCCGTACTCGCCCTCGCTGTGGGAGTGCTTGACCTGGGTGTCCACGACGAGGAGCGTCATGCCCTCCGCCGCCAGGTCGAAGGGGATCTGGTCCTGGGAGAGGTCCCTGGTGTCGAGGAACAGGGCGTGGCCCGCTGTGCAGCACGCCGAGGCCGTCTGGTCCATGATGCCGGTGGGAGCGCCCACGTACACGTTCTCCGCGCGCTGGCACAGGCGGGCCAACTGCCAGCGTTCCAGGCCCAGTTCGTACAGGTCGTTCAGGGCCAGGGCGACCACCACCTCCAGCGCCGCCGACGACGACAGGCCCGCGCCCGTCGGTACCGTCGAGGTCAGGTGGATGTCCGCGCCGGACGACACCGACGCGTGGCCGGCGTCCTGGAGCGCCCAGATCACGCCCGCCGGGTACGCCGTCCAGTTCTTGTCCGACTCCGGGGCCAGGTCCGCCACCCGCAGCTCCACGACGCCGCCGTCCACGTCCGACGAGTGCAGGCGCACCACGCCGTCCGTGCGACGGGAGACCGCCGCCACCGCCGTGTGCGGGAGGGCGAAGGGCATGACGAAACCGTCGTTGTAGTCGGTGTGCTCGCCGATCAGGTTGACCCGGCCCGGCGCCGCCCACACTCCCTCCGGCGCGGACCCGTACAGCCCCTCGAACGCCTCTGCGACATCGGCAGTCGTCATGCCCTTTACCCCTCTGATCTTTCTTCGTGCGTAATACGTGCTGCTTGCTACTGGCTACTTGGCCTCGCGCTGTGCGAATTCCCAGGCGTCCGCGACGATTCCCGCCAGGTCGGACCTCTTCGGACTCCAGCCGAGGCGGGTGCGGGCGCGGTCGGCCGAGGCGACCAGGACCGCCGGGTCGCCACCCCTGCGCGGGGCCACGACCTCCGGGATCGGGTGCCCGGTGACCCGGCGTACCGTCTCGACGACCTCGCGGACCGAGAAGCCCTCGCCGTTGCCGAGGTTGCAGATCAGGTGTTCGCCCGCCGTCGCGGCCGTGAGGGCCAGGAGGTGGGCGTCCGCCAGGTCGGCGACGTGGATGTAGTCCCGTACGCAGGTGCCGTCCGGGGTCGGGTAGTCCTCGCCGTAGACCGAGATCGCCTCGCGCTTGCCCTGGGCGACCTGCAACACCAGGGGGATCAGGTGGGACTCGGGGTCGTGGCGCTCGCCCTGGGTGCCGTACGCGCCCGCCACGTTGAAGTAGCGGAGGGAGACGGCGGCGAGGCCGTGGGCCGTCGCCTCGCTGGTGATCATGTGGTCGACGGCCAGCTTCGAGGCGCCGTAGGGGTTCGTCGGGGACGTGGGCGCCGTCTCGACGATCGGGGTGGTCTCCGGCTCGCCGTACGTCGCCGCCGTGGACGAGAAGACCAGCTTGCGGACGCCCGCCTCGCGCATCGCCGTGAGCAGGGCCATCGAGCCGCCGACGTTGTTGTCCCAGTACTTCTCGGGCTTGACGACCGACTCGCCGACCTGGGAGGAGGCCGCGAAGTGGAGGACACCGTCGAACGAGGAGTCGAGCCACTTGGCGGCGTCCTTGATGTCGCCCTCCACGAACGTGGCACCTGCCGGGACGCCCTCCCGGAAGCCCGTCGAGAGGTTGTCGAGGACGACGACCTCGTGGCCGGCCTCCAGCAGATGCTGGGCGACCACCCCACCGACATAGCCCGCACCACCGGTGACCAGGTACTTACCGCTCATGAACTCGCTACCTCTCGCAGTCGCTCGGCCGCGGTCTCCGGCTGGATGTCGTTGATGAACACGCTCATCCCCGACTCGGAGCCCGCGAGGAACTTCAGCTTGCCGGAAGTACGTCGAATGGTGAAAAGCTCGAGGTGGAGCGCGAAGTCGTCACGGTTGACACCCTCGAACGCGTCCAGTGTGCCGAACGGCGCCTGGTGCCAGGCCGCGATGTAGGGGGTGGGCGGCTCCCCCTCGCCGAAGATCCGGTCGAAGCGGCGCAGGAGTTCCAGGTAGACCTTGGGGAACTCGGCGCGGGCGTCCTCGTCGAGCGCCAGCAGGTCGGGCACGCGGCGACGCGGGTACAGGTGCACCTCGTACGGCCAGTGCGCGGCGTACGGCACGAAGGCCACCCAGTGGTCGGTGGCCAGCACGATGCGCTCGCCCGCCGCCAGCTCCTTCTCCAAGATCTCGTCGAACAGGTTTCCGCCGCCCGTCGCCTCCTTGTGCGCGGCCACCGAGCGGAGCATCAGGGCCGTACGGGGGGTGGTGAAGGGGTACGCGTAGATCTGGCCGTGCGGATGTCCGAGGGTGACGCCGATCTCGGCGCCGCGGTTCTCGAAGCAGAACACCTGCTCGACGGCGGGGAGGTGGGACAGCTCCGACGTCCGGTCGGTCCACGCCTCCAGGACGAGGCGCGTCTGCTCCTCGGTGAGGTCGGCGAAGGTCGAGTTGTGGTCGGAGGTGAAGCAGACCACCTCGCACCGCCCGGAGTCGCCGGCCAGGGAGGGGAAGCGGTTCTCGAACACGACCACGTCGTAAGACGAGTCCGGGATCTCGCTCAGCCGGTCGCCCTCGGTCGGGCAGAGGGGGCACTCGTCGGCCGGGGGGTGGTAGATGCGGCCCTGGCGGTGCGAGGCGATCGCCACCTCGTCGCCGAGCAGCGGGTCCCGGCGCACCTGCGACGTGGTGACCGTGCGCTCCAGAGGGCGCCGGTCCACCGCTTCGCGCACTGTGTCGTCACGCAGGTCGTAGTAGATGAGCTCACGACCGTCGGCGAGCCTCGTCGAGGTCTTCTTCACGCCGGATTCTCCATCCGTACCCAAACCTAGCTTCAAACAGAACCGAACACATCAAATCATAAGTCCACAACCATCGGAATCCCCCGGACGCCCTGGATGCTCTGTGAAACGTCAGCGGAGCCGGAGTTCACGGGAACTCCGGCTCCGCAGTCTCGGCAGCCTCAACAGTCTCAAGTGAGGTACGTCAGAGGTCCGGTCCGGGAGGTGAGTGCTGCTGGAGCGGAGCCGCCCGGTCCAGCAGGCCGGTGCGGGCCGCCAGCGCCGCCGCCTCCAGCCTGGATCCCACCCCCAGTTTCATCAGCACCCGCTGCACATGCGTACGGGCCGTGCTGGGCGCGATACCCATACCGGCCGCGATCAGCCGGGTGTCCTCGCCGTCGGCGACCCGGACCAGGACCTCGACCTCCCTCGGCGTGAGCATCTGGAGGAGACGCTGCCCCTCGTCGTCGGGCTGGGCGGCGGGGTTGAGCAGTTCACCGAACGCGCCCTGGAGCAACTGCGGGGCGATCGCCGCCTCGCCCGCCCTGGCCTTCATGATGGCGCGCTCGACGCCTTCTATCCGCTCGTCGTGACGGACGTACCCGGAAGCTCCCGCGGCGAACGCGGCGGCGATGCCGCGCGGGCTGGGCACCGGGCCCAGCACCACGACCGCCACCTGCGGACGCTCACGCTTGATCCGGACCACCGGGTCGAACATGCCCGGCTCGGCCGGGGTCGCGGTGCCCAGCAGGCACACCTCCGGCGCGCGCGTGATCACCAGATCCGCCGCACCCGCGGCGGGCGCCGCCGCGGCGAGCACGCGGTGCCCTCGCAGCTTCAGTGCCGAGGCCAGCGCCTCGGCGAGCAGTCGGTGGTCGTCGACCACCATCAGCCGCACTCCCATCGAGCCACCCCCCAGTCCCCCCAATGGTTGCCCCTTCGTGGATGTCCATTGGTCCCCACGGACGGGAGCCCCCCGGCTCCCCCCGCTTCTCATGCCCCCGGAAGCTACACGCTTGTTCGACGTTGCGCTCCCCCACCGGAGAGAAGTGCACCGGATCGCGGAAAATCCTCTCATTCGAGGGTGATGCGTAGTACGTGCATGCCCCCGCCCCTGAGCTGGCATGCAAGTGGGTTCAGCGGGTGCCGTACGCGATCGCCAGGTATCCGGTCTCCCCCGTGGTGGAGGGCTTGTGGGCGAAGACCTGGGACATGTAGAGGCGGCCGTCGGCGTAGATGATCTCGGCGAACTCGGGCTGCATGCCGAACTCGACCTCGCGCACGGCCTTCGCCGCCGGGTTCTCCATCAGCGTGGTCTGCGCGAAGGAGCCGCCGTCGATGCTGACGACCTGGCCGCCCTTGTCGTAGGGCGGGCGCTTGTACGCGATCACGTTGCCGTCTGCCATGGTCAGCGGGGAGATCGAGTAGCCGTCGCCCGCGTCGGCCCGCTGACCGGTCTGCT
>NZ_LIQQ01000381.1 GCF_001418565.1 Streptomyces graminilatus | reverse complement strand
AAGCGCCGGACGGGCTGGGGGTGGCTGGGGGGACTGTTTGGGGTGTTCGGGTCTCGTCCTCCGGTGTCGGTCGGGCTGATGTGGGTGGGGGGTATTTTCTTCGTATGGGGAAGTACGGAGTGGCGCACATCGTGTGGGACTGGAACGGGACTCTGTTCCATGACACCGATGCGGTCATTGGGGCCACCAACGCCGCGTTCGCCGAGTTGGGGCTGGCGCCGATCACGCTGGAGCAGTACCGGGAGCTGTACTGCGTGCCCGTGCCGCGGTTCTATGAGCGGCTGCTCGGGCGGCTGCCCACGGATGCCGAGTGGGCCGTCATGGACGACATCTTCCACCGGTACTACGCGGAGCACCGGGTGGCCTGTGAGCTGGCCGTGGGTGTGCGGGATCTGCTGGCCGAGTGGCAGTCGGCGGGGCGCAGTCAGTCCATTCTGAGCATGTACGGGCATGACGAGCTCGTCCCGCTGGTCCGGGAGTTCGGGATCGAGCCGCACTTCCTGCGCGTCGACGGGCGGACCGGGCCCTCCGGTGGCAGCAAGACCGAGCACATGGTGCGCCACCTCGGTGCGCTCACCGGGGTCGAGCCCGCGCGCACGGTGGTCATCGGGGATGCCGCCGACGACGCGGTCGCCGCCCTGCACGTGGGTGCGCGGGCCGTGCTGTACACCGGCGGCTCCCATGGCCGGGCCAGCCTCGAAGAGGTGGGCGTGCCCGTGGTGGACACCCTGGAGGAAGCCGTCGCCGAGGCCGAGCGGCTGGCCGCGTAGTCGTATCCGGCGTAGCCACCCTGCGTAGCCGTAGCGGTAGCCGTAGCCGTAGCGGTATCCCGCGTTGCCGCGTGATCTTCGTCTAATCGAGTAATCGAGCGGTCGTACGATCTTTGCCGGGCTTCGGGGGCTGTGGGCCCCTGGCGCCCTGCCGTTCACCTCCTGCGGCTGCCTCCTGCGGTGGCGCAACCATCACTGTTCCGGCCATTTCGGGCCCCCGTTCTTCTCCACTGTGCAGAACGGCAAACTTCCCGACCTGCTTTTGTACTCAAATGGCTCATGACGTGGCCCCCGTCATGAGCGATAGCCTGGTGGCGTGATCAGCGCGATACGTCGCGGGGGCGTCATGGCCCCTGCCCTGCGCCCGGAATGCACGGACCACATCCGTGTCCGGGCGGTGATCGCTGGTCGGCGCGGGCGGGACGGAACCCCGAGGGTTCCCAGGACGCCGTACGCATCCCACGGACCGGCGTTGCCGAGAGCAGCGTCACACTCCGCCGGGGTGACGGAAATGGCTGATACCCCCCTGCTCTTTCCCCCTTGCGGCATAGCGTCGGAACAGACCGGAGACCCCGCGTCGAGGCGTTGTGCCGGAAGAGGGACCGAACTTCCTTCTACGTCACGCAACGGCGCGCGACAGGAGCCAGAGGACAATGCAGACCAAGCTGGACGAAGCCAAGGCCGAGCTGCTGGAGAGGGCCGCCCGGGTAGCTGAGAACAGCCCGGTCGGGGGGCGCCTACCGACTGGGACGACACGCGCGACCGGGCCCGGCCAAGACCCCGGAATCCCGGACCACGACACCGTGCTCGCGTTCCTCCAGCGCTACTACCTGCACACCGCCCCGGAGGACCTCGTCGGCCGGGACCCGGTGGACGTCTTCGGCGCGGCCTTCTCGCACCGCCGGCTGGGCGAGACGCGCCCTCAGGGCACGGCGAGCGTGCGGGTGCTCACCCCGACCGTCGAGGAGAACGCCTGGACCTCCAGCCACTCCGTCGTCGAGGTCGTGACCGACGACATGCCCTTCCTCGTCGACTCGGTCACCAACGAACTGTCCCGGCAGAACCGCGGCATCCACCTCGTCGTCCATCCGCAGTTCGTCGTACGACGGGACCTGACGGGCCGGCTCATCGAGGTACTGCCCGACCGGCCCACCGGGAGTGCGGTCGTCGGCGGCGACCTGCCGCACGACGCGCACGTCGAGTCGTGGATCCACGTGGAGATCGACCGCGAGACCGACCGCGCCGATCTGAAGCAGATCACCAGCGACCTGCTGCGCGTGCTGTCCGACACCCGTGAGGCCGTCGAGGACTGGGAGAAGATGCGCGACGCGGCGCTGCGCATCGCCGACGAGCTGCCCAAGGAGCCGACCGCCGGCGACCTGGTCGACCAGGACGTCGAGGAGGCGCGTGAACTGCTGCGCTGGCTCGCGCAGGACCACTTCACCTTCCTCGGCTACCGCGAGTACGAACTGCGCGGGGACGACACGCTGGCCGCCGTGCCGGGCACCGGTCTCGGCATCCTGCGGGCCGATCCGCACCACTCCGAGGACGAGGGCCACCCGGTCAGCCCGTCCTTCGAGCGGCTGCCCGCCGACGCCCGCGCCAAGGCCCGCGAGCACAAGCTCCTCGTACTGACCAAGGCCAACAGCCGCGCCACCGTGCACCGGCCTTCCTATCTCGACTATGTCGGGGTCAAGAAGTTCGACGAGAGCGGCGAGGTCGTCGGTGAGCGGCGGTTCCTCGGGCTGTTCTCGTCCGCCGCCTACACCGAGTCCGTGCGCCGGGTGCCCGTCGTCCGCCGCAAGGTCGAAGAGGTGCTGCGCTCCGCCGGGTTCTCGCCCGACAGCCACGACGGGCGCGATCTGCTCCAGATCATGGAGACCTACCCGCGCGACGAGATCTTCCAGACGCCGCCCGACGAACTCCGGGCGATCGTCACCTCGGTGCTGTACCTCCAGGAGCGGCGCCGGCTGCGGCTCTATCTGCGCCAGGACGAGTACGGGCGCTACTACTCCGCCCTCGTCTATCTGCCCCGCGACCGGTACACCACCGGCGTACGGCTGCGGATCATCGACATCCTGAAGGAAGAACTCGGCGGCAACAGCGTCGACTTCACCGCCTGGAACACCGAATCCATCCTGTCGCGGCTGCACTTCGTGGTCCGGGTCCCGCAGGGCACCGAACTGCCGCAACTGTCCGACCAGGACAAGGACCGCATCGAGGCGCGGCTCGTCGAGGCCGCCAGGTCCTGGGCCGACGGCTTCGCCGAAGCCCTCAACGCCGAGTGCGGCGAGGAGCGCGCCGCCGAACTGCTGCGCCGCTACGGCAACGCCTTCCCCGAGGGCTACAAGGCCGACCACACTCCGCGCGCCGCCGTCGCCGACCTCGTCCACCTCGAAAAGCTGGGCGTCGGCACGAACTTCGCGCTGAGCCTGTACGAGCCGGTGGGCGCCGCGCCCGGAGAGCGCCGCTTCAAGATCTACCGCACCGGCGAGGCGGTCTCGCTGTCCTCCGTGCTCCCGGTCCTCAACCGGCTCGGCGTCGAGGTGACCGACGAGCGGCCGTACGAGCTGCGCTGCTCGGACCGGACCGTCGCCTGGGTCTACGACTTCGGGCTCCGGCTGCCCAAGTCGCTGAGCGGCGGCGGGGATTATCTCGGCGACGACGGCCGCGAGCGTTTCCAGGAGGCTTTCTCGGCCACCTGGACCGGACAGGCCGAGAACGACGGCTTCAACGCGCTGGTGCTGAGCGCGGGCCTCGACTGGCGGCAGGCGCTGGTGCTGCGGGCGTACGCCAAGTACCTGCGGCAGGCCGGTTCCACGTTCAGCCAGGACTACATGGAGGACACCCTCCGGAACAATGTCCACACCACCCGGCTGTTGGTGTCGCTGTTCGAGGCGCGGATGTCGCCGGAACGGCAGCGGGCCGGTGTCGAGCTGACCGACGCCCTCATGGAGGAACTGGACGCGGCCCTCGACCAGGTGGCCTCCCTCGACGAGGACCGCATCCTGCGGTCGTTCCTCACCGTCATCAAGGCGACCCTGCGGACGAACTTCTACCAGCGGGCCGCGACCGGCAGGCCGCACGACTACGTGTCCATGAAGTTCGACCCGCAGGCCATCCCGGACCTGCCCGCGCCGCGTCCGGCGTTCGAGATCTGGGTGTACTCGCCGAAGGTGGAAGGCGTCCACCTGCGGTTCGGGAAGGTCGCGCGCGGCGGGCTGCGCTGGTCCGACCGGCGTGAGGACTTCCGTACCGAGATCCTGGGCCTGGTCAAGGCGCAGATGGTGAAGAACACCGTCATCGTGCCGGTCGGCGCCAAGGGCGGCTTCGTCGCCAAGCAGCTCCCGGATCCGGCCGTGGACCGGGACGCGTGGCTCGCCGAGGGGATCAGGAGCTACAAGACCTTCATCTCGGCGCTCCTCGACATCACCGACAACCTGGTGGCCGGCGAGGTCGTGCCGCCCGCCGACGTCGTACGGCACGACGAGGACGACACCTATCTCGTCGTCGCCGCAGACAAGGGCACGGCGACCTTCTCCGACATCGCCAACGAGGTCGCACAGTCGTACGACTTCTGGCTCGGGGACGCCTTCGCGTCGGGCGGCTCGGCCGGCTACGACCACAAGGGCATGGGCATCACCGCGCGCGGCGCCTGGGAGTCCGTCAAGCGGCACTTCCGCGAGCTGGGCGTCGACACCCAGAGCGAGGACTTCACCGTCGTCGGTGTCGGTGACATGAGCGGTGACGTGTTCGGCAACGGCATGCTGCTGAGCGAACACATCCGGCTGGTCGCCGCCTTTGATCACCGGCACATCTTCATCGATCCGAAGCCCGACGCGGCCGTCTCCTACGCCGAGCGGCGGCGGCTGTTCGAGCTGCCGAGGTCCAGCTGGGCCGACTACGACAGCCAGTTGATCTCCGCCGGGGGCGGCGTCTTCCCCCGTACCGCCAAGGCGATCACGGTCAACTCGCACATCCGCGAGGCGCTCGGCATCGAGGCCGGCGTCGGCAAGATGACACCGGCCGACCTGATGAAGGCGATCCTCCAGGCACCGGTCGACCTGCTGTGGAACGGCGGCATCGGCACGTACGTCAAGGCGAGTACGGAGTCGCACGCCGACGTCGGCGACAAGGCCAACGACGCCATCCGCGTCGACGGCGCCGACCTGCGCGTACGGGTCGTCGGCGAGGGCGGCAACCTCGGGCTCACCCAGCTCGGGCGGATCGAGTTCGCCCAGGTCGGCGGGAAGATCAACACCGACGCCATCGACAACAGCGCGGGCGTGGACACCTCCGACCACGAGGTGAACATCAAGATCCTGCTCAACTCGCTCGTCGTGGAAGGCGACATGACGGTCAAGCAGCGCAACAAGCTGCTCGCCCAGATGACCGACGAGGTCGGCGCGCTCGTCCTGCGCAACAACTACGCGCAGAACACGGCCATCGCCAACGCCCTCGCCCAGTCCAAGGACATGCTCCACGCCCAGCAGCGCTTCATGCGCCACCTGGTCAGGGAAGGGCACCTGGACCGGGCGCTGGAGTTCCTGCCGACCGACCGGCAGATCCGGGAGCGCCTCGGCGGCGGGCAGGGGCTGACCGGTCCGGAGACGGCCGTACTCCTCGCGTACACGAAGATCACCGTCGCCGACGAGCTGCTGCGCACGTCACTGCCCGAGGACCCGTATCTGCGGCGCCTGCTGGACGCCTACTTCCCGAGCGCGCTGCGCAAGAAGTTCCCCGAGCAGATCGACGGGCACGCGCTGCGCCGCGAGATCATCACGACCGTACTCGTCAACGACACGGTCAACACGGGCGGTACGAGCTTCCTGCACCGGCTGCGTGAGGAGACCGGCGCCTCGCTGGAGGAGGTGGTGCGGGCGCAGACCGCGGCCCGCGCGATCTTCAACTCCAGCGCGGTGTGGGACGCGGTCGAGGCGCTCGACAACACGGTCGAGGCCGCCGTCCAGACCCGGATCCGTCTGCACTCGCGGCGGCTCGTGGAGCGCGGTACGCGCTGGCTGCTCAACAACCGGCCGCAGCCGGTGCAGCTCACGGAGACCATCGAGTTCTTCGGCGAGCGGGTGAGCCAGGTCTGGTCCCAGTTGTCCAGGCTGCTGAGCGGCGCGGACCTGGAGTGGTACCAGCAGATCTACGACGAGCTGACGGGCGCCGGCGTCCCCGACGAACTCGCCACCCGGGTCGCGGGCTTCTCGTCGGCCTTCCCGACGCTGGACATCGTGTCGGTCGCCGACCGGATCGGCCGCGATCCGATGGACGTCGCGGAGGTCTACTACGACCTCGCGGACCGCCTCCACATCACCCAGCTCATGGACCGCATCATCGAGCTGCCGCGCGCGGACCGCTGGCAGTCCATGGCCCGCGCCTCCATCCGCGAGGACCTGTACGCGGCCCACGCGTCCCTCACGGCGGACGTCCTCACGGTCGGCAACGGCTCGTCGACGCCCGAGCAGCGCTTCAAGGCGTGGGAGGAGAAGAACTCGGCGATCCTGGGCCGGGCGCGTACGACCCTGGACGAGATCCAGAGCTCGGACGACTTCGACCTGGCGAACCTGTCGGTCGCGATGCGGACCATGCGGACGCTGCTGCGGTCCCATTCGTAGCCGGCAGCCGGTAGTACGCATGTGAACGGGTGCCCCTGGCCGTCATGGCCAGGGGCACCCGCGTTTTCTTGACAACTGTTAGAGAAAAGCAGACGGGGAATTTACCCTTTCCTGCTACACCGGACGCCTCGGATAAAGTCGCGTGCGTGAGTGTGAATGTCTCCGAGGACCGGCTGTCCGTTCCTGTCCGATCGGTGCGGCGCGTAATCCTTGAAACGGTGAAATTCGGCGCCGTCGGGGGCAGCGGTGTCCTGGTGAACTTCCTGTTCTTCAACCTGCTGCTGCACGGCCTGGGCTGGCAGGCGATGACGGCTACCGTCCTGGCCAGCCTCATCGCCATGGGGACGAACTATCTGGGATTCCGCTATTTCACCTACCGGGACAGGGCCTCACGCACCAGGTCGCAGATCGCGCTGTTCTTCGTGTTCAGCGCGATCGGCATCGCGATGGAAAGCGGTCTGTTCTACGTCGGTTATCACGGTCTGGGATTGCACGGTCCGGTCGAGTCGAACGAGGTGAAAGGCGTCTCGATCGTGCTCGCCTCGGCGTTCCGCTTCCTCGTCTACCGCACCTGGGTGTTCCGGCACTAGGCCGCCGGGGCGGGTTTGGCCGGCCGGTTGGTGAAGGCCTCGTACGCCTCCAGAACGTCTTCTGTCGGGCCGTCCATGCGGAGTTCGCCGCGTTCCAGCCACAGGACCCGGTCGCAGGTGTCGCGGATCGACTTGTTGTTGTGGCTGACCAGGAACACCGTGCCCGCGTGCTGGCGCAGTTCGCGGATGCGCTCCTCGGAGCGCTGCTGGAACGAGCGGTCGCCGGTGGCCAGCGCCTCGTCGATCAGCAGGACGTCGTGGTCCTTGGCGGCGGCGATGGAGAAGCGCAGCCGGGCACCCATGCCGGAGGAGTACGTCCGCATGGGGAGGGTGATGAAGTCGCCCTTCTCGTTGATCCCCGAGAAGTCGACGATGCCCTGGTAGCGCTCCTTGATCTGTTCCCGGGACATGCCCATCGCGAGACCGCCGAGATAGACGTTCCGCTCGCCCGTCAGGTCGCCCATCAGGGCCGCGTTGACGCCGAGGAGGGAGGGCTGGCCGTCGGTGTAGATGTGGCCGTTCTCCACCGGCAGCAGTCCGGCGACCGCCTTGAGCAGCGTCGACTTGCCGGAGCCGTTGGTACCGATCAGGCCGACGGCCTCGCCCCGGTAGGCGACGAAGGACACGTTCTTGACGGCGTGCACCGTGCGGACACCGGCCGCCTTCTCGCTCTGCTTGCGCCGCACCATGCGGTTGAGGGCGGCGGTCGCCGTACCGCGTCCGGCACCCGTGCCGTTGACCCGGTAGACGATGTCGACGCCGTTGGCGACGACGGTGGGAATCTGCTCGCCCGCGCTGCTCACGTCGTTCAGGTTGCCCGGGTTGCTCACGTCGTTCACGTCGTTCGGGTTCTCAGCCACGGCCGTACGTCTCCTCAGCCTTCCAGAAGTAGATGAAGCCGCCGACGCCCACGACCAGTGCCCAGGCGGCGGCGATCGGCCAGACATGCGCGGGCAGCTGGTCGGAGTGGTAGCTGTCGATCAGGGCGAAGCGCATCAGGTCGATGTAGACCGCCGCCGGGTTGGTCTCCAGCATCACCGTCACCACGTGCGGCAGATGGTCCTTCTTGGACAGCTTGCCGAGGCTCCACATGACCCCGGACACATACATCCAGGTCCGCAGCAGGAACGGCATCAACTGGGCGATGTCCGGGGTCGACGCGCCCATCCGGGCCATGATCATCGCCATGCCCGTGTTGAACACGAACTGGAGTACGAGGGCGGGGATGACCAGCAGCCAGGAGGCGGTGACGGGGATGCCGAAGCAGAGCAGGATCACGATCAGCGCGGCCATCGAGAACATCAGCTGCTGGAGCTGCTGGATGCAGAAGGAGATCGGCAGGGCCGCGCGCGGGAAGTGCAGCGCCCGGACGAGGCCGAGGTTGCCGGCGATGGCGCGGGTGCCCGCCATGATCGAGCTCTGGGTGAAGGTCCAGATGAACACGCCCGTGACCAGGAAGGGGATGTAGTCCGGCACGTGTTGCTTGGTGCCCAGCAGGACGCCGAAGATGAAGTAGTAGACCGCCGCGTTGAGCAGAGGGGTCATCACCTGCCAGACCTGGCCGAGCTTCGCCTGGCTGTACTGGGCGGTGAGCTTGGCGGTGGCGAACGCGGTGATGAAGTGGCGCCGCGCCCACAACTGGCCGATGTACGCGGGCAGGCTGGGGCGGGCGCCACTGACCGAGAGGCCGTACCGGACGGCGAGTGCCGTGAGGTCGTCGCCCGCCTGCCTGACCCCGGAGGGGGGTGGCGTGGACTGGGGCGGTGTGTGGAGGGCCTGGCTCACATCCGCTGCTTTCGCTCGGGGGAATGGGGTGCGCGTCCGGTTCCCGTTTCAGGCGTCCCCCGCCGGTTCCTTGGGTTCCTTACGCGATTCTTGCCATACTCTTACGTCGGGACGGGACCGTATCGTCGTAACGGGAGCGTATTCCGATTCGGCGTCGGAACGCAACCGTTCCGTCGTCACGCGCCTATGCTGGTCCTCATGACGACGAACACCGACGAGCCCGGGACGGCGCCGGCACGGACCCGCCGACGGGCCCCCGCCGGAGCCGCCGTACTGCGGGAGGACGTGACGGAGGCCATCCGGGCTGCCGTGTTCGAGGAACTGGCGGCCGTCGGATATGCCCGGATGTCCATCGAGGGCATCGCGCGCCGGGCGGGCGTCGGCAAGACGGCGGTGTACCGGCGCTGGCGTTCGAAACTGCACCTGGTCCTCGACCTGGTCTCGGCGCTCGCGGTGCAGGGGCTGCCGGCGCCGGACACGGGCACGCTGGAGGGTGATCTGCGGCTGCTGTACGAGCTGACGTCCCGCGCGCTGCGCCACCCGGTGGCCTCGCAGGTCATCCCCGACCTCCAGGCGGAGGCGGCGCGCAACCCCGAGATCGCCGACGCCATGCAGAAGGCGCTGCGGGAGGGGCAGGACGGGGTCGCGAGCGGAATCGTCGCGGCGGCGGCGGAGCGGGGCGAGATCCGCCAGGGCGTCGACATCGACCTGGCCCTCGACCTGATCTCGGGGCCCCTCTACTGGCGCTCGGTCGTGATCCGCAGCCCGAAACTCCCGAAGGGGCACCTGGCGGCGCTGGCCAGGGCGACGACGGCGGCGCTGAAAGCGCTGTGACGGGCGGGGCGCGGCTTGGG
>NZ_LIQQ01000380.1 GCF_001418565.1 Streptomyces graminilatus | reverse complement strand
CGAGGCCGTGGCCGCCGTACGCCATGCGGCCATAGCCACGACGGCGGCGACGAGGGCGGCTGCCACCGCCCAGCGGCTCAGACTACTGCGACGCATGGGACTGCCTCCTTGTCCTGTCCGGTGTTGCGTCTGTCGGGTGGTCAGGTGGTGGTCAGGTGACGCCGCCCTGGGCGTCGAACATGCCCTTGACCGCGTCGTCGAAGTAGGCGGCCTCGTTCCAGCCGTTCGAAGTGACGGTGCTCATCACTCCGTTGACGGACCCGAGACCATTGGAGTCGTTGAAGACGCGCAGCCATGGTCCACCGCTGGAGCCGCCGCCGAAGTTGCACTGCAGCTCGATGCCGTTGTCACTGGCTGCCCTTGTCGTGCCCGTACACGCCCACTGGACTTCCCCGCTGTTGAAGTTGCCGGGGTAGCCCAGGATGGTGATGGGCTGCGTGCGCGAGAAGTTCCAGCTCATTCCGTGACCGCCGGTGACATTGACGATCTTGTTGCCGTTGAGCGGCCAGGTGGTCACCATGGCCACGTCCCGCCTGAGGTCGCTGCTGTTGATCCAGGCGGTGAACGTGCGCATCTGCTTGGCGGCGAACGTGCCGAACGGCCTGTTTCCGTTGCGGTAGCGAGGCACGTAGACCCAGTTGGTCATCCAGGTGCCGCCGCTGCCGCCGTGCACGCAGTGCCCGGCTGTGACCACCATCTGTTTCGAGTCACTGTTGAGAGCGCTCGCCGAACAAGCGTAGGTGCCGCCGTTGCTGGGGTTGGTGAAGAACACCTTGCCCACCGCCGCGGATTCGTTGATGCGCGGGGACGCGGTGCTGGAGCGTGCGGAGGCGGCCGGGGTCGTCCCCGGGTTCCCGGTGGGTACGAGTTTCCTGGCGGCGTCCGCCCGCGCCGGGGCGGCCACCTTGTCGAGCGAGACAGCCTTCGCCATCCGCTCCGGCGTCCAGAAGCGGGCCAGCGCGGCGGCGTCCCGTGCCGAGTCGACCGCGGACCCGTTCGAGAGCCGCGCCGTATGGCCGACGCTGGTCGCGCCGTTCCCGGCAGCGGTAGGAGCACCGCTGGTGAGCTGCGCCTTGGTGCCGGCCTGGGCGGACCCCGCCTCGGCCGTTCCCGCACCAATCAGTGCCAGTACGGTGGCCGCGGCCAGCGGGAGTATCGCGTGTCTGAGACTGCGCACGAACTTCTCCTTCGTTGTCGTTGGAGTGCGTATTTCTGACGGCATGACCGATCAGTGTGCGGAGCACAGCGAACCTAGGCGGGGCGGGAACGTGCGAAACAGCCTCAGATCAGCCGCTCTGTTCTGACTTCGACGGATCCCTCATTTACGGTCTTTTCCGACCAGTCCGGATTTCCGCTTGTTTCACAGACCGCAGTGTCATAAAAGCCGTCGTGGCGTCAGTCGCGTCTCCTCTCCGCCGAGCGGGCACGTTGAGGTGTCTGCCGCGTCCCGTTTCTCGACCGGTACCGGCGAACGGCTCGGCCCTCACCCGCCGGACCGGTGTGAACCGGCCAAAAAGGGAGGCATGCCAGGAAAACCGTGGTGGGTGTTTTGGCGCGTCTGAACCATCGGCGAAGGGGCAGGCAAAGTCGGGGGGACGCGCGCCCGCACGGTGGCTGGGCAAGGGGTCGGACCCGAGAGGACAAAGGACCAAGTGGCCCGGCTCTCCTGGTACTTCAGGATCGGTCTGCCATCCCCACTGGTCAAGAGCCTGGATCCGAGCCGGTTGAGATGGCGCTACGTCACATATGAGCTCTCCGGCCCCCTGTTGGGCGGCGAGTTCGGCGCCAGCGGTCACAGTGGCCGGCAACGGCTTGATGCGACGGCTGACCGAAGCCAGCGCGCTATTCGCATGAGCTACGGGCCCGACCACCGGAACGACGTCCTCGCCAACTGGCCTGCCGTCCGTGCCGAGATCTCCTGGCCGCGCTGGCGCGGTGGGCTCCCCGACGGCGCCGACGACGCGGAGGGGGCGGCCGATCTGGCGGCTCTGCCCGGACTCCTGATCGCCGCGGCGAGGCGCCGGCTGCCCAACGGGAGCAGGGCCCGACCGGGCGCGAGGCGTCTAGGCCGAAGGTGCTCAGGTGCGTGTCGGCGGCTACGGCACCGAGTCCCTCGTACAACCCTGCGACTTCCTTCAGGCGTCCTTGATGGTCGCCGTGACCGGTGTACCGGTCTCCACTGTGCGGCTGACCGTGCAGAGCCGGTCGTGGGAGGCCTTCACCGCGCGGGGCAGGATCGTCCGGGCACGGTCCGCGCCTTCGCCGTCCGGGAAGGTGACGGTGAAGGTGACCGCGAGGTCGGTCAGGCGGTTGCCGAGTTCGTCGGCCACCTTGTTGCCGGTCACCTCGACGGAGAACGTGCCGGGTTCGGCGTGGCGGCCGGTGGCGACGTCGACGTCCACCGCCGAGCAGCCGCCGAGCGCGGCGAGGAGCAGTTCGACCGGGGTGAACTCGCTGTCGGAGCCGGTGCCGAAGGCGATCGTGCCGCCACGGGTGTTGGTGGCGACGAAGTGGCCGGTGCTGGTGCGCTCGACGGTGACGGATCGGGCGGCGTTTTCGGTCATGCCGAGGAGACTAGTACCGGTCGGCCGAAGGTGCCCGGGGGGCTTGGCCGCTCACCGTCTTCTCCTGATCGGCCAGGCCCCGCGGGCCGGGAGCGTGCCTGACGGCTCGGCCTCCGGCGTCCCGGTGGGCCCGTACGAGGCGCCGAATTGCGGTGGCGTCGAAGCAGTTGCTGTCCGATCGCGCGTGATGGCGGCACCGCGCGCCTTTCCGGCGGCCTCGCCATGAGTGACC